>NZ_JAOYTK010000023.1:0-59847 GCF_025846885.2 Brucella sp. HL-2 | reverse complement strand
CATCAGCCTGTCGCTTGCGACGCCGCCGCCCTCGTTGTGTCGCTATATACGTCCCACTAAACAAAACTGTCAACGCTAAAATAACAAAATAGCCAAACTTTCTTTCCACAGCGAAAACCTAACAATTTTACCAAACATTAAGCAAACAAACCATCCCGATTCTAATCACGGCCTCGCAGAAGAAACCCAGCCCATGCGTTCACCAAGGCTATCTGCGAGCGCGCGCATTCGTTTGCCCATAGCTTCCACCATGTCAGGTCGCGCCTCTGCAGCCATCATAGAAAGGGCAATGCCTGCGGCTGGGTGGAACGGACGATCGCAGATCGCAGCACCAATGCAGAACATGCCTTCACGCAACTGTCCGTCATCAAGCGAATAACCCTTCGCTTTAACCTCGGCCATTTCAGCTTCCAGATCCTTCAACGATTGCACACTTGAAGGCGTAATCGGCTGCGGCCACTCAGATGGAAGATGGCGCGCAAGCTCCTGCGGGGACATTGCCGCGAGCATTGCCTTGCCGGTGGCCGTAAAAACGGCCGGTACACGCATCCCGATGCGGAATGTGATGCCGAGAGGCGCCGTCGAGTTGCGGCAGGACAGATAGATGACTTCCGGACCCTCCAGATGCGAGAGCGTCAATGTATAAGCGCCAAGCCCTTCGGCTTCTGCCACCACATCATGAAAAGCATCGACAATATCGCTGTCGGCCAGAAAGACATTGGCCCAACGCACCGATTGCGGCCCCATTGTATAGCTTCCATCACTGTTGAGCTTCAACAGCTTCAGATGGGTCAGTGTCTGGCAAAGCCCATGAACGCTGCTTTTGGGTAATTTGGTTTGACGAACGATATCCGAAAGTTTGAGCCCATCACGGCTCCCGGCAACACAATCAAGAATCTGCGTCGCCCTCACCACGGCTGGAACCAGCTTCAAGGAACTTTCATCATCGAGTACAGTTTTGTCCATATGCCCTCTTCAGCCAACCGACAGATGAATTGACTTTAGCTCTGTCGGCTGATTTATTCAGTATATCGTATAGCGTTCAATATATTGAACCGCCCTTTGACGCAACACCGGGATGGAACATCAGATATGATTGCCTTGAAAGATAAATCGCTGCTCAAATCGCAATGCCTTGTGGACGGCCGCTGGATTGACGCCGCCGATGGCAAAACCATTGATGTGACCAACCCTGCGGACGGCTCCCTTGTTGGCACTGTTCCCTCCCTGTCGGTCGATACTATTAAAGAAGCAATCAACGCTTCGAACAAGGCGCTTCCTTCATGGGCCGGCAAGACCGCTAAGGAACGCGCAGGTATCTTGCGCAAATGGTTCGATCTGATCGTCGCCAACGCCGATGATATTGCTCTTATAATGACATCGGAACAGGGCAAGCCACTCGCCGAAGCGCGCGGTGAAGTTATTTATGCCGCTTCCTTCATCGAGTGGTTCGCCGAGGAAGCCAAACGCGTCTATGGTGACACGATCCCTGCCCCGCAAAATGGGCAACGTCTCACTGTTATCCGCCAGCCAGTCGGCGTGACCGCTGCAATCACCCCATGGAATTTTCCAGCGGCAATGATTACTCGTAAGGCAGCACCTGCCCTAGCCGCTGGCTGCACAATGATTGTCCGTCCCGCCGATCTCACTCCGCTGACGGCTCTCGCCCTTGGTGTATTGGCGGAAAAGGCCGGAATTCCAGCAGGCGTTCTGCAGATCGTGACTGGCAAAGCACGCGAAATCGGTGCTGAACTCACCAGCAACGAGATTGTGCGCAAACTGTCCTTCACGGGCTCGACCGAAGTCGGCCGTCTTTTGATGGCGCAGTGCGCACCGACCATCAAGCGTATTTCACTGGAGCTTGGCGGCAACGCACCCTTCATCGTGTTCGATGATGCGGATATCGATGCTGCTGTTGATGGCGCAATGATTTCGAAATACCGCAACGCTGGCCAGACCTGCGTTTGCGCCAACCGTATCTATGTTCAACGCGGCATCTACGACAAGTTTGCTGAAAAGCTGGCAGCCAAAGTGAAAGAGCTGAAGGTCGGCAATGGCACCGAACCGGGTGTCGTCATCGGACCGATGATTGAAGAAAAAGCCATCACCAAGGTCAAAGCGCACATCGAAGACGCTGTTTCCAAGGGTGCGAAGCTCATCACAGGCGGCAAGGAACTGGGCGGTCTGTTTTTTGAACCGGGCATTCTGACCGGCGTGACTTCCGACATGATTGTCGCCAAGGAAGAAACCTTCGGCCCGCTTGCACCGCTCTTCACCTTCGACACGGAAGAAGAAGTCATTGCCATGGCCAATGATACGATCTTCGGTCTGGCTGCCTACTTCTATACAGAGAACTTCAGCCGCGCGATCCGGGTCAGTGAAGGTCTGGAATATGGCATGGTGGGCCACAACACTGGACTGATCTCGAATGAAGTCGCACCTTTCGGCGGCGTGAAGCAGTCGGGTCTTGGGCGCGAAGGTTCGAAATACGGCATCGAGGAATATCTCGAAACCAAATACATCTGCAGCGCTTACAAGCGTTAAAAATCGCTCTCTTTCGATGGAGCACTTCCAGCAAAAGTGCGAAGCGGTTTTGCGCGGGATAGTGCGTAAAGACAAAAACGAGAGCCGTTCTGACATTTATTTTTAAACCAGAACTGCTCTCGCTTCCGTAGAAAGCAGATTCAAAAAAGTGGCGCGCATTGTTCGCGCCACTTTTTTTATTTATAGACGACGCAAACAATCCTTGGGTGTTTGCCCGCAAAAATCCGGAAAACTTCATGCTGCGCCGACTTTATGACTGGACGATCTCGCTTGCTGCCCGAAAGTCTGCCGAATATTGGCTCGCTTTCATTGCATTTGTAGAAAGCTCAGTTTTTCTCGTCCCAGCTGATGTGCTGTATCTGCCGATGGCGCTCGCCCGCCCCGAGCGGGCCTATCGCTATGCTTTGGTTGCAACCATATTTTCCGTTCTTGGCGGCATCGCAGGCTGGTATCTCGGCTACCATGCCTATGAGCAGGTCGCTAAACCCGTATTAGAAATGTATGGCAAGCTCGACACATTTGAGCAAATGCGCGGCACGACCAGCGCTGACATGATACTTCTGATGCTCATCACATCAGGACTGGCCCATTTGCCGCCTATCAAGGTGGTGACGATCCTATCGGGAGCCGCTGGCATCAACATCTGGCTGTTTATTGCATCGGCAATCGTGGCTCGCGGCGCACGCTTCTTCTTCCTTGCATGGCTGTTGAAGCGCTACGGTGAACCGATCCGTGGTTTTATCGAAAAGCGCCTCGGCCTTCTGGCTGGGCTGGTTGCCGTGGTGCTGATCGCGATGTTCCTGGCGGTTAAATATCTCCACGCCTGATTTTGCCTCAAGTCGGTCAAAATAAACTGATTGGAGACAAAGTAGTAATTTGGCTTATCTGCACCAAAGAGCATTTCCAGCAAAAGTGCGTGAGCTTTTTGCATGAGGATAATGCGATTAAATAAATACTGAGAGCCGCTTCAGGGAATTTCATATGGCATTTGCACTCAACAAACCGGTCGGCAAAATTCAGGCTTGGTCCGCTGGCATCATGACAGTCGGATTGGCCGCAACCGTTGGAACCGCTCTCGGCTTCGAGCATCTGGCTGGGTTCATGCCCTGCAAGCTCTGCCTTGAAGAGCGTACGCCATATTATATCGGCGTTCCCGTTCTTGTTGCGGCCTTGGTTTCCTATCGCTTGAAATGGCCTCCAATCCTGACGCGCGGCCTGATCCTGATCGGCGCGCTGCTGATGACCTTTGGTCTGGCGCTTGCCATCTATCACACAGGCGTCGAGCTAAAATATTGGCCGGGTCCGGCTGATTGCAGTGCAGCGACCATGAAAGTGACGCTAGATGCAGGCAATCTGCTCGGCGATCTCAACGCGACCCGCCCACCAGCATGTGACAGTGCACCAGGCTTTTTCCTTGGCCTGTCTTTTGCCGGATGGAACGTCGTCGCAAGCCTGCTCTTTGCAGCGATCGGCTACTACGGCGCTTTTGCAAAAGCTGGGAAGTAAGAGCGATTTCTGAGGGAATCGTTCTTTCTACAGCATGTCGCAGAATAGTGTCTGAATCAATAAGCGGCAGGCCGTGGCGAAAATGGTGATTTTCGAGTACCGAAGCGGAGTGTACTTTTGGGTACATGAGCATCGGAACGCAGACAAATCGCAATTTGCAGACCGGCTTGGCGACTTTTGGAACAGACACTAAGGCTCTAGTTCAACATCCCAATACAGAAAGTCGAGCCAGCTGTCGTGGAGATGGTTGGGTGGGAAAAGGCGCCCATTATTGTGCAGATCCTGCACAGTGGGCGTGACCGGCTTCTGGCGCGGCCACATATGCGCCTGAGCCGGCATCAAGCCGCCTTTGCGCAAATTGCACGGAGAACATGCGGCGACCACATTTTCCCACGTCGTCTCGCCGCCATGGCAACGCGGGGTGACGTGGTCGAAAGTCAGATCGTGCAGAGAGCCGCAATACTGGCATTCGAAACGATCACGTAGAAACAAATTGAAGCGCGTAAACGCCGGATAGCGCGGTGGCTTCACATAATCCTTCAAGCAAATCACGCTGGGAACGCGCATAGAGAATGAGGGGGATGATACGATCTGGTCGTATTCCGCCACAATATGCACGCGCTCGAGAAACACCGCTTTGATCGCGTCTTGCCAGGACCAGAGCGACAAAGGGTAATAGCTGAGCGGACGATAATCCGCATTGAGGACCAGCGCGGGTAATCCACTGCTCGACACGGTCCGGGGAGAGACGGCTACATTCAAGGGCGCACCTCCTTCAGAGCAACTCCGAAAGGAAAAGTGCGAATGGCTTTCCATGCGGAATTGCGTTCTTCATCGAAGCGCCGCGCGTCCATTCTGGGCGCAACCTACGACGCTCCGATCTTGTGAAAGCGGCAAGTGCGATAGGCAGGATATCAAGCTTCTGCGAATCGAAATGCCGTCATCACCTGATGCGAATAATGTAATCCCGACGTGACAGGATTGTGAAGCGGAAACGCATTTATGTCCCCGGAAACACGCAAGATTTACAGAAGCGGCGCCGCCTCGCGGCCTTTGATTGCAGCGTAATATGCCCAAAACAAACGCGCTGCCACGCCACGCCATGGCGCCCAATCTTCCGCAAGCAGACGAAGAGCTGCGGCATCCGGCCGTGTTTCATGCGCAAAAGCGTGACCGACCGCAGTTTGCAAGGCGACGTCGCCTGCCGGAAATACATCTGGATGACCGGCTGCAAAAAGCAGGTAAACCTCAGCGGTCCAGGGGCCGATACCCTTGATCGCTGTCAATGTCTTGATCGCTTCCTCCGCAGGCAGTTCGCAAAGTCCATGCAGGTCAATCGCCCCTTCTGCCAAAGCTGCACTCAGCGCAAAAAGCGTTCTTTGCTTCGGACGCGAAAGCCCGGCAAATCGCCACGCTTCTTCGCCGCCCGCAATGTATCCCTCCGGCGTCATAGGATCGACCACCTGCTTGAACCGTGCCCAGATCGCAGCCGCACTCGCGGTTGAGACCTGTTGTGCGACAATAATTGAAGCAAGGCTTTCAAACCCCGGCTCGGATCGGCGAAGCGGCACTTGATGAGAACGGCTGCGTATATCGACCAGTCGGGCATCGACCAGCACCAGTGCCTCAAGCCCGGCCTCAATATCGCTCAATGTATCGATCCGCAGCATAAGATGGCCTTTCATTTCATTAACTTGCAAAGTACCAATACCGTCAAATGACAATCAACTGACATGATCATGACAAAATCTGTTTTCCGCTTTGCCCCTAGCCCCAATGGCCAACTGCACCTTGGCCATGCCTATTCCGCCCTTCTCAACGCAAGCATGGCGAACGACTGCGATGGTCGCTTTCTTCTGCGTATGGAAGACATCGACACCGCCCGTTGCACGCCTCAACTCGAACAGGGCATCTATGATGATCTCCATTGGCTTGGGCTAAAATGGGAACAGCCGGTGCGTCGCCAGTCGGAGCATTTTGGCGAATATCGCAACGCATTGACCAAGCTTGCCGACAAAGGTCTCGTCTATCCCGCCTTTTTGAGTCGCACAGAAGTGCGCGAACAAATCGGCGAAGCGCACGCCAAAGGCAAAGAATGGCCGTCCGATCCCGACGGTACGCCGCTCTATCCCCAGGGCGAACGTAACCTCAGTGAAAAAGAACAAATGGAGCGCATTGTTTCTGGTGCACCCTATGCATGGCGGCTCAATATGGAAAAGGCGCTTGCAACCACAGGCAAAACACTCTTCTGGAACGAAAGCGGCAAAGGCCCAGATGGCGAGACTGGTCGCCTACCCGCGGACCCCACACAATGGGGCGACGTGGTGATTGCGCGCAAAGATACACCCACCAGCTATCATCTGTCAGTCGTGGTGGACGATGCCCTTCAAGGCATCACTCATATTGTCCGCGGACGCGATCTTTTTCATGCAACATCCGTACACCGGCTGTTGCAGACCCTACTCAGTCTGCCGGAACCGCATTATCATCATCACGATCTGGTGCTGGGCGATGATGGGTTGAAACTCTCCAAAAGCCGCAAGGACACCGCACTTGCATCTTTGCGCGAACAAGGCTTTACGCCTGACGATATACGCGCAAGACTATCACTTTAAAGACCATTTTCGCCGCAGCGTCACAGATGATGTGCCCGGGGGCCGATTGACGTAAGCGCGCTAAAGCGGTTCAAGGATGCATGAAGCTGGCGTTGAAAGACACTGGCGGTATTGTTTTATATTGAAGGAGGCGGAGCCATGGGTAACGTAACAACAAATAATTACGTTGAGATTGAAGGCTTGCGTGTTGCCCCCGAACTGGTGGAATTTCTGGCCAAGGAAGCCGCACCGGGAACGGGCGTGGAACCAGAAACATTCTGGAAGGGCTTCGCAGCCATCATCCGCGACCTCGCGCCGAAGAACCGCGCACTCCTCAAAAAACGCGACGATCTGCAAGCCAAGATCGATGCCTGGTACAAAGAAAATCGCGACAAGGGTTATTCGCAGGCTGATTATCAGCAGTTCTTGAAGGACATCGGCTATCTCCTGCCGGAAGGTGGAGAATTCAAGGTCTCGACCGCCAATGTCGATCCGGAAATCATGCATATTGCAGGACCACAGCTTGTCGTTCCGGTTATGAATGCCCGCTATGCGCTCAACGCTGCCAATGCACGCTGGGGATCGCTCTATGACGCGCTTTACGGCACCGATGCTATCTCTGAAGATGATGGCGCAGAAAAGGGCAAAGGCTACAACCCGAAGCGCGGTGAAAAAGTCATCGCATGGGCCAAGAATTTCCTCGACGAAAGCGCACCGCTCAATGCGGGCAAGTGGGCCGACGTCTCAGGCCTTTCCGTCACGGACGGCAAACTCGCTGTAACGCTTGCCGACGGTTCGAGCGCCGCCTTGAAGGACGGCAGCCAGTTCAAGGGATATAATGGCGATGCAGCGGCACCGACCAATGTGCTGCTGGCCAAAAACAACATGCATGTTGATATCGTCATCAATGCGGACAGCCCGATCGGCAAGACCGACCCGGCACATATCGCAGACATGGTTCTGGAATCGGCCATCAGTACGATTCAGGATTGCGAAGATTCGATCGCTGCTGTTGACGCCGAAGACAAGGTTGCCGTTTATCGTAACTGGCTCGGTCTCATGAGCGGCAAGCTCGAAGACACCTTCGAGAAGAACGGCAAGCAGATGACGCGTCGCCTCAATGGCGACCGTAGCTATAAGGCTGCCGATGGTTCCGAACTTACCCTCAAGGGTCGTTCGCTGATGCTGGTTCGTAACGTTGGTCACCTGATGACCAACCCGGCGATCATCGATGCAGAAGGCCATGAAGTGCCGGAAGGCATTATGGATGCGGCCTTCACCAGCCTGATTGCACTGCACGACATCGGCCCGAATGGTCGCCACCTGAATTCACGGGAAGGCTCGGTCTATATCGTCAAGCCCAAGATGCACGGCCCGGAAGAAGTGGCATTCGCCAATGAAATCTTCACCCGCACCGAAGAGTTGCTCGGCATGAAGCCGAATACGCTGAAGATCGGCATCATGGATGAGGAGCGCCGCACCACGGTCAACCTCAAGGAAGCAATCCGCGCAGCAAAAGAACGTGTGGTCTTCATCAATACTGGCTTCCTCGACCGCACGGGCGACGAAATCCATACTTCGATGGAAGCTGGCCCGATGATCCGCAAGGGCGACATGAAGCAGGCCGCATGGATTGGCGCTTATGAGCAGTGGAATGTCGATATCGGTCTTGAGTGTGGCCTGTCCGGCCATGCACAGATCGGCAAGGGCATGTGGGCCATGCCGGACCTGATGGCTGCGATGCTGGAACAGAAAATCGCTCATCCGAAGGCTGGTGCGAACACCGCCTGGGTGCCATCGCCAACCGCTGCAACATTGCACGCAACACACTATCATCAGGTTGATGTGGCTGCCGTTCAGGACAAACTCAAGAGCCGCCCACGCGCCAAGCTCGATGATATCCTGTCAGTGCCTGTTGCCAGCCGTCCAAACTGGACGCCGGAAGATATTCAGAAGGAAATCGACAACAACGCGCAGGGCATTCTCGGCTATGTCGTGCGCTGGGTTGATCAGGGCGTCGGCTGCTCGAAAGTGCCGGACATCAACAATGTCGGCCTGATGGAAGACCGCGCAACGCTGCGCATTTCCGCTCAGCACATCGCAAACTGGCTCTATCACGGTGTGGTTTCAGAAGCGCAGGTCATGGAAACCATGAAGCGGATGGCCGCGGTCGTTGACAAGCAGAATGAAGGCGACGCGCTTTATCGCCCGATGGCCGCAAACTTCGACAAGTCAATTGCCTTCCAGGCTGCCTGCGATCTGGTTTTCAAGGGCCGCGAACAGCCGAATGGCTATACTGAGCCTGTTCTGCATCGCCGCCGTTTGGAACTGAAGGCGCAGGGCTGATACCAATATTGTAGAAATAGTTTGGCTGCGGCGGGAGAAATCCCGCCGCATTCTTTTGTCTGCTATCCTGAATAACGCTTGACTCCATTATAATAGATATTAATTCTATCATAATGGAAAACGTAATAGATCGGCTCGATAACGCCATCGGCGACAATCTGCGCCGCCTGCGCCTTGCGCAAGGCATGACGCTGGATGCGCTTGGGGATGCGTCAGGAGTCAGCCGCGCCATGATCTCGCGGATCGAGCGTGGCGAAACCAGCCCGACCGCACAGCTTCTGGCGCGCATTTGTGCAGCTCTCGGCACATCGCTCTCAGCCTTCTTTGCTGATGCGGAAGCCCCTGCTTCTCCCTTGCTCACGCATGATCGCCAGCCAGTCTGGCGTGATCCGGATACAGGCTATATCCGGCGGTCTGTTTCGCCACCAGGAACGGGATCGAGCATCGACATGATCGAGGTCGAGTTTCCCGCAGGGGCAAAGGTCGCCTTCGCTCCACAAACAGCCAATGCAGGCATCACACAGCATTTGTGGCTCCTGAAGGGAGAAATGGAAATCACGGTTGGTGAAACCGCATATCGGCTCCAAGCCGGCGACTGTCTTTACATGCCACTCGTCGAGGGCATCACCTTTCATAATCCCGGCATGTCGACCGCACGCTATACAATCGTACTCGAACGCCGCAGCAGTCTTTGAAAGCAATAAGCATGATTCGCGTTCTCAATTTCGAAGAAGCCAGAGCCGCCATCCCGGCACTTGCCGAAATCATTACGGATTGCGTGAATGGCGGCGCATCGGTCGGCTTCATGGCACCATGCGAAACGCATGATTTCATCCCCTACTGGAACCGTGTCGCCAATGAAGTCGATGCTGGCGAGACTGCGCTTCTGATTGCCGAACATCAGGGCGAGATCGTCGGCACGGTACAGCTTGGCCTGTCGCAAATGCCAAATCAGCCGCATCGCGCCGACCTCAAAAAGCTGCTCATCCATACAAAAGCGCGCGGCCTTGGCATTGCGCGCAAACTGATGGAAGCAGCCGAAGAAAGTGCTCGCAACCATCGCAAGACACTCATCTGCCTTGACACCGCGACCGGCAGTCATGCGGAAGCAATCTATACCCATCTTGGCTGGGAACGGGTCGGCGTGATCCCGAACTATGCGCTTTATCCTGACGGAAGCCCCTGTGCGACCACACTTTTCTATAAAGGCCTCTGAAATGACCCTGACTATCCGCTTTGCCAACGAAGCTGACCTCCCTGCCCTGCTCGCAATCTACAATGACGCGGTCAAGAACACGCTCGCCATCTGGAACGACACACTTGTCGATCTGGAAAACCGCCGTGAATGGCTCAAAGCCCGCAATCGCGACGGCTTTCCGGTGCTTGTTGCCGAACGTGAGGGGCAAGTTGTTGGCTATGCGAGTTATGGCCCTTTCCGCCCGTTTGAGGGTTTCCGCCACTCATCCGAACTCTCCGTCTATGTGGCGAGTGACGCACGGGGCGGCGGTATTGGGCGCACCCTTCTCGCCGAGCTTGTCGAAGAAGCCCGTAACCGAAAAGTCCATGTCCTCGTGGCGGGCATTGAATCAGGCAATGCGGCCTCCATTGCGCTCCATAAATCGCAAGGCTTTGAAGATTGCGGAACGCTGAAACAAGTCGGCCAGAAATTCGGACGCTGGCTCGATCTGACTTTCATGCAAAAGATTCTCTGATCAGCAACAAAAAGGCCGCTTTCGCGGCCTTTTTGTTTAGTTCGTCTGTGTAACAACGTCCCCAACTGGCAGCTCGTCAAGACCAATCTCGCCTTCAACCTGATCGCTGCGCGCCATCAGGTAGAGGCCGAGCACGGAAGTCAGAACGGCGATGAACACCAGATACCACGCATGTGCCATCGGATTGACCGCGAGCAACGATGTTACAACAACGGGCGTCAGACCACCAAAAATCGCATAGGAAATATTGTAGGAAAACGACAGGCCAGAGAAGCGGACAGGCGCTGGGAATGCGCGCACCATCACATAAGGAACAGCGCCAACCATACCGACAGAAAGTCCCATCACCGCATACAGCGCGAACAGAACAGGCAGGGAAACCGCCGCATAGGTGTAGAACGCGAAGGTTGCAACACCGAAAAAGACACCAGCGACCGCGAAGAATCTTCCGCTGCCGATACGATCGACAATCGCGCCAGCAGTCACGGTCCCAAACATCAGAAACAGCGTACCAAAGCTCGTCGCAGCCAGCGATTCCAGCGGCGTATAGCCGTAAAGCTTCTGCAGGAATGTGGCGGTCATCAGCGTCGTGACGACAATGCCTGCCGACAGAATCCATGTCAGCAACACGGAAATGACAACACCATGCATGTGGTTGCGCAGAACCGTGCCAAGCGGCAGCTTGTCCTTGAGCAAATGGCTGTTCTTCATCTCGGTGAAGATCGGCGTTTCAGCCAGCCAGCGGCGCAGATAAACGGCAAACAGACCGAAAATACCACCGATGAAGAACGGAATGCGCCAAGCATAGGCAGCAAGCTCTTCCGGGGTGAAAATCCAATTGATGGCGGTTGCAATCAGCGAGCCGATCATAATGCCAAGCGTCAGACCCGAGCAAAGGAAACCACACGCCATGCCAACACGATTGGCCGGTACATGCTCAGCCACGAAGGTCCATGCGCCAGGCACTTCACCGCCAATGGCAGCACCCTGCAACATGCGGAAGATAATCAACAGGATTGGCGCACCAACACCCAGCGTTGCATAGGTTGGCAAACAGGCCATGGCCAATGTCGAAATCGACATCAGGAAAACCGAGAAAGCAAATACGCGCTTACGGCCGAACTTGTCGCCAAAATGCGCCAGCACGATGCCACCAATCGGGCGCACCAGGTAACCTGCCGCGAAAATGCCAAACGTCTGGATCAGCACCAGCCAGTCCGGCATGTCGGGCGGAAAAAACAGATGACCGATAACGCTCGCAAAAAACACGAAGATGATAAAATCATAAAACTCCAGCGCGCCACCCAATGCCGATAGGCCAAGAGTGCGAAAATCCTGCCGGTTTAATGGTCGGGGATTGTTGCTTGCATGAGAGTTTGTCGGTGCCATCGATCCAATTCTTTTCTGGTCGTTGTATTTTGGAGTGGGTTTTAACGCGCATCCCGAAAAGTGTGAAACGGTTTTCGGACAAGATGCGCGTGAAAGCAAACTTTGAGATGCGCCGATATGATTTTATCAGATCGGCGCTCCAATGCTCCAGTTGCGGGCGCTGCAAAGCTTGACTTCTACACGATAAAACTTATTTTAGAATTATTCTAAACTATGGAATTTTGAAATGCTCAGCCGATTCTTTCGCAATGGTCGCCGACCTTTTGATTCGCTCTCCGAACAGGAAATATTGGCGCTGGCCATATCCTCTGAAGAGGATGATGCACGTATTTACCTCTCTTATGCCGATGGTCTGCGCGACGAGTTTCCGCAGTCGGCAAAAATATTCGAACAAATGGCGGCAGAAGAACATGAGCACCGTGATGCGCTGATTGAACGGCATCGCGCGCGCTTCGGTGAACGCATCCCACTGATCCGTCGCGAACATGTCAGCGGCTATTTTGAGCGCAAGCCCGACTGGCTGGTGCGCCCACTTGGCATCGACAAGGTGCGCGACGCCGCAACTCAGATGGAAGAACAAGCTTACCGCTTTTATATCGAGGCCGCGAAGCGTGTAACTGATGCAGGCACGCGTAAGCTTCTTGGTGATCTGGCCCAGCAGGAAAAAAAGCATGAGGTGACAGCCGAGGCGCTGGAGCACGAACTGACACCACATACGGTGCAAGATGAGGAGCGCGCGCTCGAGCGCAAACGGTTCATCCTGACCTATGTGCAGCCGGGTCTGGCGGGTCTCATGGATGGATCAGTCTCGACCCTTGCGCCGATTTTCGCTGCAGCCTTTGCTACGCAGGATACATGGCAGACATTTCTGATTGGCCTTTCGGCATCGGTCGGTGCGGGGATTTCCATGGGCTTCACCGAAGCCGTACATGATGATGGCAAGTTGTCTGGTCGAGGCTCACCCATCAAACGCGGGCTCTCCTGCGGTATCATGACGACACTGGGTGGCCTTGGCCATACTCTGCCGTACCTGATCAGCGATTTCTGGACCGCAACAACGATTGCAGCGATTCTGGTGTTCTTCGAGCTCTGGGCAATCGCCTTTATCCAGAACCGCTATATGGAAACGCCGTTCTTCCGCGCGGCGTTGCAAGTGGTGTTCGGCGGCGCTTTGGTTCTGGCCGCAGGCATTTTGATCGGCAGCGCCTAAGCCTTAACTGCGTCGCGGGGCTGAGAGATCGGTCCTTCAAAGACATCAATCGCAATACGCCCCTGCCGGGAAACAGTGACAAAGCTGTTTGCCGGCACCGCCATCCAGTTTGCCTTATCGCCATCAAGCGGCTCAGAAACCACGCAAATACCAGACGCACTGCCCAGTGTCGCCGTATAAAGTGTTGGCGCAAAAGCATCGGTGGCATAGCGGATCGCATAAAGCTGGTTCCCATCGGAAAAAGCCGCAGTCAGCCGCAAATAAGGTGGAACTCCGGCGCGCACAGCCTCTTCAACAATCGTTGCGACCATACGTTTCATGGCCAGTGCAGGATCGCCATCAAGCCCAAACTCCAGCATCAGCAGAAAGATCAGCTCTGAATCAGTTGCACCGTGTTTCTGACGATAGACGTCGTCGCTCAAGTGGCCTTCAAGCCTGCGCCGCAACCGGTCGAAGTCGCCAATCTGGCCGTTATGCATGAAGCTCCAGCGGCCCGACACAAATGGATGGCAATTGGAGCGGCTGGTTAGTCCGCCCGTTGATGCTCGGACATGCGCAAGAAAAAGGCGCGACTGAATTTGCCGCGCCAGGCTCCGCAAGTTTTGATCAGACCAAGCGGGCAGAATATCCCGATAAAGCCCCGGTTCATCGCGATTTCCGTACCAGGCAACCCCGAAACCGTCGCCATTTGTACGTGTTTTGGCTTCATGCGCATCGTGGCTTTGGGCCACGAGCGAATGGCAGGGAGACGAAATAATGTCTTCCAGATAAGTCTCAGGTCCGAGATAGGCGGCCCAACGGCACATGTTTGATCCGGAAATTACCGGCCCCGGTTGTGTGTCCGCTCATAAAGCTGGCGGACGATCGTGCTTGCCGTCTTCTCGAATAAAAATGGCAAAATTGCATGGATAAGCGCTGCGAACGCTGCGCAAAAAAGCTTGAATGAAAAACGACCGGCAAAGGCCATATGCTGAAAATAGGTTTCGTCAACAGATTCCGGATGCTCGGTAAAGAGGCGGGTAATACGTGTTGTCATTGGAAATACTCCCGTCAATGAGTAATTTGTTCCCGTTACGCGGCGCAGATTGCACCTTGTCTAGAAAATCATTTTAGCAAAAGCAAACGAGATGAAATCTCAATTTGTCCTTGATAAATACGATTCTTTGAGACAAATATCCCAATATGAAACCTTCATTGGATGAAATTGATCGCAAAATATTGGGTGAACTGCAAATTGACGGAACCTTGTCCGTTGATTCTCTCTCAGAGCGTGTGCATCTTTCGCGCAATGCCTGCTGGCGGCGCGTCAAGCGCATGGAAGATGAAGGCTTCATCAAGGCGCGTGTCGCTCTTGTCGATGCCGAGATGGCTGGTTGCGGCCTTTCGGTATTCATTCTGGTTCGCACATCGAGCCACGATCCTGATTGGCTGGGCAAGTTTCGCTCGGCCATGGCGCGCTTTCCTGAAATCGTTGGCGTCTATCGCATGACGGGCGATCTCGACTATGTGCTGAAAGCGCGTGTTTCCGACGTCAAAGCCTACGACCGGCTCTATCAGCGCCTGATTGCCAGCGTCCCCCTGTCAGATGTGTCAGCCTCTTTCGTGATGGAAGAGATCAAGGAAACCACGTCCGTACCGCTGGAACGGGATTGAATTGGCTCAGACATCGCAGCTCATGGTGTAAAAGCATGATCCTGTGCCGCAGTATCATTGCAAAACGTCAAATAGACTGTACACCTTTGGTGCAATTTCACGTATGAGCGTCGCCAATTTGAATTTTCGCAGGAAAGGCTCCCTCATGACCGCAGCATCCGCTCTAGCACCAACGCTCGGCATCATCCGCCTCGAACATGCGGACGGCCTTGAACTCCCCGCTTACGAAACTTCCGGCTCTGCTGGCATGGATCTCCGTGCGGCTGTTGCCGAAGACCGCCAGATCGTACTTCTGCCGGGCCGCCGGACCTTGGTGCCAACTGGCCTCATCTTCGAAATCCCGGAAGGCTACGAAGTTCAGATCCGCCCTCGCTCGGGCCTCGCATTCAAGAACGGCATCACCTGCCTCAACACACCGGGCACAATCGATTCGGACTATCGGGGCGAAGTGAAGGTCCTTCTGATCAATCTGAGCGACGACGACTTCCGCATCGAACGCGGTATGCGCATTGCACAAGCAGTCTTCTCACCTGTCGTTCAGCCAAAGATCGAAGAACGTTCCGAAATCAGCGAAACCGCCCGTGGTGCGGGCGGTTTTGGTTCGACCGGAACGGCCTGAATAAATTACCAAGCAAGCATTATGAAAAGCCGGAACCTCGTTCCGGCTTTTTTATTTGCACTCTCTAGATCACTTTTCTCAGCAGATTTTTCGCGAATCTAAGCTCTAGGACCATTCCGCGCATGACAAATAATTAAGATGAATTCTTGAGTGGGTGAGCATAGATATCTGATTAATACAGCTACTTTACATTGAATTCTCAGAGGGTACAGGGTGCTTAGATCCACCGATTCACTTCCGGCAGGTCAGAAAAAGACCGCATCAGCCAAGCGTGCACCGCGTAATCGACGCCGTTTGTGGGTCTGGTTGCCAATCGCCGCTATCGCTTTGGGCGCGGGTTGGTATTTCCTGAGCGCACGCGAAAGCGGTAGCCAGAAAAGCACCTATCTGGCCGAAACAGTGGAACGCGGAAATATCGAAAATTCGATCACCGCCGTCGGCACGCTCAGCGCCCTGCGCAGTATCAATGTCGGCGCTCAGGTTTCCGGACAGCTTAAAAGCGTCAAGGTCGAAGTTGGCGACGAGGTCAAACAGGGGGACCTGATTGCCGAGATTGACCCCTCGCCGTTTGAGAAAAAAGTTGAAATCGCCAGTGCGCAGCTCGACAATCTCAAAGCCCAGCTTTTAAGCAAGCAAGCGCAACTAACGCTGAAAAAGTCGAATGCTGCCCGTCAGCGCTCCTTGCTCGCAAGCCGCAATGCTTCACAGTCGACTATCGATCAGGCTGATGCTGATCTCGCCATGGCTGACGCTGACGTGAAAGCTTTAAGCGCGCAAATCCGCCAGCAGGAAGCGCAGCTTGCCAGCGATAAGGTCGATCTCGGCTACACCAAGATTTACAGCCCGATGGCTGGCACCGTCGTCGACCAAGCCGCCAAGGAAGGCGAAACACTGAACGCCGTGCAAAGTGCGCCGACGGTCGTCACGGTTGCGGATCTCAAGGTGATGACGGTCGAGGCACAGGTCTCTGAAGCCGATATCAGCAAACTTAAGCCCAATATGCCGGTTTATTTCACCTTGCTCGGCCAGCCTGACAAACGGTTTACCGGCACACTGCGTCAGATCAAGCCAACGCCACAGACCGACAACAATGTCGTTCTCTATTATGCATTGTTCGACGTTCCCAACCCAACTGGCGAACTCATGATCAATATGAGCGCACAGGTCTATTTCGTTCTCGATCACGCCGACAATGTGCTGATCGTTCCGACCGCAGCGCTCAATTCCAAGCGCGAAGGCCAAGGCAAACCACAAGCAACGGTTCAGGTCGTCGATAAAAGCGGCTCCACCACGGAGCGCACCGTAGAGGTGGGCGTTCGTAACCGCGTACAGGCGGAAATCAAGAGCGGGCTTGAAGAAGGCGACAAGGTGGTTGTCACCTCCGCCTCGGCAACGGCAGGCTCAACCCAGCGCGGTCGCAGGCCCGGCGGCATGTTCTTCTGATGGGAGCATCCATGAACGACGCGCCCCTCATCAGACTGAACAATATCAGCAAGACCTATCACAATGGCGATCTCGCCGTTGAGGTTCTGCATGGCATTAAGCTTGATATACGCGCCGGTGAGTTCGTGGCTATCATGGGCGCATCAGGCTCGGGTAAATCGACGCTTATGAATATTCTGGGCTGTCTCGACAGTCCCAGCGGCGGTGAATATCTGCTCGATGGCGAAGATGTATCAACCCTTGATGCAGACGAATTGGCCGCATTGCGCCGCCGCACCTTCGGCTTTGTGTTCCAGAGCTACAACCTCATTGCAACATCGACCGCGCAAGAAAACGTCGAGGTTCCGGCGATCTATGCAGGCATGCCGGCCACCGAACGCCATGAACGCGCGGCCGAACTTCTCAACTCACTGAAACTCGGCGACCGCTTGGACCATCGCCCCAATCAGCTTTCCGGTGGTCAGCAGCAGCGCGTTTCCATCGCACGTGCGCTTATGAATGGCGGACGCATTATTCTTGCGGATGAACCGACAGGCGCGCTCGACAGTCAGAGTGGCGAAGATGTCATGGCGCTGCTTCGCTCCATGCATGAACAGGGTCATACGATTATCGTGATCACCCACGCCCGTGAAGTTGCGGAACGGGCAGACCGGCTGATCGAAATCCGCGATGGACAGATCCTGTCCGACACAACCAATCGTGAAATGCCGATTAGCGATGCACCACAAACCTTGCAGCAAATGACAGCAAGTGGTGCCGCACATATTGCCGATATTTCGGAAGCGGTGAAAATGGCAATGCGTGCGCTGCGCGCCAATATTTTCCGCACAATCCTCACCTTGCTCGGCATCGTCATCGGTGTGAGTTCGGTCGTCACCATGCTTGCCATCGGCACAGGCGCGCAGAATTCTATTCTTGACCGTATCAACGCAATGGGCACCGATCTGGTGCTCATTCGACCATCCATGCCGGGTTTTCGTGGCTCTGGCTCAGTGGCAACGCTGGTGCCGGAAGATGCCGACGCTATCCTGCAGCTGCCCAACATAAAAACGGCTGTTCCAGAAGTGACTGGCAGCGTTACGCTCCGGCGCGGCAATGTCGATTACCAATCGCAGGCAAACGGCACTGTTGCGGCATTCACGGAAGCGAAATCCTGGAAGGTCGCAACAGGCGATTTCATCGCCGATCATGATATGGAAACCTATGCACCCGTTGCGGTGCTGGGCGCTACGGTGGTCAAAACACTGTTCCCGGATGGCTCAAACCCCATTGGTCAATACATCCTAATCCAGAAAATACCTTTTCAGGTGATAGGTACTTTGGAACCCAAAGGAGCTGGCTTTGGTGGGTCGGATCAGGACGACGTGGTGATCGTACCGCTTTCGACCGGAAATCTCCGGCTGTTTGGCCAGAAATTTGTCCGCACAATCACGGTTCAGGTAAAAGACTCGGATCTGATCGATACGACACAGGATCAAATTCAGGAATTGCTGGACCACCGCCACAAGCAGCGTGACACCATGATCACAAACATGTCCTCGATTCGCGATGACGCGGCAGCGATGGGATCGACCCTGACGCTGTTTCTGGGATCTGTTGCCGCAATCTCGCTTCTGGTCGGCGGCATCGGCGTCATGAATATCATGTTGGTCAGCGTCACTGAGCGAACGCGTGAAATCGGTGTTCGCATGGCAACAGGCGCGCGACGACGCGACATTCTGCTTCAGTTCATCACCGAAGCGCTGACAGTCTCGGCAATTGGCGGTGCTGTTGGTGTTATACTCGGCGTCGGCACAGCAGCGGCCCTATCCTGGGCAGGTGTACCTGTTGGTTTCAGCGCAGGTCCTGTGCTTCTCGCCTTTGCCTGCGCCTTTGCAACAGGTCTTGTGTTTGGCTTTCTGCCCGCACGTAAAGCCTCGCGGCTTTTGCCAGCAGTAGCGCTCTCATCGGAATAAGTTACGCAACCGCCAGAACAGAAGCAAAAAGCCCGGCATGAAAGCCGGGCTTTTTGTTTAGAGCATAGTCCTATCGGATTGAAACGAGGATCGATAAGACTATGCTAAAAGTAAAATGAGTTAGAGCGCCGATCCGATTCAATCAGATCGAAACGCGCTCTAATGAAGAAATTCCAAAAGCTTATTTGAACTGAATTGGCACCGTAATCGGCATTCTCGGCTTAGCAATTGCCGCTGGAGGAGCAGGCACAGGCGACGAATTACGCGTTGCTTCAACTGCCAGCTGATCGACAGTTGGATTGCCTGATGATCCAACCAACCTTACGGAAAGAATATTTCCGGATGGATCAACAACGAAAGCGACCTGGGCCGTACCCTTTACGCCGCTTCCGGCCTTACGTTGCAAAGAACGTGTACGGCGCAACAAATGCGAATAGAGCTTGGCCTGCCACTTGTTGGAACTGACACCGGCAGAAGCATTGTTGTCGCCCCGGCGATTGGCTACAGCTTTTGCACCTGCATCAACATCCATGCGCGGTGCACTGGCCTGACGTGTTTCCTTGGCAGGCTCCGCCTTCTTGGGCTTTGGCTTTTCGACCTTCTGCACCGGTTTCGGCTTCTCAGGCTTCGGCTTTTCAACCTTCTTTTCCGGCTTTGGCTCAGGCTTTTCAATCGGCAGCGGCACAGCCACTTCCGGCTTCGGCGCTTCAACCACATCCGGAATCACTTCTTCCGGTTCCTTTACAGGTTCCGGTTCAGGCTCTGGCTCTGGTTCCTTGATTTCTTCCGGCACCGGTTCAGGCTCAACCTGTTCTTCAGGCTCTGCAGCTGTTTCCTGCTGTGGAGCCTCAGAGGCCACCTCTTCCATCGGAGCTTCAGGTTCAGGCGCAAGTTCGATCACCATGGCTGCGACCTGCGCGCCATCCGGTTGATCTTCCTCTTTCGTCAGATGCACAGCATAAGCACCGGCGGCATGAACACTAAGAACGATAATACCCGCACCGATCCAGCGCCCTGCATCATGCCAGAAGGAATGATGATGGCTATCGGTCGACGCCACATTCTTTATAGGGGGATGTTCGGGCGGGAGTCTGTCCATTTACTGAGCTCCCTGAATAGCTGGAGCTTGGGTCGGAGCTTGATCTGGGGCTGCTGCTGCAGAGCCATCAGGCGTAGCAGCACCAATGGTCTCAAGTCCAACGAGTGCAATCTTGAGATAGCCTGCTTCACGCAGCAGGTTCATCACACGCATCAGCTCGCCATAGCCAACATTCTTGTCAGCACGCAGGAAGACACGGGATTCCTTGTTCTTTTCCGACACGATGTCGAGCTTGGGTCCGAGACCTTCACGAACCACCGTGTCATTGCCAACGCTGACGGTCAGATCTTCCTTCAGTGTCACATAAATCGGCTTGTCCGGGCGTGGCGCAGGTGTTGCGCTTGATGCGGGAAGGTCGACATTGATGTCGACCGTTGCCAACGGCGCCGCAACCATGAAGATGATCAGAAGAACAAGCATAACGTCGATGAACGGCGTCACGTTAATCTCGTGGTTCAGCTCCAGATCGTCGCCGTCGCTTTCGCGAATTTTGCCAGCCATAAACGTTACTCCGCAGCGTGCAGCTTGCCCTCAGGCACACCTGCAGTCTTGAAGTCGAGATCGCGGCTCACCAGACGCTCAACACCGGCAGACGCATCTGCCAGAAGCTGACGATAACCTGTGATCGCACGAGCAAAGACGTTGTAGATCACAACCGCCGGGATAGCCGCCACAAGGCCGATAGCCGTTGCAAGCAATGCTTCTGCAATACCGGGGGCGACGACAGCGAGGTTAGTCGTCTGTGCCTGACTGATGCCGATGAACGAGTTCATGATGCCCCAGACAGTACCGAACAGACCCACAAAAGGTGCAACTGAACCAATGGTTGCGAGAATGCCCGTACCTTTGGAAAGACGACGACCAGCCTTCGCTTCGATACGCGACAGGCGCGAAGAAACACGTTCTTTAAGACCTTCACCGCCTGCACGGGCCAGTGCCGGACCAGAGAGGCGAACTTCATCTTCGGCAGCACGTACCAGAATTGCAGCAGGGCCTTTCGCATCGTCCAGAGACCGTACAGCCTCAGAAAGCGTCGCCGAATGGCCGATCACCTTCATGGCACGCTTGGCGCGGCTGCGTGCACCAGCAAGTTCAAGGGATTTGGCAACCCAAACGGTCCAGGTTGCAAGCGATGCCAGGGCAAGGCCGATCATGACCGACTTGACCACCCAGTCGGCGGCCATGAACATGCCCCAAGGCGAAAGATCATGTGGCAATACGAATGTGGGTGCCGCCTCTGCGGTTGTCACAGGCTGTGATACTTCAGGCGCGGTCTGTTGGGTTGCAGCAGGCTCGTTTGATGGCGTCGCTGAAGGTGTGGTCGCTGGCTGTTCAGCAGTTGGCGCCGAGTTTGCAGGTGCTGGGCTTGCAGGTGCCGGAGCTGTCGGCTCGCTTGCAGCAGGTGTGCTTGGCGCTGGCGTTGTCGGCGCTGGACTTGTTGCAGCCGGATTATTGGTGGCAGGCTCGG
Organism: Brucella sp. HL-2; assembly: GCF_025846885.2. Taxonomy (NCBI): domain Bacteria; kingdom Pseudomonadati; phylum Pseudomonadota; class Alphaproteobacteria; order Hyphomicrobiales; family Brucellaceae; genus Brucella; species Brucella sp. HL-2. The sequence goes on along the minus strand of NZ_JAOYTK010000023.1, from coordinate 38,309 downwards.
ACGCGCCTTGCGCAAGTGCAGAACCCGCAAATGCCAGCAGCCCCACGCCCATCGCCGCAGCCGTGAAGCCTTTTCGCCAGAAACCAGTCATCTTGATCGCCTTTTGATTGTTCAGGTCCGAGCGCTTATGACTGATCGTTCATGCAGACCGTCGCGCCGCTTGTCGGCCTTTTCTTAACTCCCATTAACCTGATGATGCAAGTCATGTTTTGAATTTAGTTATATTTTCCCACGTTAGAGGTCCGCAAAATGAACTGAACCGCGGAAGAAATACCTATTGCATAAAAACTTCAAATCAGACGTGATATAGACAAGACAGTCAGGACCGACATTTCTCATAAGTGCACGGACCTGGTTGAGGCCTGTGGAGGACATGCCAATGATGTTCAAGGACATTCAGACCCTCGAAAATGCGGCACGCACGGCCATGGCCGGCAATGAAGACCCATTGCCTGTGCAGCAGCCGCTGTTGAAGCCATCCCATTACGGTCTGGCTTTCATAACCCTGCTTGGTGCCGCATATTTGCTTTTCGCCTGAAGCGAGAAGAACAACAGCCCATCTCCGGCTCCCGCCGATGTTTACCATGACTTGCAGTAGGTCATGCATTGAGTTGCTGACCTGCGGCTTTGCATGCAACCATTGGGCCTGAATAGCGTTATCTTGGCTGAACAACATGTGTTGCAGACCAGAGATCGAACAGGAGGCCTGACATGGCGCGCGGAACAACAAATACGCGGAAAATCGAGGAAAAGCTCGAAGAAGCACTGACGGATTCGACAACCGAAGACCTTCAGTCACAGGTCGAACAACTCAAGGAAGATATTGCAGCCATTGCTGCTACCTTGGCTAATCTCGGTTCGCAGACCGTCCGCGATGCGAAGCGCACTGCCAAAGAAACCTATAAAAGTGCCTATGTGCAAAGCGAAGACGTCGTTGGCGACCTCAAGAACAAGGCGCAAGACGTCGAAGCTCAGCTGACCGAGACGATCCGCGCCCGGCCGATTGCATCGCTCGCGACAGCTGTCGGCGTCGGTTATCTGCTCGCCCTCCTCTCGCGTCGCTGATCCGCGCCATGCTGAAACTTTTGGCGCCAGTCGTGGCATCACTTGCCGGTGAAGAGCTGAAGCTCCTCACTGGACGAGCCAAGCGTGCCGCCATTTTTGGGGCGGCAATTGCTGTCTTCGGCCTTATCGCTGTTGTGTTTCTTTGCGTCGCGGCCTTTTTGGCTCTAGCGGAAAACTACGGCGGACCGATTGCAGCGCTGATTCTTGCGGGTCTGTCGCTGATCCTCGCTCTGCTGATTCTCGCTGTTCTGAAAATTCAGGCGGCTGCAGAAGAGAAAAAACGCAAGCAGCGCATTGAGGCGGACAAATCGGCCCTGATGGCCACGGCTGCAATTGCCACGGTGCCATCTATACTGAAATGTCCGATACTGGCCGTCGCGTTGCCGCTGGTCGGCATTGCACTTGTCAGCATGCTTTCAGACAAGAAGAAGCGCTAGAGCGCCGTGCGCCCTCTTGGGCGCACAAAGGTCGCTCTAACACTTTATATTTACAGCATAATTCCTTAAACTGATTCAACTTTAAGGAATTATGCTGTAGTCAAAAAAGCATCTCCCCGTGATCCGCGCATTTCCAGAAAAAGTTGGAACTGGCTCTGATCACGGGGAGATGTCTTTTGTTATCAGTGCCTTTTATCCGGCGGCTTCAGTTTCTGGATCTTCTTTTGTGCTCGCAAGGGATGAAAGACGCACAATGACACGTGTGCCGGAACCGCTCTCAGCCGTTTCGTAGACGGGCTTTTCACCGAACTGCATACAAAGCTGCTCGACGACCAGCGTTCCAAGCCCGGTCTGTTCCTTGGCGTTCTCAGTCTCGTCCCTCTGCCAACCAACACCGTTATCTTCAACGATCAGAGCAGGTATTCCGGTTTCATCATCAAATTTGAAACTCACTGCGATCTGCCCCTCTTGCCGCCCCTTAAAGGCGTGCTTGACGGCGTTGGTGATGAGTTCGCCCAAAATGATCCCGACGGTGGTGACATCGCGTGCTTTGAGATCAAGCGGCGCAAAATCGGTCTGAAAGCTGATCTTGCGGTCTTCGCCGATAGCGTTGCGAATATCCTCGATAACGGTTTCCAGAAACTCGTCGATACGCGTCGATTCCATATCTTCACCCAGGCGAAGCCTGCGGTGGGCAGTGGAAACGGTCTGCACACGATCGCGGGCGGCAGAAAGGGCGGCGCGCGCTTCTTCACTGCGCGTCTGTCGCAGCTGCAGCCCAAGCAACGACGAAACAGTCGCAAGAGAATTACCGATACGATGGTTGGAATCCTGCAAAAGAATCTCGACGCGCTGACGCTCCCGTTCAGCGATGGCGCGTTCTTTCTCCAATTCAGCTGTCCGTTCACCCACACGCTTTTCAAGAAGCTCTTTTTCCGACAGCAAGGCCGACTGACCTTCAAAAAGAACGCGTGCCGCGCGTTGAACACGCGAGAAGAGCAAAAAGCCCAGAACGAAAGCGGAGGCAAGCGCAACAATCGAAGTCGCTGTCAGCCAGTAACGCATCTGATGAATATGGGCGTTACGCTCGGCAAGTTCCTGTTCTTCGGTGGCAATAAACTGAGAGACAGTTTCGGAGAGCTGATCCATCAGGAGCCTGCCCTCATCACCGCGCACTTTTTCAATGGCTTCCTGAACCCTGCCCGCCTTGGCGAGATTGACTGTGGTTCGCACATCATCATGTGCACGCTCGACCAGCGCCTTGATCTTTTTGACCCGGGCATCCTGTTGCGGATTGCCTTCCGTCAACAAAGCAAGATCGGAGAGCGTCTGATCGATATTGACGATTGAGCGCTGGTAAAGCTCGAGATAGGCGTCATCCAAAGTCAGAAGATAGCCGCGACGACTCATCTCGATATTATAGGCAATGCGCGTGACCCGGCCGACCTGCTCACGCAGTTCGAAATTCTTGGAGATATCAACGACCTGGCTGTTAACACCATAGGAAAGGAACAGTGTTATCAGCGCCGACAACAGAACTAAGCTAAGCGACACGATGAATGCTATCGGCCGAACGGAAGGTTTTAAAAGACGAGTTGAAAAGGCTGATACCAAAGGTCAATCCACGATAGAATTATTAAGCTTAAGCCTCACGCGCGAAAGCGCCTGAAATAGACGGCGCTGCAACGTTTTGAAGCCGCAACCAGCGCCGATGACCATTACGGGTCACCGGCGCTGGTTTCGCAAGCAAATATTAGTAGAGCGAAATCTTCAAGTAGCTAATGCTTAAAAACCACAACGGCATCAGCCCAGAAATCGGTATCGATTTTTGGAAGGCCCACTGCGTTGATACGAAAGTTTAGAGCATCGTTGTATAGCGCCCGAGAGGGCGCACGACGCTCTATCTTTTTGTTTTTACGCATATCTTAGTCAGAACACCGGCACCCGCTTTTCGGGTCGTGTTCTAGGCAAAGCTTCTCAAAGTCACGCGGGAGGAGTTCGCATCGGGTCCATAGTCTGCATCGCCTTCAATCTGCAATATCTCCTGCAGACGCGTACGAGCCCGGCTGACACGACTTTTGATCGTGCCCACAGCACACCCACAGATTTCGGCAGCTTCCTCATAGGCAAAGCCTGATGCACCGATCAGAATGATTGCTTCACGCTGATCATCAGGCAATTGGTCGAGAGCTGCTTTGAAGTCCTGCAAATCCAGCATTCCATACTGCGAAGGATGCACGGCAAGCTGCTCGCTGAACACGCCATCAGTGTCCTGCACTTCACGACCGCGCTTGCGCATTTGCGTGTAAAATTCATTACGAAGGATCGTAAAGAGCCAAGCCTTCATGTTGGTACCCAACTCAAAGGATTCCTGCTTGGCCCAGGCTTTCATTATTGTGTCCTGAACGAGATCGTCAGCGCGGTCATGCTGACCGATCAATGATATGGCAAACGCACGCAGACTCGGCAACGATGCCAGGAGTTCACGCTTGAATTGCGCCATCTCCTCAGCCGACGGAACCAGTGCTCTGCTCACGCGTACTCTCCTGTTCAGCCTGATCGAGTTTTTCCAAAAGATCGAGAAAACGATCCGGAATTGTCTCATCCTGTATCGAAGTATAAAGCGCTTTTAGTTTGAGGCCTACTTCGCAGTTTGGCCCCAAAATGTCCTTCCGGACGCGCCCGTTTAGCCGTACCCCGACCCCGTTCGCATGAAAGTTTTTCTTATTCGTCATCTCTTGTTCATTCTAGGCATTAAGCCCTGTTTCGATATTACCAAGCCCCAGCATTCACAGGCTAAATGCACCCACTCTCAAAAAGTTCCCGGAATTGTCACTTTCTCGTGGAACTATTTTCAAGCCGTGACGTTTTCGTATCATAATGCCGCGCTCTATAACATTCTCCAAAGGCTTTCAGGCCTGACCGTGAGTGTTAAAAAACAAGAATAGCGGCACTGAGGAGTCTATGAACCATGACGTTATCGACGCGTATTGCGCCGCACCTTCCTTATCTTCGTCGTTTTTCGCGCGCCCTGACAGGCTCGCAGGCATCGGGTGATGCCTATGTTGCAGCAACATTGGAAGCTTTGATCGCAGATATCAGTATCTTCCCGCCTTCATCTGCTGATCGAATTGCTCTTTATCGACTGTTCTGCAGTCTCTACAAGACGGCGTCCGTCCAGATACCGGAACCTGCGTCTGAATTTGCATGGGAAAAGCAGGCAGCAAGGAACCTGTCTCATATCGCTCCCTTGCCGCGACAGGCATTTTTGCTCGTTGCAGTCGAGGGCTTCAATGATCGTGAGGCAGCCGAAATTCTCGAACTGGAAGAAAGTGAATTTGGTCGGATTCTGGCAGCCGCTTCCACCGAAATCTCGAAGCAGGTCGCGACCCGCATCATGATCATCGAAGACGAACCGCTGATTGCCATGGACATCGAACAGATGGTCGAAAGTCTGGGTCATGAAGTGGTTGGTATTGCGCGCACTAAGGATGAAGCGCTTGCGCTGTATAAGCGCGAAAAGCCACGCATGGTGCTTGCGGATATTCAGCTTGCGGATGGAAGCTCGGGTATCGATGCGGTCAATGAAATTCTGCAGGATGATACTGTTCCTGTGATCTTCATCACGGCTTTCCCGGAACGCCTCCTCACAGGCGAACGGCCTGAGCCGACCTTCCTTGTGACCAAGCCGTTTAATCCCGACATGGTCAAGGCGCTTATCAGCCAAGCCCTGTTTTTTGAGGAAGCCGCTCAAGTCGCAGCCTAAAAACACACGATAGAGCCCATAAGTTAGTGCCCCCTGTAAAGAAAATCTTTTCAGGGGCATTAGCTTTCAGCAAACAATCATCCGCTTGAAAACGCGTGATTTTTTTGGGTCTGGACCTGCAAATTGTCTATTCCAAGGAACCAAAAGCATAGACAGAACGTTTCCCTTTCAATCAATGAAAAGGAGAACCAAAATGCTTTATTACGCTCTCGTTTTTCTCGTGGTAGCTCTGGTCGCAGGTGCTTTGGGCTTTGGTGGTATCGCTGGCGCATCAGCCGGTATCGCACAGATTCTGTTCTTCGTATTCCTGGCGCTGCTCGTCGTATCGCTGATCGCTTCTGCTATCCGCAAGGCTTAAGGGATAGAAGGAATATTGCTGGTAGAGGGCATATTTCAGCCCTCCCCCAGCCCACAAATAGATCGCGTCGTGATAAGGCTCCAGCCAACGGCGCGATCATTCGTCTTCGAAACAATCAGACGTTCTTAAACTCTCTATTTCAAAACACAATTTTATCGATCACCAAGCTATTTTCATTCTACAACGGACGGCAGTTGAGGCATTCATGACAGCATCAAACCCAACTCTCAAAGAAACAGAGCCGGATGCTTCACGTTTGCGCGCATTGTTGCGAGCCGTGCGGAACAGCAATGTTTGCGTTCTCTATCAAACACCCGACCTCCTTTACTCATGGGGCGAAAACATCCCCACTTACTGGCAGGAAAAATGGAAAGCGGGCGGCAAGGATTGCGATTTTATCTTCTCCACATCCATGTCGCGGCTTGATCATGCAAAACAGACAGCACTCGAAACTGGCACGGCACAGAATGTCGAGTTGGCTATCAACGACGGCGATAAACTTCGCTGGATAGAGTTTCACATTGATTGCGATCGCGATTCCGATGGAACCGTATTGGGGCTGGTCACCACGGCTCTTGAAATCAGCGAGCTGAAACGCCGCGAACAAGTGTTGAAAACATTGTTGCGCGAGGTCAGCCACCGCTCAAAGAATTTGCTCGCCATTGTGCAGAGCATTGCCAGCCAAACGGCTCGCTTCACTGATTCTGTCGATGACTTTCTTCTAAAATTTCGCGGTCGTATCCAGTCCCTCTCCTATTCTCAGGATCTGGTGACCGATTCCAATTGGCACGGCGCATTGTTTCTCGATCTCGTCCGCTCACAGATTGAAAAATATATCGACATTAACGATGAGCGCCTGATCATCGAAAGCGACAATCCTTATCTTTTCCCAGGTGCTGCATTGCATGTCGGCCTTGCTCTGCATGAGCTGATTATCAACGCGACATCTTTTGGTGGGCTTTCGATCCCTTATGGACGCGTTATCATCTCCGCAAAAATCCACCGTACGGAAAAAGGTGACGAGGAGCTGGTTTTTCATTGGGAAGAAACCAACCCGTCTATGCCCGAAGTCTATCAACACGATCCGCGCTTTGGCAGCGCCGTTCTACAACGCATTGTTCCCTCAGCTGTGGGTGGACATGCTGAATACCGCGTGGATGGCGCAGGCGCTGTCTATTCTCTTACGGTTCCGGCAGAACAATTCGATTCTTAGAAAGACCAGCGCATCGGCCCTAAAATCGGAATCGATTTTGGGAAAGCACGATGCGTAGAGCCAGTAAGTTAGAACCTGCTTTGGGCCGCCGAAAGGCTGCATGGGCTCTGAAGAATGCCGCGCTCAAATGGATTCATTTGAGCTCCCGCGAACATGCAACAATTAAATGAACCTAGAGCACGTGCCACGGGTGCGATTAAAGCATTTCCAGCAAAAAGTGCGAAGTGATTTTGCGTTGGATAATGCGTAAAAACAAACAGTTACAGCGGTTCTAACGTTTCAGTCTTAACTGGAACCGCTATAGCGCGACACGCTCAATTGGCCCATCAATCCAAGTCACACGACCAAAGAAAAGCCGTTATGGTCCTCACCACAACGGCTTTACTCTGAATATGCGGAACGCCAGCTGCATAAACGGGGGCGTCTGCGCGGCATTCTCGCTGTCCACTTCATACGGGGAGATTGAAGTGAACGATGAAGACTGCTTGCGGGGCGGGTTGCAGTCCTCATAGCAAAAAACGCCAGTTGAGGGATTTGGTTCCCTCAGGATTTTATTTTTTTGCAATAAAGTTCGAGACGGTGATGAACGATCTCATATCCGAGCGAACGCGCAATCTCTTCCTGCAATTTTTCGATTTTGTCAGAGCGGAATTCGACCACATCGCCACTATCCATATCAATAATATGGTCATGATGTGCGCCACTCGCCTGTTCGAACCGGGACGGTCCACCAGCAAAGGCGTGGCGGTGGATCGCACCTAGCTCTTCGAGCAGTTTCATAGTCCGGTAAACGGTGGATAGCGAAATGCTATTGTCGATCTCGACCGCACGCCGGAAAATCTCCAGCGCGTCCGGGTGATCTTCCGTCTCAGTCAATATGTTCAGGATGATGCGGCGCGGCCGCGTAATGCGGACACCAGCCTGCCTCAACTCCTGCTCATAATCGGGTTTCTTATACGATTCACTCATGCTGAGATTATGCACCGGCAATGCTCCAGTTGCAAATTTTTGCAACTGGAATGGCAAACATCTCCCCAGACCATTTTCTGATCACCCTTGCTAATGAGGGCTCTTCATCGTGCGATCACAAATAGGCAAGCGGTGAGAGGCTCAGAATGAAGCCTATAAAGGCAACAAAGCTGCGCCAGTAAAATAGGCCCCAGAGACCGGATATGATCCCCACGGGTGCCGTGTAGACACAGAATATCACCAGATATCCGTCGTTACCCACGCCGAAGAAAACAAGATAGTAGAAAATGAATGCGGTTATTGCGCCAAAGATCAGGGATATAATCGCCGAGAAGCACCAGTTCTGCTTCCTGATAGATTTCGCTTGGTTCATACAGAGCCGATTCTCCGATTAGTCCCTGAGCAGAATAGGCACCTTGGCCGAAGGTTCTGATACAACCAAGGATGTCGGCCCCATTACCAGCGCGGTGTGCACCGATTATGGTGCACCAACGCGAAAATAGGTGCCGGCCGCAGTGCCAAAGCCACCGGAAGTAGACTCATCGCAAAATTGTGTAGGAATTTTCAAGGTTGCTCCTTCCAACTGAAGCACAAGGGGTCCGGACCCGCCCTTAAACTCTGCCTCACCCGGTGTTTTCTGCTCAAGCACACCCTCGAAGTTGCACACCCAGCTCCCATTCGCCTGATCGGCAACGTTGATTTTCACCGACAGCTGGCCTGATGTATTTTTTTCCAGCTCTACGAGGCCCCATTCGTTGCGCCAGTTGCCTTCAAAGGATGAGTTGCTGGTGACCGATATCCAGTTGAGGAACTCTGCGCGCATTTCTGTCCGGTCCAGCAAACCTTGCAGTTTGCTTTCTTGATTAGATAAATTGCTTTCAAACGCCTGAGTGCGCAACCGAATGAAGTCGCCCTGATCCACACGAAGTGCTTCCTTCAATGCAGGATCGGCTCTTTCAATCAGTGCAGAATACGCAATCGACATAGCACGGTCTGCCTCGGCAATCTCTTCCTTAGAACAAATCGCCTTTTCCGTTGCAGTCGAAGCTTTTCCGCAGTCAAACCCTGCTTGGGCCAATGCTGGAACAAGGGGGAATGCGTACATTCCTAAAGCGGCGCAGAAGACAGCGGAGTATTTCGTATGACGCATTTTCACCCTCAGTATTTAGCTCTTCAACTGTCGTCGATATATCTGTGATCAGGAGTAGACTTGTAATGGCTTTATGCCGTGCATCAAACTCTTTAAGCAACGTTTGCGTCCAATGCTAGAGGCTACCGCTTCAACCAGTCAGCGCGCGAACGTCTCTCCAAATTGAACAGACGTCAATTCGCGAGCAAGAGCCATTTTAATTGAAGGTGTTGAAATCTTGGTACGCCCAAGGGGAATCGAACCCCTGTTTGCGCCGTGAGAGGGCGCCGTCCTAACCGCTAGACGATGGGCGCAGAGCCAAGTAGCTTCCGCTGATATAGACCTGACAAGCCCAAAGCGCAATGCCAGCTGATATTGAAAAGGGCGACAAAACTGCCGCCCTGTAACTCATGAATTACTCGACATTACCGAGCTTGATGCGGCCAATGATACGGGACTCGCGATAATCGTAAACGATAATCTCAGTGCCGCCGTCTGGCAGTAAAGTTTCCAGCGAAAGCTGCTGGCCAGACAGACTTTGCGACAGCAGGCGCGTACCCGGCGCAAGTTCAATCTGCGATTCAATCAGCTTGATTGGCTCAGGCAGCGAGGGTGCAATTGCAGCCTGTCCCGGAATGTCTGTGCGCGCAGCTTCTGTTTCGCTTGCGTCCGGCGCGCGATTGATCTTGTAGACAACGGCGACAAGCACAGCCATAAGACCTATCAACATAACACCGATGGAAACTGCAAGCAGACGGATCATCTTGCGACGGACTTTCTCCATCGCTGGATCAAGCGGGGGTTCCGGCTGTTGTTGTTCCGGATAATAGCCCTGCTGATAGTCCTGATATCCTGAATCCTGCTGATTCTGATATCTGGGATAGTGTGGATCCTGCATTAAATGACTCCGGTTCATGCACCCGCGTGGGCGCGTGATAACGAAGGGAAGAGACAATTGAAAGAACTAATTGCCGACCTAGATGCTGCAGGCAAAAGATTAGACCAGTGGCTGGCCGCAGCATTGGGGCCGGAACTCTCCCGCAGTCGCGTCCAGTCCCTGATTGCTGAGGGTCATGTGACCCTCGATGGTATTCCCGCCAGCGGTGCCAAGCAAAAGCTGCGCGAAGGCATGAAGATTGCCATCGTGCTGCCTGAGCCTGAACCTGCCGATCCGCAAGGCGAGAACATCCCGCTGGATATTCTCTATGAAGACGATGATCTCATCGTCATCAACAAGCCCGCAGGCCTTGTTGTCCATCCGGGGAACGGCAATTGGACGGGAACGCTTGTTAATGCCCTCATATATCATTGTGGCGATAGCTTGTCCGGTATCGGTGGAATCCGCCGTCCCGGCATCGTTCATCGTCTGGACAAGGATACAAGTGGCGTTATGGTTGTTGCCAAGAATGACCGTTCCCATCGCCATTTGAGCGAACAGTTTGCCGATCACGGTCGCACCGGCGATCTGGAACGCGCTTATCTTGCACTCGTCTGGGGCATGACTGAGCGCCCGCAAGGTGTGATCGATGCCCATCTTGGCCGCTCGCATCGCGATCGCACCAAACAGGCCGTCGTGAAAGAAGAGCGCGAAGATGCGCGCCACGCGGTCACCCATTATTCGACGATTGAGAAGTTTGCACCACAGGAAGATGCAACCTCGCTTGCTTCGTTGGTCGAGTGCCGTCTCGAAACGGGTCGCACGCATCAGATCCGTGTTCACATGGCCCATATCGGCCATCCGCTTGTCGGCGACATGGACTATGGCAGTGCCTATAAAACCAAAGCCAACAAGTTGCCAGAACCGCTCAAGAACGCCGTACATGGCTTCCACCGCCAAGCACTGCATGCATGGCTTCTCGCTTTCACGCATCCCGCAACAGAAGAGCTAATGCGCTTTGAAGCCGCGATGCCGGAAGATATGAAACACCTTCTGGAAAGTTTCCGCAGCCACTCTATATAAGCCTGTAAAGAATATCGGGCTCGTTTTTGGGCCACTCATGACTATGTTTAAGCTCATCCCGAAAAGTGTGAAACGGTTTTCGGATGGGATGTGCGTGAACACAAATAGCAAGGGTGCTTATCGCAGCATCATGGATGAGCATGTGCTCCCTTGCTGTTCACATTCTAGTGACAGATTGTTTCATGAGTTTAAAGATCGTGTTTTCGCCAAAATCGTGCCTATATATGGAGGCTCGCGTGTGGGAAGTGCAGGAGGCAGCCCCCGCGACAGGTTCGCCAAATGGGAGCCTGAAACTATAAAGGAGGGTGCTCTATGGCCCAGGTTAATCTCCCCAGCATTACATCCGGTGACGGTGGTCTTACCCGTTATCTTGAAGAAATTCGTCGTTTCCCAATGCTTCAGCCGCAGGAAGAATACATGCTGGCTAAGCGTTATCATGAACATACTGATGCGAAAGCAGCTCATAAGCTGGTGACCAGCCATCTTCGCCTGGTTGCGAAGATTGCAATGGGCTATCGCGGCTATGGCCTGCCGATCGGTGAAGTTATCTCCGAAGGCAATGTCGGCCTGATGCAGGCAGTCAAGCGCTTTGAACCAGAACGCGGCTTCCGTCTTGCTACTTATGCAATGTGGTGGATCAAGGCGTCGATCCAGGAATATATCCTGCGCTCGTGGAGCCTTGTGAAGATGGGCACGACTGCCAATCAAAAGCGTCTGTTCTTCAATCTGCGCAAGATGAAGAGCAAAATTCAGGCGCTTGATGACGGCGATCTCAACCCGGATCAGGTCAAGCAGATTGCGACCAAGCTGCAAGTCAGCGAAGAAGAAGTCGTTTCCATGAACCGTCGTCTGTCCGGCGATGCTTCGCTCAATGCGCCTCTGCGCGCGAGTGAAGGGGAATCGGGCGAATGGCAGGATTGGCTGGTCGATGACAGCAGCAGCCAGGAACAGGTTCTGATTGAACAGGACGAGCTGGAAAGCCGCCGTTCGCTGCTCGAACAGGCCATGGACACGCTTAACGAACGCGAACGTCGCATTTTTCAGGCTCGTCGCCTTTCAGAAGACCCAATGACTCTGGAAGACCTTTCCGGTGAGTTTGGCATCAGCCGCGAACGCGTGCGTCAGATTGAAGTGCGCGCCTTTGAAAAAGTACAGGCCGCCGTCAAGGCCGCAGCTTTCAAACAGCAGAAGGCGTTGAACCATGTCGAGGAAGCTCACGCCTAAAATTCTTCTGTCTTTGAAACCAATGTCTGCCGCAAATGGATCACTCCATTTTGCGGCAGTTTGTTTTTGAAATGCTTGACCAAATTGACAAGCGGATTTTCGGGTAAAATCGAAATGCGCTGTTCGCTACTCGTCGAGTGGTGACGCACTGTCACGCAACTGATAAAAATCCGTCAAATAACTGTGACGCAATGGCTTTAGGCAACAGGTGTATTTCACCGAAGCCTAAAGGTCATCCCATGAAAAAGCTCCTGCTCGCTGCAGCTCTCGCTCTCACCGCTGCGACCGCCGTATCCGCGTCTGAATATGTCTCTTATCTCGACTATCCTCAGAAAGAACAGGACGGGAAAGAGTTCTTCACTGCCATCGAAATTCCTCAGGGCAGCTTCACCAAATATGAAATTGACGACAAGACCGGTCACATCGTTGTTGATCGTTATCAGTCGATGCCTGTGATCTATCCGGCCAATTACGGTTCGATCACCAGCACGCTCGCTGGCGATGGTGATCCGCTTGATGCCCTCGTCTACACCCGTGAACCTATCGTTCCAGGCGCAATTATCAAGGTCCGCCCAATCGGCGTTCTGAAGATGATCGACGGTGGCGAAACCGACGATAAGATCGTGGCTGTTCCAACCTCCAAAATCGATCCAACCTACGACAACATCAAGGAGCTCTCGGATCTGCCAAAGATTGAACAACAGCGCCTGGAAGCATTCTTCCGCGTTTACAAGCAGCTCCCAGAAGGCCGTAAGGTTGTAGAACTGGGTGGCTTTGACAGTGCTGAAACTGCAGCAAACGAAGTAGCCAAGGCAATCAAGGCTTTCGCAGAAAAGAAATAACCGTATTGGTTTCAATAAAAAAGGCCGCTTTACAGCGGCCTTTTATGATTCTCTGTTCTGCGTTTTAGTTCACGCCGAGAACGTCATTAAAGACCTTCTCGCCGGGAACTCCTTTTTCAAGACTGATCAGCGCACGGCGACCATTGCGGTAGGAAACCGGAATATCGATCCACTGCAGACGACGCATCAGCGAAAGATTGGTATCTTGCGCGGTCTTTGCATCATTAAGCCAGATGATGAAGAAATTATCCGCGATCTTGGATGGTACAGCGATCAACGGGTTGCCCGCTGCCTGCTCGGTATCCTTGAACGTAATACGCTGAACATTATCGACGACACCGCCAACGAAATTATCAGGCACGGTGAAGACCATTTCAATCAGATGGCTGGCAGGAATCGATTGATCCGTATTCTTGCGGATCGTCATCTTCAGCTCAACCTTGCTGTCAGGCATCGTCACGCTTGCACGAATAGCTGGCGCTGCCGGTTCGCCCTCGCTTGGGCTTTCTTCAATCTCGGACCAGACGACGTTGCCACGCTCAACCGATCCGGTTTCCGTACCGCCGCGCTCTTCATAGAGAAGCGCCTGCTGGCCAACGGCTACGGCCTGCTGAGACTGCGGCTGATTCTGGGTGTTGGTCTGCTCAGGCGTTGGTGTCGAAGCGGCTGTTGATTTGCCTTCGCCAACGCCAGCCTGACCACCCGCCGGGCCTTCATCAGTCTCACTGCCATCTGGCATGAGACGCTGCGTCATCTTCTGTTCTTCAGGTGTTGCTGGCGTCTGTTCGCTCGGCGGCTGCTCATTACCGGCGGTCTGTCCGGCTGGCGGCGTCTCTTCTGCAGGTGGTTGCGTTGTACCAGTATCACCGCTGGCAGGCGCATCGCTGCGGCCAAGGCTTGATGCCAGTTCCTGCAGCTTGTCCTTGTTTGCCCAAACGCCATAACCCACGCCACCAAGAGCGAGGACGGCAATAAGGCCGATGATCAAACCCTTGAACGAGCGCTTTTCTTTCCGAACGTCCTGATCTGCATATTCCCCGCGGCGGGCATACGCCTTGTCATCAGAACCGTCCCTATCGCGCTCAACGGCCCAGTCATCATTGCTACGAGAATGAACCGGCGCGGCAGCAGCATCACTATCGACATCGCCGTCGGAATAACGACGCTCGGTCGAAACCGGAGCTTCATCATCATAGGACGACATTCGTGTCGAACGGGTTGATTCGTGCAGAAAGTCTTCCAGCGGATCCGTCTGCGGTTCTTCAACCACAGGCGTCGATGCCGGCGGGGCGTAAAAAGCTTCAACTTCTTCAATAGCGTCTTCGAGAATCTTGCGCTGGCGGACAGCCACAACTTGCGAGGCATTCGCAGTCACAAGCTTCTGTTCAATCGTCGCACGCGCCTTTGCATAGACACGCTGGCGCAGTTCAGGCGATTTGTCTGCCTGCGCATCGATTGTCTTTTTCAGAACCGCTACAAAATCCGCCATGCCGTTTTACCCAGTTTCCGCGAGTTCGAAATGCAGTAAATGTCTCAATAATCACAATAATCGATGGAAAGCAAAGGTTGCGGCAACGATTAAGTGAACGCTTTCAAAATGATCGCGAAAAAACCTTAAAAAAATACCCGGTCCGCCATGATGACAAACCGGGTGTATTATTTTTGCAGAACCGAAGTTCAGATCAATCAATCCTGGAATGGATCGGTTACGAGGATCGTGTCTTCACGTTCAGGGCTCGTCGAAAGCATTGCAACCGGAGCACCGATCAGCTCTTCGATGTGGCGAACATATTTGACAGCCTGTGCCGGAAGATCATTCCACGAACGCGCACCAGCTGTCGTTTCCGACCAGCCCGGCAGCGTTTCATAGATCGGCTTCACGCGAGCCTGCGCACCCATTGAGGATGGGAGATAGTCGATGCGCTTGCCATCAAGCTCATAGGCCACGCAAATCTTGATTTCTTCAAGACCGTCGAGAACGTCGAGCTTGGTCAGTGCAATGCCGGTAATGCCGGACGTGCGAACCGTCTGGCGAACGATAACCGCATCGAACCAGCCGCAACGACGCTTACGACCCGTCACCACGCCAAATTCATGGCCCTTGGTGCCAAGGAATTCGCCGATTTCGTCATTAAGTTCGGTCGGAAATGGGCCTTCGCCAACACGGGTGGTGTACGCCTTGGTAATGCCGAGAACATAACCGATTGCTGTCGGACCAAGGCCCGAACCAGCAGCTGCCTGACCGGCAACCGTATTGGACGAGGTGACGAACGGATAGGTGCCGTGGTCGTTATCGAGCAATGCACCCTGCGCACCTTCGAAAAGAATGCGAGCGCCAGCCTTACGGCGTTCATCGAGAACGCGCCAGACCTGATCAATGTAAGGCAGGATCTTGTCGGCAACCGAAGTCAGCTCTTCAAGAATGGTCTTAACCGAGATTTCTTCAAGACCCATGCCGCGACGCAGCAGGTTGTGATGGGTGAGCAGACGCTCAACCTTTGGCTCCAGTGTTTCCGGCTCAGTCAGGTCGATGACGCGGATTGCACGACGGCCAACCTTGTCTTCGTAAGCAGGGCCAATACCTCGCTTGGTCGTGCCGATCTTGAGGCCTTCAGTAGCGCCTTCGCGCATAGCGTCAAGTTCGC
This sequence comes from Brucella sp. HL-2, assembly GCF_025846885.2. NCBI lineage: Bacteria > Pseudomonadati > Pseudomonadota > Alphaproteobacteria > Hyphomicrobiales > Brucellaceae > Brucella > Brucella sp. HL-2. The sequence goes on along the minus strand of NZ_JAOYTK010000023.1, from coordinate 22,701 downwards.
GATGAATGGAGAGAATCAGCGGAGCGTTTTCCGCAATGCGCAGCACGTCCGGCGTGATTTCGATGCCCTGACCGCGCAGTTTCTCAACTTCCATGACAAAATGATGCGGATCAACCACAACACCGTTGCCGATCACGCTCAGCTTGCCGCGCACAAGGCCGGATGGCAGAAGCGAAAGCTTGTAGCTGACGCCATCGATGACAAGCGTATGACCCGCGTTATGACCGCCCTGATAGCGCACAATCACATCGGCGCGCTCGGACAACCAGTCCACGATCTTTCCCTTGCCCTCATCGCCCCATTGCGACCCGACGACAACTACATTCGCCATTGAGAAAACTCCTCGGTCCGGCATTTCAGCCGTAATGTATAGCCCAAGGATCGCAAGCAAGCCCCGTCAATGAAACGCGAGGTGCTGATCCCTCGTCTCTATACCGACTGAATCCTGCTTACGCGACTCTTTCATGCAGGAAATGCGAATATTTTCACGACAACTTGGAAAAACAGCTTTCAAAACGGGGAAAAACATGGCGAACTGGTGTCGAGAATGTGGCTATTCTGTGGCAAAACGCTCTTTTAGCCAGCGCGAACCATGTAGAGCGCCTCATCAGAATAGCCTTGCAGCTTTTCCTCGAGTGCAGGCACATCACGAATGACAAAGCCCTTTTTCTCCCAGAAGCCCTGAGACCCATTAACGGCAACAAGTGCCATGGTAACGAAACCATCACGTTCGGCCTGCGCTGCCATCAGCTCGACAACACGCGATGCCTGCCCGCCAGAACGGACTTCAGGCAGAAGTGCAATATCGTGAATGTAATACGTGCTGATGTCATTGGGCAGTTCACCCAGCACCGAATTAAGGGCGGGGACCGAATCAAGTTTCCACGGATGGCTGATACCATAACCGAGAATTTCAGTGCCGCGTGCCAGTACAAAGCAACCAGCCGGATAAATGCTGAAGCGGTCCCGGAAGACCGCCTCATCCTCGAAGAAGTCGGGATGAACGACATTGGCCACAGCCGTCACACGCGCCATATCTGGCGCTTGCATGCGTCGCCATTCTGCCTGTTCAATCCCGTCCGTCATGTTGCTCAAGCTTCCTCGATGTTGAATTCCAAAGGTCTTGCCGCCTTGATTGCCTCTTGTGCAATGAGTTCGTCAAGTGCTGCCTGTGGAATCCTGTCATCGACATAGAGCATCGCGATCGCATCGCCGCCCGGATGATTACGTCCGAGAGCGAAGTTTGCGATGTTGATATTGTGCTTGCCGCAGATCGTACCAAGCAGACCGATCATGCCCGGAATGTCGACATTCGTCACATAAAGCATGTGTGGACCGACTTCGGCATCAAGGTTGATTCCCTTGATCTGAATGAAGCGCGCCTTGCCATCAGAGAAGCAGGTTCCGGCAATCGAGCGTTCACGTTCGGTCGTCTTCACGGTCAGCTTGATATAGCCGTCGAAGATACCTGACTTGTCGCGTTTGATCTCGGAAACGATGATTCCACGTTCCTTCACCATGATCGGTGCCGAAACCATATTCACATCAGCCACCTGCGGTCGGATCAGACCTGCGAGAGCCGCACTCACCAGAGCGCGGGTGTTCATGCCAGCGGTCGAGCCGTCAAAAAGCACTTCGACTTCCTGAATAGGCTCGTCTGTTACCTGACCAACGAAGGCGCCCAGAACTTCTGCAAGCTTGACGAAGGGCTTGAGACGCGGTGCTTCTTCTGCCGTGATCGAGGGCATGTTGATGGCATTGGATACCGCCCCCTTGACGAGGTAATCCGACATCTGCTCGGCGACCTGCAAAGCCACATTTTCCTGTGCTTCTGAAGTCGAAGCGCCAAGATGCGGGGTGCAAACGACGTTTGGCAGATTGAACAGCTCGTTTTCAGTTGCCGGTTCAGTCTCGAACACGTCGATACCTGCGCCTGCCACATGCCCCGATTTCAGCGCTTCGACCAGATCTTTTTCCACGATCAGGCCGCCGCGTGCGCAATTGACGATACGAACCCCTGACTTGGTCTTTGCAAGTGCGTCTGCATTGATGATGCCACGTGTCTTGTCGGTCAGTGGTGTATGCAGCGTGATGAAATCGGCGCGTGCCAGAAGTTCATCCAGCTCCACCTTTTCCACGCCGAGTTCCTGTGCGCGCGATTCGGAGAGAAATGGATCAAACGCCACGACATGCATCTTGAGACCGATGCCGCGTGTGGCAACAACCGCGCCGATATTGCCGCAGCCGATAACACCAAGCGTTTTGCCAGTGATTTCGACGCCCATGAAGCGGTTCTTTTCCCACTTGCCGGCGCGGGTTGAAACGTCAGCTTCAGGAAGCTGACGAGCAACAGCAAACATCAGTGCAATTGCATGTTCTGCAGTGGTGATCGAATTGCCGAAAGGCGTGTTCATCACAATGATACCGCGACGCGACGCGGCCGGAATATCAACATTGTCGACGCCGATACCAGCACGTCCGACAACCTTGAGGTTGGTGGCGGCTGCGATCAGCTTTTCGGTGACTTTGGTGGCCGAACGAATCGCCAGACCATCATATTGGCCAATGACTTCAAGGAGCTTTTCCTTGTCCTTGCCAAGATCGGGCAGATAATCAACTTCAACGCCGCGATCTTTGAAAATCTGGACGGCGGTCGGCGACAATTTATCGGATACGAGAACGCGAGGTGCCATGGAAGGCCTCCTTCAAGTAATCTTTAATCGAGCATGTCCAGCAAAAGCTATGAACCGGCTTGGGTTTGGACCATGCGTCGAAACGAATGGAATGCTGATCGTGATCGCCCCAACGCGACCACGAATTCATGCACTTCCCCGGATTAAGCAGCAGCTTTCAGCGCGGCTTTCTGTAAGCCGAAAGCCCAATCAAGCCATGCTGTCAGTGCTTTGAGATCGGAAGTTTCAACCGTAGCACCAGCCCAGATGCGCAAGCCAGACGGTGCATCGCGATAGGCACCGATATCGAAGGCAACGCCCTCTTTTTCCAACGCCGAAACAATGCCCTTAGCAAAAGCCGCCTGCTGATCCGCCGAAAGTGCAGTCACTTCCGGGTCAACGATCGTCAGGCAGACAGAGGTATTGGATCGCGTTTCAGGCTTTTGCGCCAGATTCGCAATCCATGGCGTCTTTTCAACAAAAGCATCGAGAACTGCGAAGTTCGCATCGGCGCGCCCAACCAGACCGTCAAGACCGCCAACCGAGCGCGCCCAGCTCAGTGCGTCGAGATAATCTTCAACGCAAAGCATGGAAGGCGTGTTGATCGTTTCGCCGACAAAAATGCCCTCGATCAGCTTGCCGCCTGAAGTGAGGCGGAAAATCTTTGGCAGCGGCCATGCTGGCTTGTAGCTTTCCAGACGTGCAACAGCGCGTGGGGAAAGAATGAGAATGCCGTGTGCGCCCTCGCCGCCCAGCACTTTCTGCCATGAGAAAGTGACGACATCGAGCTTTGCAAAATCAAGACGCTGCGCGAAAGCAGCCGAGGTTGCATCGCAAATGGTCAGACCCTTACGATTTGCTGGAATGAAATCAGCATTTGGTACGCGAACGCCAGAAGTCGTGCCATTCCAAGTGAAAACCACATCGCGGTCGAAATCGACTTCAGCGAAATCGACCAGCTCGCCATAAGGCGCAACAAAGGTGCGCGAATCTTCGAGCTTGAGCTGCTTGATCACATCGGTGACCCAGCCCGAACCGAAGCTCTCCCATGCAACCATATCCACGCCGCGCTCACCGAGCAGCGACCACAGCGCCATTTCAACAGCACCTGTATCGGATGCAGGCACAATGCCGATGCGGTAATCAGCGGGAACGCCGAGAATTTCGCGGGTAAGGTCGATGGCTTCTTTCAGCTTGTTCTTGCCGATTTTCGCGCGGTGCGAACGGCCAAGCGGCGCATCGGCAAGCGCTTGAAGCGACCAACCAGGGCGTTTTGCACAGGGACCAGATGAAAAATTAGGGTTAGCCGGGCGAACTGCCGGCTTCGCAATCGTCGTCATTTTGTTTCCTATCCTCACAGATAGCACGCGCCTCGTTGGGGAGGCGTGGCCCGCTGATGAAAATACCGGAAAGCAAAATTTTCACAATATGGCGTGAAAGTTATTTTTGCAGAACCTGCCGAGATTGGTCCCGGCGAGTTTGGATGCCTAAAAAGCATGTCGAGCTCAAATGGATTCATTTGAGCTCCCGCGAACATGCGACAATTGAAAGAATCTAGAGCGAGCGCCATGGGTGCGATCAAGCGCGACACGCTCTAGTAGTCATTTAGATTCCGAAAACCTGTTCCCAATTTTGGGAGACATGCTCTGGGATTACTTCTTGGATGGCTCATCTTGCATGCGCGCATAATAGCTTGCGATGAGCGCACCAGAAACATTGTGCCACACACTGAAAACGGCACTCGGAACAGCCGCCAGAGGCGAAAAATGCGCGTTCGCGAGTGCCGCACCCAAACCACTGTTCTGCATGCCGACCTCGATGCTGATCGCCTTGCGTTTAGCAAGCGAAAGACCAGCAGCTCGTGCCGCGAAATAGCCCAACACCAATCCAAATCCGTTATGCAGCACGACAACCGCGAAGATCAATGCGCCGGACTGGGCAATCGCGACCTTGTTGACCGCAACCACAGCAGCGACAATCAAAACAATGCCGATGACAGACACCAGCGGCAGCATCGGAACTGCTGCCTTCACAAGACCTGGCATCAGCTTTTGCAGAATGAAGCCAAGCGCAAGCGGCACGAGGATAACCTTGAGGATGCTGACAAACATGCTCATCGCATCGACGGGAAGGTACTGACTGGCAAAAAACCAGACGAGAAACGGCGTGACAATCGGTGCAAGCAAGGTTGTGACGCTGGTGCAAGCAACACTGAGCGCAACATCGCCTTTACTGAGATAGGTCATCACATTGCTTGCAGTGCCACCCGGACAACAGCCAACAAGAATTACGCCTGCAGCAACTTCCGGTGACATCGGGATAATGCGCGTCAGCAAAACGGCAAGGAGCGGCATAATCAGGAACTGGGCAATAACACCGATAAGCACGTCAAACGGCCGTTTGGCAACTTCCGCGAAATCCTTGGTCGAAATCGTAAGGCCCATGCCAAACATGATGATGCCGAGCAACACGACGATCCACGGCGCAAACACGCTGAACGTCGATGGTAGCAGGAAACCAAGTACGGCAAAGACGATAATCCAGACGGCAAAGGAACGTCCGACAAAATCGGACAACGCGACGAGGGCTTTCATTTCTCTCCCTTCAGACTGCGCGCAGTCTAACTTTTATTTTTGAGGCGACACTAGAGCGTGTCGCGTTTGATCGCACCCATGGTGCTCGCTCTAGATTCTTTTAATTGCCGCATGTTCGCGAACGTTAAACGAACCCATTTAACTGCGACATGCTTTAATTTCATGCGGCCTTGTATGCGCAAACCGAAATTTTAAAAACGGAAAATCGTAACAAAACTAACTTATGTGCCGTTTGGACAGGATTTTCGGAAACAAAAAGAAAAAGGCCCGGTTGCCCGAGCCTTTATTTCAATCAACGCGTTACGATTAGCCGCCGAACATATAGCGAAGGCCGACACGTACATCGTGGACATTCATGCCTTTGTCGTATCCATCGCCCACACCGTATGCACCGTTAAACATCTTGCCACCATTGATATGGCGATAACGATAACCAGCATCGAGCTTGAGGTTCTGGGTCAGATCAACCGATGCACCGGCCATGAGAGCATAGGTGAAACGCCAGTTTGCATCGCCGGGCAATACGCCGTCATTCGTGGTATCAACAAGGTCGTTCCACTTCACGCGGGTGCCACCAATACCAGCACCGACATAAGGCGTCACGCCACCGAAATTGCCGAGATCAACATATGCGTTGGCCAGGAGTGACAAAGCAGACATTTGGCTTTCGTCGCGGTCGCTGGTGAACTTCGCACGCGTCATGTAGTCGAGCGTCAAATCCGTACGGAAGTAGTCGGTCACCTGATAGCCAACGCCACCGCCAAGCAGGAATGAGCCTTTCAGCTTGCCGCCATGGATCTGTGGATCGCCTTCACCGCAGGTATTGCACCCGCCTCCACCCGGCAGCGTATAACTCGCACCACGGAACTTTGCAGCCGAGTAGCCCACATCGCCACGCAGATACCAGCCACCAACAGCTGGGGGAGCGACAACCACTTCTGGTACGGGTTCAATGTAGTCGGCTGCTACACCGAGAGAACCTGAAGCCAACAAAGCTGCCGATGCGGCCAAACCAGCACACAAATTTCTAATAAGATTGTTCATTTATCTGCCCCATCGATTTGTCACGCCGCAACCGCGTCGGAACCGAGTATTCAGGGGCAGACTATTCAGGAAAAGTTAAATACAACTTAACCTTGTTTTTTAACTACGTTTATTAAGCTTCCCTAAAGTATGCGGCAGGGCGTATCCGCAACAAAAAAGCGCGGAATTGCCGCGCTTTTTTGTTCTCATGCAATCGTGCTAATCAGGCAGCGGCACTTTCCGAAGAAATGACGCTGATAATATCATTAACAACCTTTTCGACGAGAACGCGATCATCTCCTTCGGCCATCACGCGGATAAGCGGTTCGGTTCCCGATGGACGAATGACAAGACGACCCTGAGCGCCAAGACGCTCAGTGGCTTCGTCAATCGCGCTCTTGACCTTCTTGTTCTCAAGCGGCTTGCCGCCAGTGGTGCGGACGTTTTTGAGAAGCTGTGGCACCGGTTCGAACTTGCGGCATAACTCGCTCAGCGGCTTGTTTTCTTCCTGCGCGACCGCAAGAATCTGCAGAGCCGAGACCAGGCCATCGCCGGTTGTCGCGAAATCCGACAGGACGATATGCCCTGACTGCTCGCCGCCCACATTGAACCCATGCTCACGCATATGTTCAACGACGTAACGGTCACCGACTTTGGTGCGGGCAAGCGTCATATTGTGGTCATGGAGGAAGCGTTCGAGACCTAGGTTGGACATGATGGTCGCGACAATACCGCCGCCTTGCAGACGGTCAGACCGAGCCCACGATTCGGCAATCACCGCTAGAAGCTGGTCGCCATCAATCACGGTTCCATTCTCATCGACGAGCAGAACGCGATCCGCATCGCCATCAAGTGCTATGCCGACATCGGCACGAACTTCATGCACCTTCTTCATCAAACCAATCGGATGGGTTGAACCACAATCCTCATTGATGTTGATGCCGTTCGGCTCATCATTGATGGTGATGACTTCTGCACCAAGCTCCCAAAGGGCAGCAGGCGCTACCTTATAGCCGGCACCATTGGCGCAATCGACAACGACGCGCAGACCGTTGAGCGATATATTGCGAGGCAACGTGCGCTTTGCAAACTCGATATAGCGATAAATATCGCCATCGACGCGCTTTGCCTTACCCACTTCGCCATGGGTCGCAAGATGAGCCGAGAGATCACTATCGATCAGGCTTTCAATCTGCAATTCGATCTCGTCAGAAAGCTTGAAGCCGTCGGGGCCAAAAAGCTTGATGCCATTGTCAAAGAACGGATTGTGCGAGGCAGAAATCATCACGCCGATATCGGCACGCAATGAACGGCACAACATGGCAACAGCCGGTGTCGGAATTGGTCCAAGCAGAAACACATCCATGCCAGCTGCGGTGAAACCGGCCACAAGAGCATTTTCCAGCATATAGCCGGAACGACGTGTATCCTTGCCGATCACAACGCGCGAGGCTTGGCCCCTACGGCGGAAGATGTGCCCAACTGCCATACCAACTTTCATGGCAATATCAGGCGTCATCGGAAAGCTGTTGGCCTTGCCGCGAATGCCGTCGGTTCCAAAATACTTACGTGTCATATTTTTAGCCTTGCGTTGCGCCATAGAGCTATCTCGAAGCAATCAAATATCAGTCGCTGTTAAACCAGTGAGACGGCAATGGCATCCGGATTTTATTAGCCCGGCAATAGCCGACAACAGATTGTCTGCGTTATTAGCGCAAAACCACCAGTCATTGCAATTTCACCTTTCGGGGAAATAAATCGCATCAAAGCCGCATGCCTCACCATTGTGCTTATGATGCGCCGAAATCCTTAACCGAGCCTTTCTGATAAATCAGCTGCCAAAGCAGAAAAGCCGGGCTGACTGCCCGGCTTTTCCTAGGTTTAACAACGGTTACTGCGGCTGCGGATTTGGTTCGATGCCAGGCTCGCTGCCTGGTTCTTCACCCTTGCGCTTGCGCGCACTGCCAGCTTTCGGCACACCCGAACCACGCGACGGCGTATCGCTACCCTGATCGCGCGATGGCTTATTGCCAGCGATCAGTTGCTTGATTTCATCGCCGCTCAGCGTTTCATATTCAAGCAGACCTTCAGCCAGAGCAATCCAATCCTCACGCTTTTCAGTCAGAATGCGGGTTGCATCGGCATAGGCTTCGTCGATCAGGCGACGCACTTCGGCATCAATGATCTGCGCGGTTTCTTCCGAAACATTCTGCGTGCGCGAAACCGAATGGCCAAGGAAGACTTCTTCCTGATTATCGCCATAAGCCACGCGACCGAGCTTGTCGGAATAACCCCACTGAGTCACCATCGAACGAGCGAGCTTGGTGGCCTGCTGAATATCAGAGGAAGCACCAGAAGTGATGTTTTCCTTGCCGAACTTCAGCTCTTCAGCCACGCGGCCACCCATCATGATCGCCAGACGCGAAATCATCCACGTATAGGTCGCCGAATAACGATCACCCTCTGGCAACTGCATCACCATACCCAGCGCACGACCACGCGGAATGATGGTTGCCTTATGGACCGGGTCAGAACTCGGCACATTCATCGCTACGATGGCATGTCCGGCTTCGTGATAAGCCGTGTTGGCCTTTTCTTCCGGCGTCATGGCAGAGCGGCGTTCCGCACCCATCATGATCTTGTCCTTAGCGTCCTCAAACTCCTGCATGGTCACAAGGCGCTTGTTACGACGCGCTGCCATCAAAGCAGATTCGTTCACGAGGTTGGCAAGGTCTGCACCAGAGAAGCCCGGTGTGCCGCGTGCAATGATCTTGAGATCGACATTCGGTGCAAGCGGAACATTGCGCACATGCACTTTCAGGATCTGTTCGCGACCAACGATATCCGGGTTCGGAACCACGACCTGACGGTCGAAACGACCTGGACGAAGAAGCGCTGGATCAAGAACGTCGGGACGGTTTGTTGCAGCAATCAGAATGATTGATTCGTTTGCTTCAAAACCATCCATTTCGACCAGAAGCTGGTTCAGCGTCTGTTCGCGTTCGTCGTTGCCGCCACCAAGACCGGCGCCACGATGACGACCGACGGCATCGATTTCGTCGATGAAGATGATGCAAGGTGCATTCTTCTTGGCCTGTTCGAACATGTCACGGACGCGGCTTGCACCAACACCAACGAACATTTCAACAAAGTCAGAACCGGAAATCGTGAAGAACGGCACATTGGCTTCGCCAGCAACGGAGCGCGCAAGAAGCGTCTTACCGGTTCCGGGAGGGCCTACGAGCAGAACGCCGCGTGGAATTTTACCCCCCAGACGCTGGAATTTCTGCGGATCACGCAGGAATTCAACGATTTCCTCCAGATCCTGCTTGGCTTCTTCAACGCCTGCAACATCCTGAAAAGTCACGCGTCCGTGCGCTTCGGTCAGAAGTTTGGCCTTAGACTTGCCAAAGCCCATCGCGCCGCGCGAGCCACCCTGCATCTGGCGCATGAAGAAAATCCACACACCCAGAATAAGGATCATTGGAAGCCAGGAAAGGAGAATACCCAAAAGCGAGCTGGAACCGTCGCTTTCAGGACGGGCTGTGATAGCCACACCCTTTTCTTCAAGACGGGAAACCAGTCCGGTATCACCCGGCGAATAGGTTTGGAAGGTCGAGCCGTTATCGGCAAACGTACCGCTAATCCGCTCACCAGTGATCGTTACCGACTTCACGCGCCCGTTGGAAACGTCGTCGATAAACTGGGAATAGGAAACTTCACGGGAATTGGTGCGCTGGCCAGGACTCTGGAACAGGTTGAACAGCGCGATCAAGAGCAGAGCAATGATCGCCCAAAGGGCGAAGTTGCGATAGTTCGGATTCATAACGGGTCCAATCGATACCACGGCCATCCCGCGAGAACGGGACGATGTTTCGACTTAACATAGGATCGAAGGAAGGCCTTGCCAAGGCGCGAGAGCCGCCTCGTCTTCGATTCTTGTCAATCTGGTTTATAAAAATTAGGACATTCACGGCCAAACCGCTTTTCAACGGCATTTGCCAGCTCAAAATCATAGCCCGGCAGCACATGATCGAAGATTGCGAAGTGTCTTTCGATACTGATTCCTGTAGGCAATTTTTGTCCAACCATGGCCGGAAGCTGCGAAAGTTTGCCGTCTTCATATACGGCGGGGAGCATCATCAGTGCTTCCCGTTGCGTCGAATCAACCTCCAACCCGGTGTTTTTTATAAAATCAATCAGCTCCTGCCGTTCAGGAGCGCAGATATCAAATGAAAGAACACCCTCATTGGTGAACCGATAACGCCCGTCCCAAATGATCCGCTGGCCGGGTTCAAGTCGCATAACGGGAAGATTGCGCCGTTCACGTCGGAAGCGATGTGGCTGTCCCTTCTTGCCAAGTTCGATGAGCGCCCCGAAAACCGTCATGCGCCCGCTTTTTTCTTGCCCCGATAAAACTCTCTCGATGCGAGACCGCTCGGCATCACCGGGCAGAAAGCGCCGACCGCCTGCAATCGAGGCCAACAGGCCGGAAAACAGGCGCCGCAAATTTTCCGGTAACGCCGCATAGATATTGGCGTTGACCGTAATCGCGCCAAGCGGGCTCATATTTACGCAATCAGGATTAGCCAGAGCCGCAATCAGAATCGCGTTATCACGTTTGCGCGCAGCACTCGCGAGCGCAATCTGCGCGAGAATCATATCTGGATCAGCCTCAGCTGCGGAGGTCAGTCGCACACGCGGGCGTTCGTAATTGGTGTTCACATTGCTTGGGTCATCGATCCAGACGACATTTCTTTTGGTCAGTTCCTGGCGCAACTCGCTACGCGACTTCCCGAGCAGTGGCCTGATCAACTCGACAGAACTTTCCAGCCAGGACCGCGAAGCCATCGCTGCAAGCCCACGCGCTTCCGAATGAGAACTGCGTTCTTTCCGCATCAGGAATGTTTCGATCTGGTCGTCGCGTGTGTGTCCGGTAGCAATATAATCTGCACCAGCCTCTTGAGCGGCCTGCACCAGAAGTCGGTAGCGTGCAGAACGGGCAGCAGCAGCAACACCGCTTTTTGGCTTCACGTCTTCCCAAGCCAGCACTCGATGAATAACGCCATGCGCCTTGCAAAGACGTCCCACATCTTCGGCCTCTTTGGCCGATTCGTCGCGCAAACGATGATCAATGGTAACTGCAGTCAGCGACGGAGGATTATCCAGCGTCGTAAGATACTCTTTCAAAAGGAACAAAAGTGCCAGTGAATCGCTTCCGCCTGAAACGGCAGCCACAATTCCTTTAGCATTCTCAAGTCCGAAAGGTTTAAAAATTTCGATCGGGGAAAGCCCCACAAATGATCTCCGCAATCAGCATTTAATACGCGTGCGCTCATCCGTTACCCGCTTCAAAATTGCGGGCGCCGCATTCGGATAACGGTCAGGAACTTGTTTGAAAGTCGCACAAGCAACGTCATGATTGTCCATTTTTTCAAGCGTCATACCGAGCTTGAACATGTTTTCTGCTGCGCGCTTTGAATCAGGGTAATCGCGCTGCGTGTCGATGAAAACCGTTGCCGCTTCTGGAAAACGTGACTGACCATAAAGAGATTCACCAAGCCAATAGCGTGCCTCTGCAGTCGTCGGATCGGCGGGATAACGCTTGATATGCTCACGGAATCCAGTCTCCGCGGCTTTGTAATCACCTGACATCAGATACTGATAAGCAGCCTGATAAAGCGAATTCGGATTGTCGTCGGTTGGAAGAGAAGCGACAGCTTCACCAGCAGGAAGTGCTGCACCCTGTTCTGCCGGGCGTGGCTCCACATTCATGGTTTCGCCGATTACATTGCCATTGTTGTCAAAGCGAATGGAGCCGAGCTCTCTCGGCGGCTCCCCACGCTGGGGCCCACCCTGTGGGGCAGCACCTGAACCAATAGCCATGGAATCGGCGCCCGCTGAATTGTTGGCCGCCGTTTGCGAAGAAGAACCATAATTACCGTCTTGCGCAATGCTTCCAGACCCCCCGTTATCGGGGGTTCCAGTAGGAGCAGCATTTGCCAGCGATGTATTATTGCCGTCATTTGGCGTGCCACCAGCATCCGCACGATCACCATTTTCCAATACCTGGAAGCGGCGTTCGTTTTCTTCCTGCATTTTCTGCATCTGATCCTGCAGTTCAAGGACCTGGAAATTCATGGCTTCAGCACGGGCACCAAGTGTGTCTGCAATTGCTGCTGGGTTCGCCATGCCCTGCGTGCAAAGATCGCTACCGGGTGGAGGTGTTACCGGCGCATTCTGGCCCGCACTTGCTTGTGCTGCGGCTCCGCCACCCTTTTTCTTTTCCAGCTCTTCGAAGCGGAATTCATTGTCGTCCTGCGTCTTCTGCAACTGCTCGTTCGTGAACGCTATCTGTGCGTCGACATCCTCCACCTTACCGGTGAGATTGCGGATCAACTCCTGTTGCAAGCCCGGACTCTGAGATCCGCCCTGCCCGCCCGCGCCGCCGCTATCGCGCATGGCATCGTCAAGTATCGCAGTGGAACCGATACTGACATGGTTCTGCGCGCCACCCCGACCCTTTTCCAATGCCTGAAAACGGGTTTCGTTGTCGCGCTGGATTTTCAGCATCTTATCGCGAAGCTGCAGGATACGGGCATAGGACTGCGCATTCTGATGCGCGAGATTACAGACCTGCTGCGAAAACTGACCGCCGCCGGCATCACCCGCCTGCGCCAGCTGGATAACCCCTTGCTGCGAAGAAACAGATGCTGCCAGAACCGGAGCACTTGCCAAAAGCGGCAGCATGGCAATTGCCAGTGTCACTTTTCTCATTGGTTTCCTCATTCCCTTTTGCCCCTATCGCTCATGTGCCCTAAAATCTTGAACCGCAATAATCATGGCCATGTACAGGATGATCAGGCATCGTGCCTGAATATTATCTGAACACCCAATTTCTCACGGCTCTTCTCAGCTTTTAGAGAAAATCCATAAAAAGCAAAGATGCTTTCCCTATGACACTGGTGACTTCGGCCAAAATTTGTCGAAAGCACCAATAGTCGGGCTCTAAATCAAAAAAAGCGGCCCAAAGGCCGCTTTTTCCGGATTAGGTTCATGCTACTTGCTAAAACTTAGCTGCCAGCACCGTTGAGAACGGTAACGGCACGGCGGTTCTGAGACCAGCACGAATTATTATCACAAACAGCGATTGGACGCTCGTTACCGTAGGAAACGGTGCGCATGCGGCTGGTTGGAACACCACGAGCTGAGAGGAAGTCGCGGGTTGCAGCTGCACGACGCTGGCCGAGCGCAAGGTTGTACTCACGTGTACCGCGTTCGTCAGCATGGCCTTCGACGGTGATCGAGTACTGCGGATAGCGCTGCAGCCACTGAGCCTGCTTCGACAGCGTCTGCTGTGCATCGGCGCGGATCAGCGAGGAATCGAGATCGAACAGAATACGGTCGCCGACATTCACGGTGAAGTCCTGCGACGAGCCGGGCGTTGCAGCGCCACCAGCCAAGCCAAGATCACCGGCATTGTTCGGAAGATTCTTCTTGGACGCACAACCGGCAACGGCAAGCGTCATGAAAAGGGCAATAGCGATAGGGCTACGTGCAATCGACTGGAAACGGCGCATGGGCCGGAGCTCCTTAAGATTTGATGTTCCTGCGTAACCGACCAATAATCATATTTAGGTTAAGGCAGGCTCAAGAAGTATGGTTAACAATTTCTTTCGGCCAAATGCAAACCGGTTTTTTCCGGCAGCAATTCTGTTTTTAGCCAGTGATGGCTAAATGCGGCAGAAACACGGCTCGACGACCTGGATTATGGCAAATTGCCATAAAAAAAGGCGCGAAACCTGCATTCCGCGCCTTTAAACTTCTTAAAATCACCGTACAGACTAGAGCGCCGTGCGCCCTCTTGGGCGCACAAAGGTCGCTCTAACACTCTATATTTACAGCATAATTTTACCTTAAACTGATTCAAGTTTAAGGAATTATGCTGTAGAGCGTGTCGCGCTTAATCGCACCCATGGCGCTCGCTCTAGATTCTTTTAACTGTCGCATGTTTGCGGGAGCTCAAAGGAATCCATTTGAGCGCGACATGCTTTAGTCGAGCAGCGGCGACCAGGCCGGGTCGGAACCGAAATTCGGCGTCTGTATCTGGCGTTCGTTGCGGCCCGTCAGATCAATCGTAAACAGCCTTGGGCCACCGGCACCTGCTGCCTTGCGGAAGAACATCAGGACGCGACCATTCGGAGCCCAGGTCGGGCCTTCATTGTGAAAGCCTGAGGTCAACAGACGCTCGCCCGTACCATCGGTCTTCATGACGCCAATGGAGAACTGTCCCTGAGACTGTTTTGTGAAGGCGATCAAATCACCGCGTGGCGACCATACTGGAGTGGAGTAGCTACCGTCACCAGCAGATATACGACGCGGATTGGAACCATCGGCACCCATCACATAGAGCTGTGGGCGTCCACCACGGTCAGATGAAAATACGATCTGCGAACCGTCTGGCGAATAGGATGCACTCGTATCAATCGCCTGACTATTGGTGAGGCGCGTTGTGGTGCGATTACGCAAGTCCATCGTGTAGACGTTCGCGCTGCCGTCATCCTGAAGAAGGCTCATCACAACCTTCTGGCCGTCTGGCGAGAAGCGTGGCGCAATCGTCATGCCTGGGAAATTGCCAACAAGCTCACGCTGGCCGGTTTCGAGCTGCAGCAGGTACACCTTCGGCGAACCGCCTTCGAACGACATATAGGTTACTTCCTGACGATTTGGCGAGAAACGCGGCGTCAGTGAAATGGCGCGACCATCTGAAAGGTACCGAACATTCGCGCCGTCCTGATCCATAATAGCCAAGCGCTTCACACGCTTCTGTGCCGGACCCGATTCATCGACGAAAACAACGCGGGTGTCAAAATAGCCTTTTTCACCGGTCAGGCGTTCATAGATCGCATCTGCGATGATGTGAGCAACACGACGCCAGTTATCCGGTGTTGTGAAGAACTGCTGACCGATCAGCTGCTGGCCACCAAACGTATCCCAGAGACGAAATTCAGCCTTGAGCCTGCCATCCGGCTGCTTTGTAATACGGCCCGTGACCAGTGCCTGCGCATTGATGACTTTCCAATCTTCAAAACGCGGTGTTGCGTCCGGGTTGGAAATCTTTTCAATGAATGCATTCTTGTTGATCGGTGCGAAAAGGCCCGAACGCTCAAGATCTGCCGCAATGACCGAGGTGATATTCGCTCCGAGCTGATCGCCCGAAAGGAAATCGGTGATCGCTACCGGTAATGGCTCTACCACACCCTTGTTGATGTTGATTTCCACCACCGCACGAGCAGGCATGGTAGCAACAAGGCTTGCAGCAATCATACAGGCGAAAGCCGAAAAAACTGTCCGGATCTTTGTTTTCATGATGCCGATCTTCATGTCTTCAGGGACCTCTTTTGTCCTTAGAGTGCCGTGCGCCCTCTTGGGCGCACAAAGGTCGCTCTAACAGTTTAGATTTGCTGCACAATTCCTAGGGAACTATGCAGAGACCTTATTGAGGGGCCTTAGTGGCGGGCCTCATTCAGGCATTCGTTAGGAGTGACCAGCCAAGCTGATCAGAACATTTCGCTCGGGTCGAAGTTGACGATCACTTCCGACCAGTTGTCATATTTGTCTGCAGGCAGATTGTATGGTGCGCAACGAGCCACAGCGCGCTTGGCGCTTTCAGCTGCGGCACGACCCACACCATCTCCACCACCACCAGATGTCACCTCGGGGGAACCCTGGATAGAACCATCCTGATTGAGACGCATCTTCACCGTCACGACAAGTCCTGGTGCATCTGCCACACCGGCAGGAACGTTCCAGCACTTGGAAATCGCGCCACGAAGGGCATCCATTTCATTCTGGCTCAGCTTCGAGCCGCCCGTATTCTTCTTGCCGCCCAGCGATGCCTGATCGGTCGAACGCTTTGCACCACCACCGGATGCCTTCTGCTTGTTAAGCAGGGCGGCGACCTCATCAGCAATGGCGTCATTCTTCGACTGCGATGTCTGAGAAGCAGTTTGGGACTTCTTCTGATCTTCCGTTGGCTTGCGGTCTGGTGTCTTAGCCGTTTGCGCCTGCGGCGGTTTTGGCTTTGCCTGTGGTGCAGGAACATTGTCCGGCAGTTTCGGCGCGGTCTGATCTGGCGTTTCAGCCTGTTTTTCGATCGCTTCAGCAACCGGATCAGGTTTCACTTCCTGTTTTTCTTCCGGTTTGGTCTGAACTTCCGTCGCGGGCACCGGCGTCGGCTTTTCCTGCGGCGTAGGTTCTGGCTTAGGATCGGGCTTCGGTTCCGGCTTCTTCACCGGCTCCGGCTGCGCTTTTGGCTCCTCAGCCGCTTCAATCGGCTTGGCCTTATTTTCAGGCCGTGGTGGCGTTTGGCTATCGACTTCCTGATCGCCAAAATTCTGAGCTTCAGGAACAGTCTGCGGCTTTTTCGTCGGAACAGGAGCCGACTTTTCCTTCATCGGTGCGGTCTTATCGCCCTGCTGAATCTGGGTAATCGATTCGATCGGCACGATGTCGACCGGAAACGACTCCGAATCCTGCACGTCGAATGCCTTCGGCGAGGAGAAGGAGAAGAGCCCCAACGCGATAACGACGGTATGGAGCGCTACAGAAGATGTCAGGCCAGCCTTCATGATGGCGTCAGCTATCCTGCTCCTGGAGTGTCACAAGGCCGATATTCTTGAAACCGGCGGCGGAAATGCGAGCCATGACCTTCATGACAGTGCCGTAATCGGCAGACTTGTCACCGCGCACGAAAATGCGCTCTTCGTAACCGGTCTTGGCAATCGCCTGAAGTTTGGCAACAACTTCATCAAGCGGAATTTCAGTTTCCTGCAGATAAATCTGGCCTTCGCTGTTCACCGATACGGTGATCGGCTGTGTGTCAGCATTCATGGCTTTCGCCTGCGTATCTGGCAGATCAATAGGCACACCGACCGTCAAAAGCGGGGCAGAAACCATGAAGATGATAAGCAGCACCAGCATCACGTCCACGAATGGCGTAACGTTGATTTCACTCATCAATGCCTTCTTGCGGCCACGCCTGCGGCGACCACCCGACTGCATTCCCTGATTTCCAACTGACATGCCCATTTCAATATTCCCGAAGGCTCGTTTTAGCTTTGATGCTGGAACGCTCTATTTTTTGCTTTCACGCATGTCGCGGAAAACCGGTTCCCACTTTTCCGCGACATGCTTTAGCTGCGCGGCGTCAGCTTCTCATCAATTTGGCGCGACAGTATGGCAGAGAACTCATCCGCAAAACCTTCGAGCCGGCCATTGACCTTACCCGCATCGCTCGAAAGCTTGTTGTAGGCGATAACTGCTGGAATAGCGGCAAGCAGACCAATAGCTGTTGCGAGCAGCGCTTCGGCGATGCCCGGTGCCACCACCGCGAGATTGGTGTTCTTCGATGCAGCAATTGCCTGGAACGACGTCATAATACCAACAACCGTACCGAACAGGCCGATAAACGGAGCAGCAGAACCGATTGTAGCAAGAAAGCCTAGTCGCGATTCCAGCTTGTCGCTTTCTCGCGCCAGAGCCACATCCATTGCCTTGTCGATACGCATCTGAAGTGCAATCGGAGAACGTGCGCCCTTCTCAAACGACTTTTTCCACTCGCGCATGGCAGCCATGAAGATGGAGGCCATACCAGTCGTTCGGCGATCATTGAGATTGCGGTAAAGTTCTTCCAGTGACTGCCCGGACCAGAACGCCTGTTCAAAGCGATCAATCGCGCGACGCGCGCGTCCGTAAGCAACAATTTTGTCCACGATGATAGCCCAAGTCCAGACCGAGGCGACCACGAGACCAAGCATAACCAGCTTAACGACCCAGCCCGCCTGCATGAACAGGCCCCAGAGGGTAATATCGGCGGCAGGGGCCGCGAGCGCAACATTTTCCATCGATCTACCGTCCTCGAATCCAAACGCCCGGCCTCTTGACCGGGCGGCATCGCAAATTATTCAAGAAACATCCGCTTCCGAACGTCTCAACCTGCGCAGCTTTATCATTAGAGCGCCGTGCGTCCCTTGGGATGCACAAAGGACGCTCTAACAACTCAAGTTTATGCATAATTCCCTGAATTGAATTCATTCAAGGAATTATGCGGGAGCTATTTGCACACCCTGACGGATATGCTGACGCTCTACGCCACAACCGCCATTCCGGATTTCAACTTTAAATCCTCAAAGCGCTTGTTACGGTTAATTTTGGTGAAAGGAAGGCGCTGCGCTTCAACCCGGCCCTTCAACCGATTCCGTCATCATCATTAATGGAATATTATGGTTAAAGATGCGTTAGCATTTGCTGAGAAGGCGAGCTTGCCCGTTAATTATTGCAGGGCAACTCAAAAAATCAGTCGGCCTTCGTGAAAGCTTCGCGCCATTCATCCGGAATACGGCGGGGATGGCCCTGTTTGGTAATCATGACCGCTTCAACCTTGGCCTCCGACAGCAGCCGATCCCCACAAGTGATCTTCTGCGCCATGATTACGCGCGCGCCGCGAATCTCGCTCACCCGTGTTTCGACCAGGATGAGATCATCCATTTTTGCGGGCGATTTATAGTCGATTTCCATACGACGAACGACCCAGACCATTTCTTCACCAAGCGTGCCTTCAGCAAGCTCGATATGGTGGACATCCTGCAAGCGCAGAAAATCGGTGCGGCCACGCTCGTAAAATTCGAGATAACGACCGTGATAGACGAAGCCGGAAAAATCCGTATCAGCATAATAGATGCGCGCATAAAGATAATGGGCACCATCCCTCAACTCACCCGAAACAGATTGCGCTGCGGCTTGATCGATTTTATCCGTCATTCGTCTTCCATAAAAAGGCCGAACTGCGACTGCTGGACCACCTCGGCAGGTGCTGCCAGCCCCATATGTTGCCACGCGAGCGCAGTTAGAACACGTCCGCGCGGCGTGCGCTGCAGAAAGCCCTGCTGGATCATATAGGGTTCGATAATGTCTTCTATAGCATCACGCGGCTCAGACAAGCCGGCCGCAATGGTTTCAATCCCGACTGGGCCACCACCAAAATTACGGGCGATCATATCCAGATAACGCCGGTCAAGCTGGTCAAAACCGCGATTATCCACTTCAAGCCGTGACAGAGCTTCGTCGGCAATCTTGCGATCTATGACATCAGCACCCGCGACCAGCGCAAAATCGCGCACACGTCGCAACAGACGGCCCGCAATACGCGGTGTCCCCCGCGAGCGGCGCGCTACTTCCAGAGCACCATCCGGCGAAATACCCATCTGCATAATGCGAGCACCACGGCGCACAATATATTCGAGCTCTTCAACCGTATAGAAATTGAGCCTTACCGGAATACCGAAACGATCACGCAAAGGCGTGGTCAGAAGACCAAGCCGCGTCGTTGCTGCGACCAGCGTAAACTTCGCCAGATCGATCTTGACCGAACGTGCTGCTGGGCCTTCCCCGATAATGAGGTCGAGCTGGAAATCTTCCATCGCCGGATAGAGGATTTCCTCAACGGCCGGGCTCAGTCGATGAATTTCATCAATAAAGAGTACATCGCGATCTTCAAGATTGGTCAGAAGGGCGGCCAGATCACCGGCCTTCGCAATCACCGGACCAGACGTTGAGCGGAAATTAACGCCAAGTTCCTTGGCCATGATTTGCGCGAGCGTCGTCTTGCCAAGTCCCGGAGGCCCTACAAAGAGCACATGATCGAGTGCTTCACCGCGAACCTTGGCAGCTTCGATGAACACTTTGAGATTGGCGCGCGCTGCCGCCTGCCCAACAAAATCGTTAAGCGTTTGTGGGCGCAAGGTGCTGTCGGCGTCTTCGCCACGCAAGTCAGCATCGATAAGAGGATTACGGTCGCTCATGGCTCCCTCCTCGCATGATCGCTGAAATCAGGCAAGTATCTCACCGCGACAGCTCCTTCAGGCCGAGGCGAATAAGCTTGGCCGAATCGGCATCATCACCGGCTTCCCTCAAAGCCGCAGCTACGGCATTCGCTGCCTGATCGCGCGAATAACCCAAATTGGAAAGTGCTGAAACCGCATCTGTTACGGGAGCAGAGGCTGCACCTGCGCCCAGCTCCTGCTTAAGACCGATAGTCCCGCTTGCATCACCCGCAAAGGCAGGTGCCTTGTTCTTCAATTCAGTAACAATTCGCTCGGCCACCTTCTTGCCGACGCCCGGCGCACGCGAAACCATCGCGAGATCACGCAGTGCAATGGCATTGGCAAGCTCAGGTGGCGTCAATGTTCCAAGCACGGCAAGCGCCACCTTGGCACCCACGCCCTGCACATTCTGCAACAGACGAAACCATTCGCGTTCAAGCTGTGATCCGAAGCCATAGAGGCGGATCATGTCTTCGCGCACATAGGTCTCGATAAACAGAATAGCCGCCTCGCCTGCCCCACCCAGATTACCGAGCGTGCGGGCGGAACAAAAGGCAACATAGCCGACGCCATGCACGTCAATAACAGCATGATCCTCAGCGATTTCATCGATCACGCCCTTAAGCTTGCCGATCATATCAGTGCTACCCCGCTAAAAGCGCATCCCGAAAAGTGTAAAACGGTTTTCAGGACCAAATGCGCGTTAACTCAAAAGCGCCTGCATCCTGCGTGCGCTGACAATACTTTGCCGATGATGTGCGTGACAAATTGCGATGGCGAGCGCATCGGCAGCATCGCTGGTATCGAATGTTGCACGCGGCATCAAAACCTTCACCATCATATGAATCTGCTGCTTTTCGCCATGGCCAACGCCAATCACCGCCTTCTTGACAGCATTTGGCGCATATTCCGCAACCGGAAGTCCCGCCTGTGCCGGTGCCAATAGCGCAATGCCGCGCGCTTGCCCGAGCTTCAGCGTGGCCGTCGCATCCTTGTTGACGAATGTATGCTCAACCGCTGCTTCATGGGGCATGAATTCATGCAGGACTTTGGAAAGGCCCTCATGCAGCTGACAAAGCCGCGAAGCCAGATCCATTTCAGCATTCGAGGTTACCGTACCGGAAGCGATGAAATGCAGGGAATTTCCAAGCGATTCGACAACGCCCCAACCGGTGCGGCGGAGCCCTGGATCAATACCAATGATGCGAATCGTTTCTTTCATAAGTGAACCCTATCCTCAGACAGGTTCACTTGACAGCACAAAAGTGAACAAAAGAGAAACATACACATCTGCTGATGCAGGAAAACTGGGTAGATTTTGGCTGTGATCCGCCGAAAATGCCGTTCTTTGAGAACCGGAGCGGAGTGTACTAAAAGGTACATGAGCACCGGAAGCGCAAAAGAGCGTCATTTGCAGGCCATCACAGCCGAAATATCAGCAGTTTTTAAGAGGCGCCGAAAGCCGTCTTAAGCAACACGATCTGATCCGAAACCGGATTACCGCGTGGAGCACTTTGCAGTGAAACGACTTCACCATAAACATTACGATCCATGCGACGGACGCGTGCCTGAAGGCGGATCGAGCGTTCGATGAGTTCAATGAATGCGAATGGCAGTTCATTCCAGCCGGTCGCCACTTCACCAGCCGAAGGCGTATCAAGACGAACTTTCGCCTTCTCGGCCTCGACCTGCTGGCGAGACATTTCACCATTGCGAGCGGCGCGCTGCAACAGAAGCCAGGACGCCACCTGCATGAGACGGGTGGTCAGGCGCATCGATTCGGCAGCATAAAGCGTTGCGGCAACGCGCGAGAGATTACGCGCTTCTTCGCGGCCCTCACCGTCGAGATAGCTTGCGGCTTCCTCGACCATATCCATGCCTTCACTGTAAATCGGCTTGAAGGAATCCGAGAACACCATGCGTTCAGCAAGGCTGATCATGTTACCCGGCATCTGTCCCTGTTCGCTAATCACTGCTCTGCCACCTTACATGACCGCACAACGGGCGATCATTCTGTTGCTCGCATTCTCGTCAAATGAATGCGAATGAAATTATTGAACCGCTGTTCGACCATGGGGAGAGCTGGGACGGAACAGCTGCGTTAGACAAGTCCACGACAAACTGCACCTTCATGCACGGTCGCGCAAGTTTATGTTTAACGTTCGGTTAATATTTTTCGGCAGATTTAAACAAAGCGTGAAAAGTTTGGACGCCAGACAGTCCCGGATGCACTTGATTCTATGAAGCGCATAAAAAAAGAGCCGCAAAGGCGGCTCTCAGGAGTTTAACAGGGAGGCGTCAAACAGAGTGGCTAAACCACTCGGTAAGAATCCAGCCGAACTGGATGTAAACCATTTAACGCCGTTAAGATTAATGAAGGGTTAATTTTAGGGTCTGACGCATTTTTGAAGACGATTTCTTTCACATTGCGCCGATCAACCGTGCCTGAAGAAGATCCAGCTTGGCACGCCCATACATTTGCCTTTTAACGAGCTTCAGCTTGTTGATCTGCCCTTCGACCTGGCCGTT
>NZ_JAOYTK010000022.1:0-59865 GCF_025846885.2 Brucella sp. HL-2 | reverse complement strand
GTCCACCCGCACCATTGCGATAAGGTGCGCGCATGGCCTCGGAACCGTGCGCGTGATCAGCTCGGAACGATGCGCGCGATCACGTCGGAATCATGCGCGCGATGAGCCCGGATTCCGCATTTGAAGTCATCTCCACAGCGACCTCTCGTCAAACCGTGCGTGCAGTTTTCCCGCACACGGCTTTCCGACTGCCTTCTTCCGGCAGCTTTATGGCGGCGCAGATCGGGCATACCGGCTGTTCTCCTGTCCCGTAACCACCAAGCCATTGAGCTTGAATAGTCCATGGTAGTCGTAGAACCATGACGGCGGATGGTCCCTCCATCCCTTTGTCCGTTTCTTGTGCTTCTTCCTCAGCATGATGCAAAGTGTCCACATCGTGTAATTAGCGATGCTATTGACATGCATTCGAGAATTACCAGTCTTGAAGTAGTTTCCCCATCCTCGCAGAACAGGATTGATCTGGTCTTTGATAAGTAAGGGCAGATCGCGGTGTTGCCCTGTGCGGACAATTTCCCTGATCTTCTTCTTGACTGATGCCATCGCCTTGGGAGCGGGATAATAATATGTCTTTGCTTCACCAGAGCGCTTAGACGGCTGCACCGCATAGCGGTGGCCGAGGAAGTCGAACGGTTCTTCGCGGACATTGACTATCCGTGTTTTCTGCTCGTTGAGCGTCAGGCCCAGCCGGTCGAGAACCTTCTTGGCCTCGGACAGGTAGGTTTCTGGCGCTTTTCCGCACAGAATGACAAAATCGTCAGCATATCGCACGATGTGAGCATCATGCGCCCTGCTACCGAAAGCCATTTTCTCCCAATATCGGTCCAGCCAGTGCAGATAGAGGTTGGCAAGCAACGGAGAAATGACCCCGCCTTGCGGCGTTCCGGTCGTTTCCTTGCGCACCTGCATATCTTCCATCACACCGGCGTCGAGCCACATCGAGATCAGTTTCATAACTGACCGATCGATGACCCGCGACCGCACAGAGATCAGCAGTTTGTCGTGCGGAATCGTATCAAAGTATGATTTCAAATCCGCATCGACGACATGGACGCAACCAAAGTTGATCCATTTGTAGATCTCCCGCAGGGCATGAAGGGCGCTCTTACGAGGCCGAAACCCATACGAAAAATCCTTGAAGTCCGCCTCGAACAACGGTTCGATGACGATCTTCACTGCTGCCTGTATGACACGATCTTCTATGACTGGAATGCCAAGCGGACGCTTCGATCCATCGGCCTTCGGGATATAAACCCGTCGAACCGGCTGGGGCCGATAGCGCTTCGCCTGAAGTTTTCCCTGTATCCCACCGAGGAACCGCTCAAGGCCGATCTTTCCTTCGATCATATCGAAGGTCTGTTTGTCGATGCCAGGGGCACCGCCATTAGCCTTGACCTGTCTGTAGGCGAGCGCAAGGACATCTTCCCGGCACACCTTGTCATAGAGCACTCCGAATTTCCGCGTCAGATTCGCCTTGGCTGCTCGGTATAGTGACCGTTGCAGTTCTCGCACCTTTTCTAACGGTGTGTTTTGAGCTTTCGCAATCACACAGTGCCTCCTACATCGGCTTCCGTGGCAGAAGTAGAGGTCCTTCCCTCCGGTCAGGTTTTGTTGTCCTGTCCATCATCAGTACTATGACCTCCTCCGACTCCTTGTCCCTGCATCCGTCCAGATTTCGGTGCTTGCCTTATACTTTCAGTTACGCAGCAGGTTAAGCTGCGACAGGGGAAGGTCTCCTTGGTTCCGCTCAGTTCTGTGCATACATCCCATCCTCTATACCCCGAGTTCCAATGCCGGTTTCACTTGGTCAGTTCATCCACCGGCATTCACTGGTCTTCGCCCCCATTCTAAAGGCTCGACGGAACCACCCTACACCGCACTCTCCCAGTATTGCTGTACGGCTGAAATTTACGAGGCTTATGAAGGTTCACTTTCGTTACGGGCTGTATGCTTGCGGGCACCCACGGTCTGGGTCGGGGGCTACCTTTGTCCGGCGTCGTTCCCGCGTTTCAGTCACCATCCACACGTACGCCATAGCTACACAGTCAACTAACCTCCTACTGTGGCAGGACTCTCACCTGCAAGAAACTGAGCAGCTTGATCCAAGCACTCAAAATGGAATCTCGTCGTCTAAGTCGCGGCTATAATTGTGTGAATCGTAATTCTGCATAGAGCCTGACTGTTCACTATAACCATTAGAAATATTAGAGGACCGATCATCCTGACGACTGTTATTGTCATCACTTCTTCGATCAAGCATTTGCAGCTCGCCTCTGAATTTCTGCAACACAATTTCCGTTGTATAGCGGTCATTGCCATTCTGATCCTGCCACTTTCGGGTCTGCAATGCACCCTCCAAGTACACCTTTGCGCCCTTTTTCAAATATTGCTCAGCAACTTTCACCAAATTTTCGTTGAAAATGACAATACTATGCCATTCTGTGCGATCCTTGCGCTCCCCTGTCTGGCGATCACGCCAGCTTTCAGAGGTTGCTACTCTCAAATTCGCTACCTGATCTCCAGAATTTAAACGCCTGACTTCTGGATTGGCGCCAAGATGCCCGACAAGGATAACTTTATTCACACTTCCAGCCATAAAGATCACCTTATTTTATAAAAATTTCGATATTAGAATATAATCTAAAATTAAGAAAAGCAATAGGACGCAATTTGCCATTTTTATTAAGTTTTGTAATTTTTATTAAGTTTTGTAATTTTTTTATTGACTCCGTAAAACTGGATGTTACCCTTGTGGTGTAAAAAAAACATAGGTCCAATTACAATGTTCAACACTGAAACAACGAAAGTTGAGTGCGCATTAAGCGCACTCCATGAAGTAGCACTTACACTCCTTGAAGGCACGGCCATTGTATCCTTTGTGGTCGTCGCCGGGGTAGCCTGCATGAGCTTCAAATAATCCAGTATATGTGCCTACCGCTTCGGCGGTAGGCCAGCCTCTTTAAAGGTGCGACATGACTACCGAAACAGAAACAACAGCTCCTTACTCACTACCAGCAAACAAAAAGGTTGCTAACCTAATCATCAGCTTTATGAATACCTTGATTGCACAGGACAACGACTACGAGAGCGATGTTGTTGAAGCATTATGGTTGGAAGTCTGGAACGACCATATTGCAGCTAAGTCACCGTCAACCCGATCATCCTATACGTCATTTTTCCGCAATGCGATCCGAGATCAGTTTGGCCGGGACCATCCAGCGCTAGACGTTATTCGTCCACTGGAAAGCAAATATACCGAGCGCACCGTAAAGGCTGCGGCTCGGTCAAACTCTGGCAGACGGCCTAAGCGTAAAGCAAGCATTGAAAACCTCGTGCTTGCAGCACAGGCTTTGATGAACGACCGCAAACACGTTATCGAAGACGGAACTCCGGTCGTTGATGCCAATCGTGATTTCCAGTCTGCACTTGCACGACTATGGGATCACGAGCTTGTTGAAATTCAACAAAGCCTCACACTCGCCAGTCAAGTTAATGTCGCCTCACAATACCGTGCAGCTCTACGCCAAGTTGGTCTTGATGATGAATTGGTTATGGACGTAGTAAAAGCGCCTGAGAGCGCCACGGAAGCGCGCAGACAAGATTATCTGGATAAGGTCGTGGAGCGTAACCATACCATCGTCCAATTCCATAAATGGCATGAATTGCTCGCTCATGTAGAAAGCGTCCTACCAGAACCTACAGCCTCTTGGAGTAAGATCAAAGATGAAGCGGTTGAACTGGCTAAGACGCTTACAAAGGAGCAAGCAACACAAATTGGAACAGCCCTCCTGCTAATAACAGGACGGCGCTCATTTGAGATTTTCTGCCAAGGTGCCTTTGAACCCGCGCCTATGGAGCTGGATTACGGCACTATCGATTTAGGCCAGCACGCCGCTCTTGGTAAAGTGTATCATAATTGGCAATTAATCTTCTTTGGTCAGGCAAAAACACGCGGTCGCGCTGGAACCAAATTTGATACAGGATACGTAATCCCTATCCTTGCTCCAGCAAAAACCGTATATTTCGCTCATTTCGCACTCAAGCTCTGCGAGAGCGGCCAAGAATGGTCAGAAATGACAGCACCAGAGTTTCGCAACGATATGCTCTTAAACAATCCGAGCTGCCTCCTGCCCTTCGCTCGTTCCGCCATCTATCACAAGTTCTGGCCTGTCGCTCCAATCACTGCAACACCCGCAGAATTGGAAGCTTCAAACCTCGTCAATCACAATATCCGATCCCTCTACACAGAAATTGCCGATACGCATTTCCGTAGAAAGAATATGTCTAAAAATGCTTTCATCTGCCAGATACTAGGGCATGGCGAAACTGACTTGAACACATCACATAGCTATATGCGTTACAATCTGCCCGACATGAAACCACAAGCCTATGGCAAGAGATCAAAAAGCCGACTGGTTCAAAAGATCATTGCCGAAGCAGCAAAGCGCTTCAACATTACACCTACCGATTCAACCGACACCGATTAAATCGGCAAGCCTTTTGTTTTGTTTTTGTTTACAAAACACAAACATTTAAATAACAAATTGTAATATTTCTGTTTTTATTTTGTTTGCAAAATGTTTTCACAAAAAAACCGCCCTACAAAACTAGGGCGGTTAAATTTGTCCAATTACTCAAATGCGGAGAGCTTCATAAGCTAAGCTATAAATGCTTTGCACCAGAACAATCGCATAAACATTACCTGAGCCGTCTTTTAAAGGCAATGAGTTAGCTACTCTTAGCCAAAGGACACCATATCACGTTCAGCGGAGCTATCTCGCTCCAGCTTCTGACTCTGATCCATTTTATAACTCGCCGCAAATTCATTATTCCAATCGATAACGGCATCCTTGAATTTCTTGAGGTGAACCCGATCCTGAATAGCGAAATCCGAAAATTCCCGGTTTGCGCCGCCTAATGCTTGTAACTCACTGTCACCCTTTGCCAAGTAATGATCAATCATTACAGCATGGACTGAACGAGCAAAAATCTCACTAGGATTTTGCAAATAATCCGCATGTTGTTGCGACATATCTGCGCCTTCCTTGATCGCGCTTTCCACGAACCCACGCACCTGATGAGCTGCGTGGGTATCAATGATCACGCGCTTAAATTTACTCTCTGTGCTACCCGGATCGCTCGCATCAAGACCAATATTCCGGTTGCCAAAGTCCATTGCATGAGCAAGCTCGTGAACAAGCGCGTATGCCGAGTACGGAGAATAGATAACCTGACTAACACTTATATCAGTGCTGGCTCGCGCTTTGTATAATCCAAGCGCATTATCTGGCATCCCGTTCTTTGTGACCATAATAGTCAAGCTATGCGGCCCAAAAACGCTATCCGTTCCGTTACCAAAGACGCTTTCAAATGCTTGGACAGCCGCAATTATCCGCTGTGACGACTGCCACTTTAATTCAGTAGGCAAGCTTGCTTCATAGCGAATATTGATGTTGCCGACCTTATCCGGCAGCTTCTCACCAGACGCTCTTTTCCTCACAATATGAGCGTCTAAAAACGTAACTGGCGCTCCGCTCAAGTTTTGATGAAGGAAACCTAAATGACATTTTTTTGCTGCCTCTTTATAGGAAAGCATACCGTCTTTTTGAGGAAGTCGAGCACCCTTCACATAAATTGAGTTATCAATTTCAGCACTAATTTTATGTATTTTTGCTTCCAGTTCATAAGGAATCTTATAATAAGCTCCCACTATGCTATCTTGCATAATAGCATTTTCAAGTAGTTCAAATTTTTCAATGTTGCCTTCGGTATATTCTTGAACAGCAAGAACTATCATTCCTGTTGCATGTTCAGGATACCTGTCATAAACAGCATCCCAAACTTTCAGCAACTGGCCGTCAAATGGCACTTTTACTTGATTGTTTAAGCCTGCCAGCGCAGCAGCAGCAACAACACGTTTAAGTATTTTCTCTTGGGATGCATCATCAAGGCCAAGAATATTTGATAGGATCGTTTCAGGGGAAGCTGATTTTCCGCGTTCATAGCCTCCCACGTAGATATTTCCGGGCAACTTACTAAGATCATTAAGAGCGATAGCGTCTTTATCGAAAAAGGCGCACAGGGACGCCTTTATGTCGCTCATTGCATCCATACGATTGTTATTGATGAAGACGTTAGGTTCATCCGCTGATGCCTGCCACCCGGCGCTCACTATATCGGAAGCCTTTTCTAAATAGTCGGCAGGCTCCTTAACAGTGAGCTTCAGGAAAACACCGGATTCATCATTTTTAATCCGCTCCAGAATTGCGCCAACATTCCGCAGATCAAACCATTTAGAAGTCGCCATAACCTACACCTTTATTTGGCAACCACAGCTATTAGCAGTCGCATTTAATTTTATTTTTTGTATTATCCGTTTATCGATTTTACAATAAAATAAGGATTTACGCTATGGAAAAAAGCGGCAGAGGCATGAGCGAGCGCATGATGCTCGTTGTCCTCGGAATTTTGTTCATGGGCGTTCTTGCTATTCTCTGGGCCATCGTTACGCGGCCTGTAGGCATCATGTATCACCTTATCAGGACAATAGAGAGCTTAGGTACGTGGTATCTAAGCCCGTGGGGTATGAGCTTTCACAACCTGACACTTGGGAAAGATAATGATGTGCGGTTTATAGATATTTATACATCGTCCATACCGTTCGGGATTATCGCAGCTCTTATCGTTGTTTACATAGGCTATAGGCTGAAAAAGAAGGCTCAAAATGAGCATCTAAGCTCCATAATTTCGCACGAGAAATCCTCCCCACCGGATTGGAAATCAATCATGCGAAGACAGGCAATTTTGTATCCGGCAAACCAATTCTTTCTCGATTACGCGATAAATGATTTTGCGGACCTGACAAAAGGCGTTGCCAGAATGCCTTACACCGCCATCGACGTTATCCTACTCTCAGGAGCATACCGTGGCACTAAGCTGGTTGACGGACAGGAAGCACTAGAATGTGACCGGAGCGCGCTCACAACGTACCTGTCTGGCTATATGGGTGAATTAAACCCATTCTTTGTGGCCAGAACCGATTACAGCGTTTCATCCGACCCTATGCCGTCTAACGAAATAATCGAAGACATAATCAATAATCGCCTTAAATGGCATCAGTGTATCATTCTGTATCCTGCGCTCTTTCGTATATACGGCTCGCTCGTAGATACAGGGCAAGAGTTTTCCTACTTCATTGAGAATACCGAAGGGTATTTCAAAGACGTATGGAGAGACATTAATCGCCTTAAAAGGAACAAGCGTGATAGCCTCGTCATCGGCTTTCAGGATGAAAATGACGAGAAATTCAAACGCGCTATTTTCCGCGAAAAGCACGGCGATAGCGCTACCTTATATACGCTTATAGATTACCTAAACAGCGAAGCAGAAGGCCAATCTGGAACTATCGGTGATACCCTGCCTACGGTCATCACCGCCCGACAAAAGCTCATTGAACTGCTTTCATCGCATCGCCATACGCCAGATCGCGTTCCGGCAGGCAAAGACCCGAAAAAGGGGCTTTTATACAAGAAGCAAACCGAGCTGATGGATTCGGAGCGAATCCTGTCTGCGAATATCCTAAACCAGCAATTGAGCTTCATTAAGCATATCAGCCCGATCTTGTTGAAGCGCGCATACACTGCGACAATGCTTGCAGCGTCACTTGATACTGAAACAGGCGGCACTCGCAGCCTCGGTGTCCTTGCACCAGCTCAATTCAGATGGGTGCGGTTCTACGATCATAAGCTATGGCTATTTATACGTGCTATAGGCGGCAAAACAGCCGTTCCAGAAGCCGCAGGCGTGTTCCAGCACTACTTAGACGAAAAGACCACGCAACAGCCCATAATTAACCCGCAGCTCGACCGTGCGGTCGAAGCTATCATCAATGAGGCTAACAATTATATTACGCCAGAAGCGAAAGAACGATTAGAGCGCGAGCATGTGTTAATGCACGGCTCCCCAGAGACAAAACACGAGAAGGCCGCAAGAGTAGTGCATCAAATGACGCAGGATGCACTATCCCTCCTGCCCTCCAGCAATACTGAATAAAATAGCGGCTTTAAGCCGCTTTTTTATTGCAAAGTATCTCGCTGCTAACCTGTACCAGCACCAAGCGCCGTGCATATCTGTTGCAAACCAACGTCCATTTTAATGGTATTGCCAATGATTGTTGCAACGTCATTGGCAAAAATTGCAACAACCCCGGCAAAAATATAGAACAGCGCCTGCCCTACACCACCAGATCGTGTCTGGTTCCTCATGCCGTGCAGGATGCTAACACCCATGAAAATAGCAATAGCGCCAAACACCATAAGCAGGCCGGTAATCGCAAATTGCGTGTCTTGGCAGTATTGGCCTGCGCTACTGGTGCCACTTGGCTGATATGAAAGCCATGACGCGGTTTCCTCACCGCCCAATGCTACCGTGTTCGCGAACCGGGCCACGATATACGGACCTATCGTGCAGGCCGAACCAAGCAATAACTGTGTGCCAGCTCCAACGTAAGAATGGCCAGAGCGCGGCCCCTCGCTTGCAACCTGATAAACCTCATAAAAGGCATGGCCGCATAGCCATAACCCAAAGAGCGCCATCAGGATAAAAACGAACTGGAAAATAAAAGGAAACAGCGTTCCGAGATTAATGATGATGGTGCCTAAATCACTCATTTTTTGCCCTCAACACCATTCATTTCATTCAAAATAACGATCACGGCATTCAATGCATCAGTCAGCTTAGCAGTTTTTTCCTCCTGCTTTGCCATACGCCGCTTTAGAACCTCAACCTCAAGAGCTGATACATCGACACCTTCACGAAGGATTGGATCAACATATTTCTTAGTTTCATCAATCTTCCTCTCACGCTGATATTCCTGCATTCGTGGTGGATCAATATGTGAAACTGGAGCCGTTTGATCAAGAATTACATCTTGAGCAACAGACGCACCTATCAGGTTGAATACAAACATAATGGTCAGGATCAGTCTCATAACTGTCATCCTTTGCACAGAAGATATTCATATGGATCATAACCTGTCATCCAGACGCCAAAAGACGTTTGCGAGTTGACTTTCACATTATAAGTTTCCACGTATTTATCACCGTCCTCGTCGGTGCATTGCAAAGTGACAGAAGTGCCTTTGGCAGAAGAAAATTTGCAGCTCTTATCAATACCGCTAATCTTGTCGCCACCCTTTTCAATGATGAATATTGAATCGCTCTTTTGCGCGCAGTCTTCGCGATACACGCCCTCACGCAATTGACTAAACGGATTTTGATCGGCCAGTGCAGCCACTGAAAATGTGATGAGGAATACAAATGATGCGCCATAGCGCAATGAGTGCTTAATCATAGTTTAGCGTCCAATTCATTGATGATAAGTAAGCCCAAAGACAAATCCGCTTCGGCGCGGCCAATTTGACCAGCTCTTGCCGTCAACTGACTGCCTGCATTAGCCTGACGTGCCAGATCGAGCATAAAGCTGCGCTCCGAATTTTCGATCACGTCTAACTCGTAGTCGGTCGTTCCGCCGCCGCCAACAAAGGTGTTGCCTGCGCCTTCATCCGCACTGATGCCACCATTTGACGAGTAAGGCTGCTCTCCAGAGTCAAATTGCGGGGAGCATGTATTTTCCAACGTCAGGCCACCCGGTCGATCCAGATTATAGCCTGCCAGCGTACCTTGATTATAGGGTATCCGCTCATATAGAAATCGCTCTGGCTGCACGAAATACCAAGCTTTAGGAGAAGCATTGGCTATTTCCTGCGATGAGAGCGGTTGAGACATTTTAGTCCCGCCCAACTGACCGTCACTTGTTTTGAAAACACGATCCGATCCATTACCGGCTAGGTTCTTAACGGCGTCACCACGCATCAAAACACCCAAATGGTGATGAACAGAAGCATTATTCTTGGTGCCACTGCCACCCATTGTCCCGATTTGCGTATTAACCGATACGCTCTGTCCAGCCTCGGCCTGCTTTGAGATTGTATCCAAGTGCATCCAGATAAAGCGCTGATCGCCTGTTTCCGTCACAACACGTAAGCCACCGCTACCGTTCTTCGTCTGCCAGACCTTACCGTCGATAGCCGCATACAAAGGATCGCCACGACCTGCGGAATTGACAATATCAAGCCCCTGATGAACGCCACGGCTTGCCCCCGGTCGATGAGAACGGTCCTCACCGTAAGGAGAAATAACTTGCTGACCACCCGTTGACCACGGCGCTCTAGCCAAACAGACGCCTCCTCCGCCGCCAGCGCCACTACCGTTTCCGTTGCCTGTAACCTCGGAAACGTCTCGGCCAGCTCCATCAATCAGATAATCGCACACCGATTTATTGTTGCCGTCCTTCACATTTGGGGCATTACAGTTAAGGCCGTTTTTCGAGAGATTGCCTAATTTACCATTAGAACCACAGCCAAACTGACAGGCCATCAAAATAGAAGATTCAGTAATCGTACCGCATCGATCATTATAGCAAACACGCTGCCCGACAAGCTTATCAAAACCGTTCTTAGTTGCATTGCGCCATTCTGTTTTCTGATAATTCATCCATACATTTACCTGATGACTTGGATTATTCAGAAAGCTTTCCTTCGTGCCATTGTAATAGCGTTCAAAAGTGCCCGGACAGAACTGAAATGCACCAAGGCATCCAAACTGGTTGACCGATCCCCAATTCCCTTCATTGGCCGAAACAATGGCGGCATATTCCGCATAAGACGGCGGCATACCGGCGCGAATTAGGTCATTGGCCGATACGCCAGCATAACTATCTGACGCTGGCATAGAGAAGGAAACCACTGCAACGATCATCGTTGACAGGTATTTGCGTAGCCGGAAGGCCATTAGTTGCCCCCTAAGCTATATACCTGATCACATGCTTTCAGTTTCGTTCCGCTGGCATCAAAGGCATAATAATCCGGGCTGGAACACATCATGTCCGTTGTCAGGACTTGTCGTTTTTTGTTCTGCCCGGTCATTGTGACCCGTACCGGGCACACTGAGGTTGAACAGCCGCTACCGATCAGCAAAGTTACAAAGTAAGTAGATCCTTTGATTTTGCTCTGACCCACGCAAACCTTTGCCGCATCCTGCCAGCCTTCATCCTTAGCATCGGCAATTTCTGGATCGCTCCAGACTCCGAAAGGATCGCTGTGTATGCTTTTCAAAGGCTGGCATTTCAGCTCGACAGGTTTAAAACTATCAGCGCCTGTCTGAGCATATGCAGGAACAGTAGCTAACGGCAGCAACAGGCTCAACGTAGCTGAAAATAATATTTTTCTCATTCCCGCACCTTCCCATGTTTTATTATTCATAAATTTCGATTATCGTATTTTATAATTAATACCGATTTTAAGCAACATATAACCCAGTCGAACCCGCTCAAGAAAGCAGGAGTGACATGCAACAGTTTATCGTAATCGACGCCATAATCGACGGAACGGTCGTTCCAAATGAATCCTTACTTGCGCGAGCTGCGACCGCGCTCAAAACAGACTTCA
The DNA here is from genome assembly GCF_025846885.2 of Brucella sp. HL-2. Lineage (NCBI taxonomy): Bacteria > Pseudomonadati > Pseudomonadota > Alphaproteobacteria > Hyphomicrobiales > Brucellaceae > Brucella > Brucella sp. HL-2. The sequence continues at coordinate 48,362 of NZ_JAOYTK010000022.1, read as the reverse complement.
CGTCACAGACTATTCAGGCCGACGAAAAAGAGATCGCCATTCTTCCAGATGGTCAACCAGATCAAGAGATTGATCCTGATTTCACCCTCGCATCTATTCGCTGGCAAGATAGCCTTGCAGAGTTTGAAATAAGGATAATGCCGCAAGGCGTAATCTATGAAGCTTTCGCAAAAAACGACACCGCTGATACAAATAGCCTCTTTCTGGATTTGAGTAGCTTTGACGACGAGCTGCGCGAGTTTCGCTCCAGCATTGGCGAAGGAATATAATCATGGTCTGGAAGGCATTGCTGCCAAGGTCGCCACTGCGCAACATTCGTACCAAAGAAGGCAAGGCAACCTTTGAATGGGCAAAGAATCAGCTCAAACGAGAAAAAGTTGCACAGTGCCCTGAATGCGGCCATAGCCCATTGACGCCGGTAAACCTGATCAATGAAGAACATGACCAAGGGCACTATGATCAAGTCTTTCTAACCTGCGAAACGTGCGATTATAGCGTTGATGTTACCGACGAGATTAACAACGCACAGCAACATACCGCTTCTTACGCATCGGTCGAAACGACCTACCTATATACAGCCGCTGCCATGTTCTTCGGAACCGGCTTTTTAGCTTTTATCCTGTCAAACTTTGTGACGTTTATTGGCGGCGCACTACTTACGCTCGTTCTAATAGCCTACTCGTTTCAGGCCAGCTATAGACATTGGCAAATAGTGAACCGAAGAATGTTTGAGGCTACCCCACCGATTAAGGACTTTCTCAAAAGCTATCTGAGAAAATAGTCAGTCCTTGCCACGCTCATGAGGGGAAACCCAACCGTGGCGTTGCGCATATTCAACGCCTTCATCCACCGTCTTAAACCCGTATTCTCTGATCAACTCTTCCAAATATGGATTTTCCAAAAGCGCAGTGATGTAAAGCCTTGTCCGCGTACTGGCGATCCCGCCATACTCAAAAACCCAACGGACCAGCAATGATGCATTTAACAGGCTATTGCTACGCATTAGCTGCTCATGCAGCATGTAATAATCATGGTCGAGCGCCTTTATTACGTCATTAAAATGAGCGTAAAGAGCGCTGTTGAACTGCATCTTATCTTCTTTGACATCAACGGCTTTGCCGCCAAAGAAAAGCTGATCCTCATTGATCCCCGGCGGCAACTCAATGCCGTGCTTTTCCATGAACTGCAAAACAGGGCGTCGCCATTTATTCGGAATAAGCTGCTGCGTGTTCCATGAATAAATAACGGACTTGCTGACCTTGAGGCTTTCAGCCAGATCATCAACAAATCCTCCCTCGTTCCCATTACGAAGGAAATGATTTTCAAAAAGCGCCCAAAATAGAGCCGTGCTTTTGGTTCTCCGTCCACGACGATGCTTAGTGGACTGCGAATGTAGTTTCTCAGTTTCCGCGACCAGCTTCGCGATTACGCGAGCTTCCCCAACGTTATTTGGACGCTTACTCACGCTATCCCTTTCTCAATATAACTATCGCGGCAAAATTTGTGCCTACATCACCAACCAGAACACCATTAGTCAATTTTTTTCCTTAAAATCTATAATTTTTGACAATTGATTTATTTTTGCGATAATTCGATTGGTGTTATTTCAATAAAATAGGTGGTTTCATGACCGTTCTAATTATATGTGAAAAGCCGCAACAAGCTAGAAATATGCAAGATGCTGTCGGCAGCAACTCGACTTATAAAATACTGCCAGCACAGGGCCACTTATACCGGCTACAATTGCCGGAAGAATATAACCCTGAATGGAAGGAATGGAGCACCGATATTCTCGCTCCAATGGCAAACCTTTACCCACTTGTAGAGGCTCCTGATCAAGGCCGCGGACCACGCATAACGGCCATAAAGCAAGCCTTACGCTCTGCCGAAAAGGTCATTATCGCAACCGACTGTGACCGAGAAGGTCAAGCGATCGGAGAGGATATAATACGCGAAATGAGGTACAAAGGGCCGGTATTACGTGCGATGTTCCAGAATGAAGACCCTGAAACTCTGCGAGACGCTATAAAAAGCGCGAAGCCCAACAGTGAATATGCTAGTCTCTATGGCGCTGCGATAGCGCGCAGGCAGGCGGATCAAATTTTCAATCTATCCATGACGCGGATTGCATCACTATGTCTCAAACCTGACGGTTGGAGCAAAGCTGTCGGTGTTGGCCGAGTGAAAACGCCAACTTTCGGAATCGCTTGCATCCGTGAGCTAGAAATACAGAATTTTGTGCCAGTCGATTATTTTGTGGTCAGCGCTGTATTGAAATCGAACGCTCACACTTTCAAACTCACCCACAAAACAACCGGCGACACAAAAATACTCTCCAGAGAAGCGGCTGACGCGCTTGCAAAGACGGTCAAAGCTTGGAGTGGGCCTGTTCAGGTTAAAACTGAACAGAAAAGCCAAGCGCCCGAACGAGGTATGGATTTACCTACACTTCAAAAGCGAGCATCAAAATGGGGCTGGAAGCCGACAAAGACGCTCGAAATAGCCCAATCCCTATACGAAAAGCACAAAATCGCATCATACCCACGCGCCGAAACTCGGTATCTCAATGAGATAATGATTAAGGACGCACAACCGATCTTAGATGCACTGCATAAAATCTATCCAATCTCGCAGCAATGGTCCCAACCCAGAATCCGCACAGGGAAAAGTGGAATATTCTCTGACGCTGGCGTAGGGAGCGCATCTCACCACGCGATCATTCCAAATGTAAAAGTGCTGGATCAGCTACCAACAATCTATCCAATTCTAAGCGCTGACGAAAAAAGGCTATTTGATCTGATCGCTAAAACATATCTGGCCGCTATCGCGCCCGACTACGAGTATGATCAAAAGTCGATCACCATTGAAATTACACACGAAAATAAGAAGGAAATCCTGGGAACAACAGGTAGCACCCCCACAAAATTAGGATGGAAAGCTCTCTTTCAAGATGAAAAGACGGAAAGTGAGGACGATAACGACGAAGACAACGGAAAATTGCCTCCTGTAGCTAACGGAGCGCTGGCGACTGTAACTAATACCAACATTGAATCTAAAAAAACAAAGCCTCCGTCACGCTTCACTCTTGGCGATCTCGTTGATGAAATGCAGAATGCTTGGCGTTATGTCGATGATCCTGCAATGAGAGAACGGCTCAAAGAAGCAAAAGGCATAGGCACTCCAGCAACCAGAGATACGATCATCGAAAGCTTGATCGCACAAAACTGGATTGAGGAAATAAAATCAGGAAAAGCCAATTATGTGCGGCCTACGGCAGAGGGGCTTCAAATTTATCAAATCCTGAAACAGAACGCACACTGGCTCATTGATCCCGGCTTTACGGCGCAGATGGAACTAAGACTGGATGCTATACTGGATGGTCGCTTGACCAGCGACCGTGTAATAGGTGCAATCGTTGACGTTGCTCATAAAATCAGGGACAAAATCGTTGAGATCGCGCCACCTAAGCTACGCGAAATATCAACAACACCGTCAGAAGCCCAAATTAGGCTCATAGAGAGTGTTGCGAAAGCAAAGGCGATAGAGCCACCAGAAAACTATAAAAGCGACCGTGCGGCCTGCAATGCCTTCCTGAATGAGCATAAACCACAGGACAAGACTAAATCATCAAAGGGGAAAACCAGCGGGGCAGCTCCATCGGCAAAGCAAATCGAATTTGCCGAGAAAATTGCAGCCCGGAAAAAGAAAAAAATACCAGCTAACGCCATGAAAGATAATAAGAAACTCAGCGAGTGGATTGATAAGAACAATAAATGACGCAAGACGTTTTTATGTCAGCCAGTGAGTTAATTGCGATCCGAACCGGACTCGGATTAACTCAATCTGACTTCGCCAAGACATACGGCTTCACAAAAGCCCGTATCAAGGATTGGGAGCAAGGCAGATCGCGCATCGATCTGCCGAGCGCGATTTATCTAATGGCAATATGCCGCTTCCCCCGATCTATAAGAAAAATCGGCGTAAGCGTTATTCAGCGCAACAATTGATGAAGTGTTGCGCGTCAGGCCAAAAAAAACCGCTATCCTCAATCCTGTAGTAAGCAATAGGCTCTTCGGCTGGATTGTCATGAATTTTTCTGATTACCGATACAGAGCCCGCAGTTTTCAGTAGTTGAAATTGCTCATCAACCTCTGCGGCCAATGCATCCACCGTGGAATAGCCGCTTAATAAATGTTCATTGTAGGCAATCATATTGTGTGCAAGTGCATATGAACTAATAATATCCCCCACACTGCGACTTGACAGCACAAGAGCTTCACGAAGTTTTTCAAGAATAGGAGATAATTTAATTTGCTCTTTATACAACATTCTGAAACCTATTATTTTATAATATTAATAAATATTATAAAATTTTAATTAGTGAAGCATCCCATAAACAAAAAATGCGGGTAATACTAATTTTTATATATTTGATTATAATTATTTCCACTGGAATGCCAAATATATTATGTAACAGCTTATTGGTCTGATATATCAACATTGACATTATTTTATCCAATATTACTCACAAAGTGCACAGTCATAACCATTCGTCGCAACCAACATCAATCACGGAATGGCTTACAGAACTAGGGGTCAGAATGTCCCCCTTTTGCTGAAGGATTTTAAAATGACCGAAAACGATCTATGTGCCGAGAAAATACTCATTGTTGAAGATGATGGCCTCATGCTTCACGCATTACTTACTTTTTTTAAGCGGGCTTTCGATCATTGCATGGTGCTTACAGCATCAACTTTTTTTGCTGCCGAAAAAGCGCTAGAAGAAAATGCCTTCTCTCTTGTGGTACTCGATCCGGGGTTGCCTGATTTTGGTGTAGCCTCGGAGGCATATGAGACACGTCTTTCAGTTATTGAAAAAGTCCAGACGCTAAGTCCAACTGCCAGACATATTATTATCACAGGCCGATATTCGATTGAGGAAGCTGAAAAATGCAGGCACCGCGGCGTAAAAGCCTATGTGGGTAAATTCGGACTGTCCCCACCTACGCTGGCCGAAATTCTCGAACAAATTGATCGCACTGAATTTATTAATTACCGAGGTTCGGTGAGCGGGATGAATAAATCTCCCCACTATCACTACCCCGGCGTGTCTCCAACGGATGAAGAAGTCCTCAAATGGGTTGCAGCACGGCCGCAAGGAATGAAAAGAGTCAAATCATTGCAGTTGATGGCAAAACATTTCAACTTGAAAACCGAGGATTCAGCAGAAAAAAAATATAAACGCGCGCGCAACAAATTTAACCAATCAAAACAGTTATTAAAGGATGACCAATGATTTTTAAAACGATTACATTTGCTCTCGCTCTGACGGGCGGCATTATAGCTGCAAATTACGCTTCAGCTGCCTTTGATGACCCCAAAACCCTCCACGTTGAAGGGAAGGCCGGGGCAACCCTCGCGGACTATCCGATTGGAGCACTTCAAAATTCCTTCCCCTCAAAGGTAATCGAGACCCAAACACCCTGGACTAACGGCAAAAAGGTTCGTTACCGCGGTCCTGCTCTATTAGATGTGCTAAAGAAAGATGGCCTAGATTCATCGGCTCTGGTTACTATGCTGGGCCTAGATGATTATCAGTCCAAGCTGGAGATAGCTGAGATCAGAAAATACGGCCCTATCATTGCGACGGAAATCGCATGCAGTGAAGCCGAGCGTACAAAAGCTGATTGCAGCGCTGGACAGGAATTCCGCCCGCTAACGGATAGCGATCGGGGGCCAATGTATATCATCTGGCCGTTTGATGCTTTGCCAAAGGCTGCGGACCCTGGTGACAACTCACGCTGGGTTTGGTTTGTGGTGGGCTTACGAGCAGATTCCTAATCGGATATCCAGCCGCTTCACCTTACCATTGTGACCTACCGGCTGATACCGGTAGGTGTTTTTTGTACAGCCACGTATGAGGTTCGTCATGGTGGAGAGTTTAAAAAAGCTAATTTTGATATGCCTGTTTTTGGCATTCGCCTTCTGTCTTGCGATGGTAGGGTGGTCGTTTATGCAGACCGATCATTATCGGCAAAAGGCCTATAATATCATTTCTGAAGTTTCTGAAGTTCAGTGGCGGGCCTCACAGATACGTGAAAAGGCCGTCGGGGCAATGGGATGGATAAGGCTCGCGCAGGCTACGCATAACCCGGACGATATTAAGCATATCACCCGTGAAATCAGTTTTCTCGCCACTAATCTGGAAGATCTCCTAGGGCTAAGTTACGCTTCCCAAATTCTTTTACCGGCTGATTTGAACAAGCTTCGCAAAATACTTGTTCTCGTTAACGACAAGATAAAGCCAGAAATTGAAGATGCGTCCGGCGCAGATAAATATGATCACGTCTTGGATCAGGTCACTTCGGTCTGGCAGGATATCATCCCCATCACAAGTGCAGCCGCAAATCTGGGGCGCACCTTCAAACGGACAGCTGATCTGGATCAACAGGCCTTCCGCAATAAGTTCCTTGCAGCCTTTTTGTGTGCAGTGCTTCTGTTTTTGTTGATCATTCCAGTCTGGATAGCGAGAAACCGTTCCCGCTATGAAGAGCAGGTGCGTTATTTCGCAATTCTTTTCAGTCACATGACTTTTACCCGTATATCTAGTCTGCATATCTATCTGCACTGGATGCTGGAGAAAGATGTGCCACCGTCAGCCGACACATTGGATCTGGCGCGCAAATCGACGACACAGCTGAGTGCTGTAAATCACTGGCTCGCTTGCATCGCTTTTCCTGAAAACGACAGGAACGGGACTTTCGTTGTGCCATTAGACAGCGTTTTTAAAAGCGTGCGCAAGTCGAAAAGCGAGGACGCGCATATTATCAATCTAAGTCTGGATCCATATGCGGGGAAAGTTTTGGTTCCAGAAGCTCACATTCACCTTATAATAGATGAACTTATCAGTAATGCGCTCGACGCTGTCAGAAATACCCCAAAATCCATCGTAACAATCCAAGCCAAATTGAAAAGAGGCAAAATTCGATCCGAGAAACTCGAGATAGTTATCGCAGACAATGGGGTAGGCATGTCCGAAGAACATATTAAGAAGGCTCGCCTTCCCTTCTTTTCTTCTAAAGGAGAGGCGCTCGGACATACCGGATTGGGACTTACCGGTTGCTTGAAGTTGGTGGAATCCATGAAAGGTAAATTCGGTTTGCGGTCGGCTCCCGGAGAAGGCACACGGATATCCATAATATTTCCAACCAGAGCATTTTCTCGTTACGGAGCGAAGCCACGGCCTGAGAGCAAATCAAAAACTTCAAAACAGTTCAGCCCATTCGTTTGGTTCCGTCGCCTGTTAATAGCCAGGCCGGATTAATTCGTTATAATTGATATAGGTGCACAACTGGCCCTACCGGCAATGAGGAATTACCACTTTCCCAGTCCGCTATTAGCCTTGGAGTTGTATTTAGTAAATCCGCCATTTGAAAGATAGAACATCTGCAAATATTGGTGCGAGCCCAACTTAATCTGTGTCCAATCTCTGATGTTAATTTGTTATTCATAAAACCCCTAAGTGCTAGGTAAATTTCTGAATTACATCCGGCTGGAAGCCGGAAGGTTCAAGGCCTCCGCCAAGTCGTCAACCGGTGCATAAGCACCTCACGTCATGCTCGGGGCACAAGAACTACGGGCTGATGCCGGGAGTTCTTCAGTTGCACCAACAGGTTGTCTTATTTTCCATAATTCGCAACCAGAAATATGGCTCAACTCTTAGATTGTTCCGGTCCTCAAACTTTCCATTAGATTAGCGCGTTCTGGTCCCGACAGGTCATTGATATTTTCACAAACCACCCTGCCAGAATGACCAACAATCCGGCCTCCCGAAATAGTGTGGTTCACAAGCGGATCACCTGCCGAAGCTGGCTTATACGTATAATAAGCCGATGTGCGATTAACCCTACTACGAAAAGCCACAGCACACTCACGGCGCATTTCAGGCGTAATATCCTCCAACCTGACGTTGGGGAAATAGGCTCTTAGCTCCGCATTAGCTTCTGCCAGTATTTGCGCTTCCCTTGCTGGCGCTCCTTTGCGCCAAAGACGATAAGCAGCGTTTATGCAGAGAAGTGCAAAAATGATAAGAAAAACATTCATTGATTCACTCCTTCAAAATACATGTAAAACTATCCTGACCCGACCTTACCTAACCAATTCGCAAAAATCAACAGGAAGGACGGAATTTCCGCCCTACCCCCCTAATTGTTAAGCTAAGTCAAGCGCCTTGTTCGATCATCCCCTTGATTGCCGATGGACTTCTCTTTGTTAAAATCCTTCGTAGATTGTCTTAGCTCGCGAATGCGGCCACCTAGCTCCGGCGTACCCCGAAGGGCTGGCAAGCGCCCACCTACACCGAGCGTTCCCTGTACGCCTTCCATTGGATTTGCCTTAACAAGCGAAGACATACCAACGCCAATCCAACCAAGAACATAATCACTCAAGCCAGTGATTAGCGAACAACAATGCATCACGGTAAAGATCACAACCAAGACATAAACCATGATCGTGCCAAGGAACATATAGATAGACGATATTGAGCCTTCCGGTGCGAGTAGCGAGACGATACCCGTGAACAAGACATTGATAATATCAATACCCACTCGCATGATCAGGTACGCTGCAATCAAGCCCACCACAATAAAGAATGGCCGTAACAATACGCCAAAGAGCGTCAGTAAGGCATTATGGTTTGAGCCAAAAAAATTGGCCTGTCTCTGCGGCGCAAAGAACATGATGATCGTAATCGGCGTAGCAAAAACCGCTTCTATTGCCAAAATCACCCAACCGATAACTGCGCCTACGTAATAGATAATCGGCATAAACGGGACGATAATGGCAAGAACAACACCCAAAACGACCATTACAGTAGCCAATGGCCCAAGGAACTGATCAACTGCTCTAATACGCGGATCAGGTGATAATGCACTCGCTGTTGTCACGGCTTTCGCTCCAGCCGCTGATGTAAGCAATACCGTGCCAATATCCTGTATTTCTAAAAGTGGATCACTCCAAAAATTACTTGCATCATTGGCACCATCATTGCGGCCCATAAGTCCCGTAACCGTGTCAGCAAGCCAATTCAAGATAGCCGTACCGTTTTCAAACTCGCGTTGACCAACCGTCATAACATCACGATTGAGCGCTGCTGCTGAAAAGGCGCTACTGATCCCATCAAAATACTGTCTTTGATTTCTAAACTCTTGGAAGAAAACAACAGTTTCAGAACCTGCTCCGTTGTATCCCACGCCAAAAACTGTCTGTGGATCACTAGGATCACTCGCCCCAATTGTGACGTTATACAGCGCAGCTTTAGCCTTCACATAAATATTGCTCATCATTCGCTGCCAGTTTGCAGCAAAAATCCAGCCATTCCGCGTTGCCATCTGCAACAAAGCTTGAGAGTAATCATTCGTCTGCGAGTATGAGCGCATCATATTTTGATACGTTGTTATATACGTATCAAGCGCTTCTGACATTCCCTCAGTGATTAGCTCTTTGTTCTTTTCATCGTCACGCTGATTTTGAACAATCTGTTGCGATAGCCTTCTAGCATAAGAATCAATTACACCCATAGCCGTAACTTGAGCCGTAACCGATGCATCTTTTGTAAGCATGTTGAAAGTGTTGGTGAAATTGACAAGATTTGCTCCAGTCAAATTAGACCAAATATTGCTCATTTGCGATGGGTCTAAATACTCATACGCAATAATTCTCACGACACCGCAAAGACTTGACGAGTTACCATAGTGATCGCTGTTGTCCTTAAAATACCAACGATACTGATTACTTTTACCCGTGCTATCTTGTATAACAGTAAGCCTGTTCGCACTGATTGGATGAACAGAAGTACCCAAACCTAATGTTTGGGACGCCTGATTAAGATAGTTTGCGCACAAATATCCAGCCGTTCTCGCTCTAAAGGCTTCTGCAAAGCCGGTCGTAGCGGCTGGAGGCAGTGAATGAGCGCCGCTACCAATCCGGATTGACGGCGCGGTATAGCTGACAGAAGCGATATTATTCTCGGCCACCCTGATCCAAGCATTATCGGCCAGCCCTGATCCCCAAACCAAAAGGTAAAGAACCACGACCTGCGCAATTGTGAAGCCGCCCTTAACGGGCAGCAACAGAACAACGCCCACTGCTGCGCGCAAAACTGTATAGCGCGAATCCGTCGATTGCCCCATCATCTTGCCATCGGATGCTGTATCCATGATCGACGTGTAGATCATGTAGATCAGGACAGCCCCGGCAAAAAATAGGATTGCCAAATTAAGCAACGTGATAAGTTGCCCTAACATCGTGTCAGAGCTGCCTATATTTTCTATACCGCTACCGTCCGCAATAGCGCGGACCAACGGTCCAAACACCCTTTCAAGCGTAGTGACGGCATAGTCTTCGCGGACAGGTGTAAAAATTCCGGGATCTAGTCTGGTTTCGTCAGCCATTGGCGCTAATCCTCAACCCGCTTTTGAATCGTTCAGTTCGACCAGCGCGATTTCTTCAAATTTGTGAATGTATTCCAGCGATGTAGCGAGAAAGTCATCCTCTGAAATAACGCGCAACGTGGCTTGGCTACGCCCTGTAACCATCGACGTTTTGGCAGTGATTGGCGGAGTAAATTCACCGCCTTTAAGCCAGCAATAATTGCCGTCCTTGATCTCAACCAGCGAACCATATTTCAGGGAAAGCTTGTCACCATTTATGGAGCCTATCGACAATTGGAGAGACTTTTTCTCATTGATATAGCCCACATAGATAAACTGAATCTCTTGAGCATCGTCGGCGTTATCAAAGCTCGCAGCATTGAAATAGACCCGATAGTCGGATGCCCGATTATCCTCGAAATTTAGAACCTTAAACAGACTTGAAACGGTTTTCTTTTCTGAATGAAACAAGCCAACATTCTGATTATTAGCGGCCCGAAGAACCTCTGCCGCTGTAATAAATTTCCGGTTCAAATTAGTTGAAACAGCAATCGCCATTAAATTCTGCCGATCTTTAAATTAAATGCCGTTATCCGGCGCGCTGGCGTGTTCTGGATTGTCTGTCGGCAAGTCCTGCACCAGTCCTACACCACCGCTACCTGATGCTTGCTCTGGTGCCCTCGGCACAAGCTCGAATGCGCCATTTGCCTGCTTCTCAAAGACATACCCCGCAGAAGGCGCACTATTCAGCATGTCAACGACACGCTTGCTTTCCACCTCGTTAAAAGCATCAAAATCAGGCGACCGGAGATTATTACAGATGCCTTTGAGAATGGAGCGGCCTTCACGATCAGAAGGTGCATAAACCCCTTCCCCGGTCTTTGCTATCTCGCCCTTCGCTTGGTCTATAGCGCCATAATAAGTTTCGATATTCTGGATAGGCGTATCTTTTAACGGCACTCCCCGGAATATATGGCCTACAAGCTCATCCTGATAATCTCGTTGCTCTAAGCTCGCTTCAACATCAACGATCTCGTCATTAATGTCGCTGTCGGCTGTCCCCATATCCACCGGCTCAAATTCTTCGCTATCTGACGCATCAAACAGAGGTCGATTAGCGCGCAAGCTCTCAAGATCGCTCTTATTAGTATCCTGACTGGTCATTATTGGATTCCTGTTTCACCGGCCAAAAGCACACCAAGAACAGCCGCTATCCGGGCTTCACCCTTGGTTGATGCCTGTTCCAGCCTCAAGGATATGGCTCGCAATTTGGCATATTCCTGCATCAAGCCACGCTCATTTTTAGTGGCCAGCTCTTTTTGCCAAGCATCATATCCAGAGCCGCCACCGTACTGATTAATAAAGGAATCGTACCCCTCAATAGCCCCGCCTTCTTTGTAGGCGTTTCTAACTTCTTCCATCGATGTTAGAGCCGCAGAGCGCAGAGCTTCGGCACGACGAGATTTGATGAAATTCAGCTCGTTATCGACCTTATTGCTGGTCTTAATCTGCTTAGGTAAAGGAAGCCCGGCAGCATTCGATAGGAATATGGCTGCATCTGCATCACTGCCGGTCAAAAAGGTCTGAATTAAAAGGTTGTTCGGATTGGTGTTTTGCACCCGCTTTTTAAAGACGGCATTAATATCATCAGCATTGCCCGGCGCTACATCAGTGCTGGAAGCGACCGAGGTATCGCCATCAGCTTCGATTTTCCCTAGCGCCGTTGAGATCATTGCAGCCGATCCGCAGGGATCAACAGATAAACCGCGTTTGCTGAAACGCTCCTGCACAGCTAAAATCGCTTCATTCTTGTTCTGCTCAACATAAACAGAGGTTTCCGCCTCTTGCGACTTCTGCGTCATCGTCGCCTGTCTCTGGCCATCCACTTCGGTTTGCTGAGTGATTACCTTCAAGGCTGATAGGATTGCCTCTGTATTCTGCGTATCCTGCGCAGTAATATTGCGCCCGGCCAAGTCAATGCGCTCCTTAATCCTCGTGCGCGCTGTCTCGTGGCCCCTGATCCATGACGCATCATTTACCCAACATGACGCCGCAAAGGTAGGAGTGCTTATGCTAGCCATCAGTAGGCCAATCCCTGAAATTGCGATCTTTCGCATAATCACTCCCCCGATACCGGAATAATGTCGCCAGACTTGCCACCATCAACCATGTTGGAAATAATGTTGTCTGTTCTCGCCAGAGCGTAACCAGAGATAGCCAGCTCCGTATTAAGGCGCTTCTTGATCCCGTAAGCCTTCGCAGCCACATGCGCGGCTTCAATACGAACCTGATCAAGAAGAATACCGCGCTCCTGCGAAGCAGCCATCGTAGACGCCCATTGTTCGCCACCGTCCCGGCCCATCCATGACGACATGAAAGCATCCAGCTTTTCGTCGCTTTCCTTATAGGAAGCAGCATTTGCCATCACGAAGCTTGATAAGGATTTCAAAGCCGTCTTGCGGTTCTCCTGCAACTTATTGAGCTGTTCGGCAGTGCTACCAGCCAATGCACGAACATTCTCCGGCTGTGGCCCAAGAACCATCGCAATATACTTTTGCGTACCGCTCTGATTGCCTTCAATAACGTCAGAAGCAGACACATTTGATTTAGCTATTTGAGAAAACCAATTGTCATGACTGGTATCTGCCACGCCAGCGCTTGCCGTGCTGAAAGCCTTTTGCGTTACCTGCGCATTGGCCTGCGAAAATGTCTTCGCCGCGCTGATCGACCCGCAGGTATTATAACCCATAGACCGATAGCGTTGCGTAGCTTCTAAGGTCAGCATGTTCGTGCGATGCGCTACCCAAGCCGATGCAGAAGCTTCGGAAGCCTTGTTTTTCATCGTAACGTTCTGGTCAGTCGAAGCATTGGCCGCAGAATTAACAACCCGCATGGCAGACAAGATTTGCTGTGTCTGGCGGATCGATTCAGCATTAATCGCCTGCTCGACGCTTTCCAGATGACGAATAACATCATCACGAACGCTGGCTGTCTTATTATTGACGCGGGTAGCTACACCAGAGCAAGAAGCTGCATAAGCGCCCGTCACCGACACGAGCGTCGTTGCGAACAAGCCAGCCATAGCAAACGCCAGTTTATTCCGGTTGACCTTCATTACCCTCACCTTCCATACCGCTGATCGCGATGCCAAATAGAGATTGGCGCGCTCCTGAAATCAGCGCCGCTTTTCGAGTAGCTTGAACACGGTTCAAAACGTCAGGCGTTGACGTGCTATTGGCCTCGATCGTTGGAAGCGGAGCCGCCACGTCAATAAAATCTGACGCGGTTGCAACTTCCTCAGAGCCATAAGAGCGATTTTTCAGCCAGACACTCGCATCACTGTCACCCGCCGAAAATCCACCGGAAGCTGACGAAGTGCATAAGCCGGCTTCTCGCTCGGCCTGCGAACAATAATACTGTTTTCGATTGGCTAATGTCGTTGCGATGAAGGTTGATGCATCGGAGCCATTGCTGATCCAGTCCGCATCAACCTTCCTTGTAGCAGCTCGTACCCTGTCACCAGCGCTTCGCGTATCGACCGCAACCATATCAGATGCAACAGCCCGGCAAACATTATAGCCCTGTCCACTGGCATAAGATCGCTTGTTGACTGCATAAACGAGCGCTAGGTTATTATCGGCCTGTATCCGGGCCGCTATGCCACCTTGTTTTGCTGCCTTGATCGCTTGCGTACCTTGATTGCCTGTAATGTCGATCACTGAAGCATCAATTTTAAAGCCAGATAGCAGCGCATTGAATGAAGCGGTCCACATAGTCATGCTTTCCGCAAACGTTTTAGGCTGTGGCCTGACAGTTTGAGCCGTAACAGGACCGTTCAAAAGCAAAACAGTCACGCTCAAGCTGGCAGCGGCTATGTGCAAAGCGCGCGCCATATCATTCTCCGTTGATCAGCTTGCCAAAATCATCAATGACAGTTGAACCACCGGAGCTTGTTGGCGGCGTATAAGAATTTGTGCCCTGCGACTGGCTTGAAGAACCACCGCCAAGCGTGAATTGCGGCACTGGGATTTTTACGGAGTTATCGTAGTTAATCCCATTTGAACCGGAAAAGTCATATTTACCGATGCCGTCAATTTTCGGCATGTTCAAACCAGATGTAGCGCCACCCAACAAACTCGCTAAATCAGTTCCAACAGACGAATTAACCTTGCCGACAGCCTGCTGCATATTTCCAAGTGTTTTCTGGAGCTGATCGTCAAGCAATTTGCAAACCTGTTGCTTTGCTTGGTTCAATAAATTTTGGGTAATTCCCTGCACGTTTCCTTGGAAAAACCCGGCCAGATCGGGGATCATGTTCGAGAGATTGAACGATTGCAGAAGATTGGTGTTGATGCAGGAATTTGGGCCGCTAAAAAAGTCAGGCACATTGACTTTTGCAGCATCAATTAGTGCAATTTGCTGCTGTAGAGCTGCATCGGCAGCGGCTTCAACGCCACAACTAGCACCACCGCTTGTTGCTGAAAAACTTAGATTGGTTGAAGCATATAAGGCAGATGCCGCTATGAATGCTACCGTCAACGATTTGCGAAGTTTATTCATCAGAAGCTGTCCCTATACCGTTCAAACAAGGTACTCATGCTGTTTGCTACTTTGAGATCGAGCATAATTCTGGTTACGATCTCAGCTCTCACAAGGTTTTCTTTTTCTAAAGTGATTGCGCCATAGATTTCATCGGTGGCTGTTTCGCCCGTCATGGCGCTGACCTCCTTGTGTGAAGTCGATAAAATTTCGCGCCTCATTTCCAGCATCCGCATTAAGGGTGCTATTGGCGGCGGTTGATCAGCTGCTAAATTATTGGCGTTAGACATTACGAACTCGCATCAATTTTATTTTTCATACAATACGTTTATCGAAAAAACTTTACAATAAGAAACGGTATAGACGTGCATAATCATTCATAGCCCTTATTTAAGGCTATGTTTTTAGGGATTCTGGCGATTAAACGCTAACTGCTCCTAGAGCGATCAGCTAATGCCAAGACTGGAAGTGATTTCGCCATTTCTCGATAAAATGCAGCGGTTATATATTTTAGACTTAACATGCTGCTCAATTTTTTAAGCCCTCTCATGTTGGCTAGAAAGCCGTAAAGATCATTTAAGGCTGTTTCTGGCTCTGCGAGTGCTTTGATTAGATCGATCCAGACAGGACAAATGATCCTGATAACATTCGTCTGGTGTGGGCCCTTTTTGACGGGTCTAAAACCGACTTCAATTAACGCACTGTTGCCGGGGGCCGCTTTTCTTAAAATGCGAAGTGCGAGCTGCACGGTAGAGCGGCAATAGCCAGAGAGATCACCAATATGCTTCACGGACAAAGTGCAGACGCCGTGTTTGATTGTCTCGATCTCAATAACTCGCATTACGGCTCGGACAGAAGGAGTGATGTTTTTTAAGAGCTGGCTATATTGGCCGAAGGCAAGCTTACGCTGGAGAGCCTTATTCTTTTTTGGGAGTTTGATCGCCGGGAATATGCTGGCGATTTTCGAGCTGGCTTTCAGGCGTTCATTGAGAGCGTTCAACTCCGTGTAAGCGGCGCTAAATTCATCCTCTGAAATGTAGGATGCCGCCAGATACGAATAGAGAAGCCTACTCAGCCTCTGAAATTCAAGCGCCGCTTTCGTCTTGTGCGCGTTGAACAAAATACAATTTGTTATTTTTTTGTTTACAAATGTTGAGCCGAAATTCGTGATTTCGGCTAACAATATGATATGTTTTATGTTTTCCATCTTTCCGCACCTAAATTTTGGATGCAAAAAAGCGTGGCGGGAAGCCGCAAAACCCTTGATATGTTGAGGAAAAAAGACTATGTTGGTCTTAACAACTTCCCCAAAGATTTGGCGATCTAAGGTAGGGGAAATGGTTTGGTATTAGACTGTTCAACAATGTCAGTTTTCCGAATGGGTCCAGTGGTTATTCCGCTGGGCTTTTTCGTTTGTTCATCCTGCTCCATCTAAATTACAGCAAAATCAATTAATGGTTTTGCTGGAGAATATGATTCTGCACATTACGCTTATTCGCTCGATACGTCAAAATTTGACATATTTTTTATTCCGTTCTTTCACGGCGTAAATTATCCTGTAAATTCAATGTCTTGAGTGTTTTCCGTAGTTTCATTTTCACGCTCTGCACTCCGAGAAATGTTCTTTTCTTTGAGAACTTCCTGCGTGATCTCGTAAGCTAAGGCTGAACAAGCTATGTCCAAATCACGGATGCCGCCATATGCAACCAGTGAATATTCGTGCTTGTTTATATGCTCCTGAACCGCTTGATGGATCAGGTCAGGATAGTGATCGGTTAGCGTTGGAGCTGTCGCCAGTGCCCCACGCATCTTGTAACCCCTTCGCCCATTCGTCGTTATCGCGAGCATGTTTGAAGACTTTTCTACAATCCTCTCAAAATTGTCTTTGATCAGCTTATTACGGCGACCAAAGACGAGGATCGGATCGTTATGCTTATTGGTGGCACAAGGAGTAAGCATGAACGACTTATCGCCCAAGCCAGCCGCCAATTTAACTAGCCCCTCTGTTTCCCTGTTTTCGTCACGCGACAAATCAAACCAGCACTCGGCGTTGGTTACGTTGCCGCGCTCAATGGCGATACTATCCAGACCTAACGGCTCTGAACCGCCAAGAATGAAAGATGGTGCAGTTGAGACAATCGACTTTGCCAAGCGCTCAAGGATTGTTGGCAAACGCTCTGATACCTTTGCTCTAAACTCCGGGCTATAGTCTTCACGCAAGCTCTGACAGAGGTTGTGGATCACAATATTGATGCGTTCGCTATTCAGGCCATGCCTGTTATAGACTTCCGTAAGTGATGAAGTGTTATGTAGCGCCGCATATGTTTGCATCAGCGCTACCGCCCGGCCAGCCTGATCAACACCAGTTAAAGGCCGTGGCAGTGCCCCGGCTTGCAGCTTCAAACCAGTGAGCAATTCCCTCTGGTTGCCCTTGAGTAATATGGCATGTTGGCTTTCCCCAAGCTCGTTCGTGAAAACGATCTTTTCAGCAAAAGCTTTACCGGCCACCTTAATGCCTAGAAACAGGTTGCCCATTATAGCAGAGCGTTCCCGGTTCACTTCGCCAGCCGGTGCCTGATCAAACAGAAGCTTGAAACGTTCTTCATGGGTCACTGGATGCGATAATACCCGGTCAGCCCATCCATCTGACAGAATTTGCGGCATATCCAGATAACCAGCGAACGGCGTTTCGCCTGTCCACTGGTCCGCAAGAACCGTGACAATCGTATCAAAGCTCAACGCCCGGTATTTGTCAGGTTCGGCGGCAGCATTTTCCAGATAGTTTATATAGCCACCATACAGCGAAGCGAACGACACCGATATTGTGCTTTCTTCGCCCGGAACAGACATATGCATGTGCCATTCGCCAAGGTTGAGCATATCCCGGCCATCACCATTCGACGGGCCTGATATGCCCGTAACAATTGCAGGCACACCCAAGGTAAGCAGATCAATATCATGTTTCTGCATGGCGCTTGCCCGGCCTATGGCCGTTGAGGAAAGCGAGCCGCATATTTCTTGAGGTAGAGCGACGACACCACCAATTTTGAAATGCTCAACACATTCCGCCAAGAACAGGCTTTGCCGCGCAGTGCGGAGAACCTGAATTTCGTTAGGCGTCATGCCGCTATCTTTGATAGCGACCTTAGACAAGGCAATCAGTGCCTCGTTGCGCGCCGCTCGGACTGGATAGTCCTCATAGCGGGTCGGCTTATGATCCACGTACAAACCATTAATCAAGCCATTATCAGACGCGATCTTGTTAAGGATTTCGAGCGCATCCGTAGATTCAATTTTGCCGCCAGTCAGAAGATCGTAGGTACTGCGGCCTAGCTTCTGATCAAAAATTGGATGATCAAGATCAAGCAGCAAATTGCTATTCTCCGGCGCAAGCCAATCGTCGGCTGCAACATGCTCGTCAGGCCCAAAAATACGGCCGACCGTTTCATCAAACCAGCGGGTACGCCCTTGATCGACCAAACCTTGTGTTTCATCGAATGAGCGAGGCAACACGCGCTCCTTAAAGCGCAGAGTAACAAGCTTGATTGGCTGGTCGCCCATACGGGATGAATTATCATCACCAGCGGTCAGGGTAGCCTTTGCATCAATAATAGCTCGCCAGTCATAAGACGACAATTTCAGAGGATTAATGCCACGCGCTGAAAGCGCGTCAATCTCCATCTGGAAACCGGAATCGAGAGCCGACATAACTTGTTCTTGGGTATCAATAGGCAAGCAGACAAGACGCCCCATAAGCTTACGCGCAAGAGTGCCATCCGTTGATGTTGGATCAAGCCCAAGGAAGCTAGCAACGCGCATGTTCTCCATCAGATACTTTGCAACAACAATTTCTCCAACAGGATTGAGCAAATCCAAGCTTTCGCTGATGTTGGATTTGTTCTCACGCGAGGCTGTTGATGTGGCTGTTAGGTTCCGATTGTTGCGGTTGAAAAGCTGGCACAAGCGATCATCCGCCGCAAAGCCCGACATAGGGATCAGGTACCGCGGCACATGCACCTGACCATATCGGCTAATACGGCCTTCAATTTGTCTTTCAGCAGTGACTTCACGCTGCAACTGCGCCTTGATCATGGTGCGTGGACGCAAATCTCGGCCATTCGCAGGAGCTGGATGCATAGAAATGCCCGTTGCTCCTGACCCATTGAGAAACATAACGTCGGTGCGGCCATTGTTGAAACCGTGGACAGCGTTGTTTCTATCCTTCTGCGACCAAGGCACAATCTTCCACTTGCCATCGTCGGTTATTTCAAATCGACGCTTGCGACCGCTAATTTCATCGGTCGGGATGCCTACGGCTTCCAATTCCGTGCGCAGGCGATCAACAGGCGTAACGCACAAATGTCCAAAATCTGTCGCATCCACTGCCCGTTTGAAGTCGCTTATAAGCTCTGCAACTTCTGGCAGGTCCATTTCCTGCTTTTGACCAAGCCCATCAACGATCTTCGCTTTCGTCAGACTATCAGCCATCCGCTTTAAGACGGTTCCCATAGTCGGCAGCTCATCAAGAATAACCGAACCATTCACCGTTTGGCCGTGCTCTATCTGTTCAGTAATAACGCTTTCCAACAAAGCGTCGCCGGTGTTTTCCAGTGCTATAACGACCTTTCCCCCTGCTAACAGGGAATGAGCCGTCATGTCTTTCAAGAAAGCACCCTTAACAGCCAGCATCAGATATTGCGAATAATGATGAAACTGCGAGATCGGTGAAATGGTTTCAACACGGATTTTCTCGTCAGATGAAATGTTCCCCGCATACATGCGGGTGGCCTTCTGACTTGCAAAACTATGGATTGTTTCAGCAAGCTCAACCAGTTTTGAAAGATGCTCAGCAGCACGATCTACATTATCGCGTATAGAAGCCATTCGCTCAATGTCTACATCGCTAAGAGGTAGAAACTCACGGATTGCATTCGTCGAGTCTATTTCACGCGAGATCATACGCCCTTCACGCGCAATTTCCATAGAAAGGATTTCTTGCAACGCGAGAGGGTTGGTCTCGATGATTGCCATGAGCTGATCGGTTGAAAGGCCAGTTTCAGGCAGAACCTTCTTGTAAAGGCGTATATTTTTGCCGCTTTTTAGCGGGGTGGCCGATGAATAAACGACCGTACCATCGGCTGCGTCAACCGCATCAACAAGGGCGGTCGTTCGTAATCCTGTGGTAGATTCTTCGCCTGCCGCCTTGTGGGATTCATCAAGTATCAGGGTGACTTTGCGGCCACGTGCATGGTTGTCTGCAACAAAGTCCTTTAGCACTTCCAACTTCCAGCCCCCGGAGCTGGTCTGAAACTGGCTGTAGGAAAGCGCGACAGCATTCAGATCAGACGGCAAGCCAATATCTCTCCAGCTATTCAGCTCCGTATCTCTGGTTGCGTGGACAATCTCGTCATTTGCATTCTTGATTGCCGCTTTGTCTTTATTGAAAACCGCCAGTTTTAAACGGTCTTCCAATAGCTTTTCAATCGGCTCTCCCATGACATGTGCAAGGTCACGCGCAAAGAAGTCCTGAAAAAGCGCTGGCTTTTCGGTCATGAAGATAAAGGCTTCATTGTTGTTCTGTGCTTCATAGGCGCAGCCTGCAATAAAGCGCCCCTTCCCTACCCCCATTAGATCGCCATTAAGGAAGCCGCCGTTGTTTTTCTTTTGCTCAAGATACATGGCGAGCGCATCGATCTGTTCTGGCGAAAATCTACTGGCAAGCTCATCCGGCGATGCGAAGCCAAATCGCTCCATGACAAACTCGTCAATCGACTGGTCATTTGTCATTTCAATCTGACGCAAAGACTGCGCAATCAAGCCTTGCAAGGATTTTTGAACAACTGTTGTCGCTTCGCCAGTCTGCGAACCGGCGACATAGCGCATTGTAAAGCCGTCATCCTCCAAATCGTTGAAAAGCTCGACTTCCGGCAGTTCAAAGCCATTATTGTTTTCCGGGCTGGTAGGCTCGGATTCCTGATCAATCGTTGTTGGGGCTTCCGGTATAATTGATTGGTCTTCCGGTGGCATTGGCCTTGGTCGCGCCTGTTCTGGTGCTGGCCGTGTAGCGTCTCTATCAGGAGCGATACCGCTTGGCCCTTGCGGAGCTGGTGTTGGTGTTTTGGCACGAGTGGGAGCTGGAGCGCTCGGCGCTGCGGCCTTACTGGCAGCTCGTGCATTCAAAGCACGATCAGCGCCAAATTCATTCGACCACGAGAAAAGCTGGTCCCATGTCTTGATCGTTGGAATTGATGCTGGCTTGCCTTCAAAGGCTTCTGCCAATGAAAGATAATCACTTCCTTCGCGCTTGCCTTCCAATGCGTAAAGCAACACGGGATAGGTAGTCCCCATTTTCTTATAGAGATCACCGTCCAAATTAACGGCGGATACCTTTTCAAAGGCCATACGAACATAAGTATCGAACCGATCATTTGATGCTGTCAGCTCGTTCGGCTGCATCAAATTGGCTGGCAAAATGATGAACGCTCGGCCATCCGGCCCGGCTTCGATCTTCTCCAGTGCCCGGACTGCTATTTCACATTCAAGTCGCGTGGTATTGAACTTCAACCCCGCGCCAATAGGAATATCGACTGGCTTCTCCAGCTTGTCGAATGGAGGATTCGCAATAACGCAAGAAAAGTCACTGTCCAAAGTGCTTACCACGTCAAGGAAGTTGCCTTCATGCATTGTCGTGTTTGGATGCGCGTTTTTCCCGCGTCTGAACCGACCGTTTTGCAATTCAACACCTGTTACAGACGCGCCGGAGCCAACAGCATAGGACGCAAGTGTGCCATTGCCGTAACAAGGCTCAAGAACGCGGTCGTTCTCTGTAAGATGGAGAGCTGTTTGGAGTGCTGCTGCAACAGGAAATGGCGTCGAATACTGCTGAAACATCATCCGCTCGGCAGTGCGGACGCCTTCTATTCGCGGCAAGTTTTCTTCGGCGCGCATACTCGTCGCAATCAGCGCTGCTTGCGCTTTTGGCATAGCGAGACGTGAAGCAATTTGCGCTTCAAGATATTCCCTGAAAAGAGCCTTTAGAATAGTGTCGATTTCAACGGTTTCATTTGCGGCTGAACTCTCCAGAAGGGTATTCAATTCCGTGGCTGTGAAGCTCTGGCCGCGCAGAATCGCAGCGGCAACATGAGCTGCGCATTCGCGTAGGCTTACCTGATCATCAATCAGGAAAAACCGGCCTAATTCATCAGCGTGATCCGAAGCTAATAAGATCTGATTGTCTCGTGTTCTGACGGCGCGGCCAGAAGGTGTGTCAATAACGGCTTCGCCAAACCGATTCACAATCAATGCGGACGTGCGCAGGCTTTTTTCAGCATCAGGATAGTGAATGAAAAAACTTTTGAGCTTCCTTGCGACCGCGACAGGATCATACACGTTCACATATAAAGCGAGATCATTCATCCGATGATCCGGCAATCCGGCGTCTTTCCAGAACTCACGAGGGGCTAGTTTGCGCGCAGGCAATAAAAAAGCCTCTATTTGTGGATCACCCACATCAAGAGGCGTAGCCTTATCAAGCAGCTTAAACTTGCGCGCTGCCAGCATAAAGCTGGCTCTGCGCTGTCCTGAGTGGACCATAATAATTTGCTGCGGTTGACCCGTGACGCTATCGGGCAAAATAACCCCGGCCATACGATCATCGAGAATATTAGGCGCAGGGGTGAGTATTTTTGATGAAGATGCGGACATGATCTAATCTCCGACGCCCCAAAAGGGAGGTGCCCCTTGGGTGTGTCAAACCAATGATGATGTGTGAGGATTAAGGACCAGAGGGCCCGGAATAATCTTCATAGGTGTCATCATCGAAACCAGAGATAGAACCTTCGAATTGGTTATGCCGTTGTAACAATTGGTCTTGCGTTAGAACTTCATATCCTTGTGCGCGTGCAAGATTTACAACGTCCCGATACTCCTTTTCAGGGCCATAATTCAGACGGTCATACTCACCCGGATCATCGGTATAGCCGTTTATAATCCACCCAACAAACTCCTCGTGCCCTAGATCATCGATAAAGGTGTCTTTTTCGATTACGGCGTATTTTACCGCTCCAATGCTGTTTTCCATTTGCACCGGCTGATTTTTATAAGCTTCCTGTATGCAGTGCTCCATCAACGTAATGATGCCTTGTGGTTTGTAGTCACCACGAGGCGCTTGAGCATCAAAAAAGGTAATTTTAGCATTCGCATTGGTCATGCGTAGGCCGTTAGTCGTTTCTGTGCGCAGGCAAATCTTGCCGTCGAAATAGCCTTGATTGGTATAGGCTTTTTGGCGCCCGGCGTTTTTCTCACTGGTAATGTTCAAGTCAGTCATTGCAAGCTTTACTGACTTCAATGGACGCAACCAGACTTGCGGCGTAACAACAGCCTTCACCTTGCCATCGTTAATGTCTTGGACAGCGGCATTAAACACCGCTTCTGCTTCCGCGTCAGCAAAGGGGAGCTTTTTATCGTAGCCAGTCATTACGGATGCAGCGGCTATACATATGGTGCGCCCCATATCTTTAAGAGAGCCCATAGAAAGTTTGGTATTGCTGGCCTCCAAACTGTCCAAATAACCAATAATGCCATCAGGAGAGGCGATGAAATTGCCGTCCACTTGTGGGTCAGGAATTACGTAACGCAATGGAGTGCAATAGACTTTGCCGTCTTCCAGCTCCAGAGCCAACATTGCTTGCGCCCCGTTAGTTTCAACGGGATTTCCGCTGCCATCTTTGAGGGCCGTCAATCCATTCGAGAAGCCATCCTGTTCCAACAATACACCGCTCATCATCTGATTAATGGTTTTGCGGTTTTGTTCGATCAGATCGGGTTGCGATGATATATTTGTGGTTTGCAAAATTTGCGTCAGGCCATCCTGAAGAACGGCAATAGAATACTGACGATCACGATCAACGTCTTGATCAGGTGCAATGTTCTGATTGATTTGCTCAGGACGTGAACGCTCAGTCCGCATAATGTAGCTGACTTTGCCCTCAATCACGGCCTCAATCTTAGGATCATTGCTGATGCCCTTGATCCACGAACAATAGAAGTCGTTATCATTGCCGTTATTGATCTTGCGTGGCCGTTCAATTTCAATCGTCCCGTCAACTGGCATATAAACCAGTTTGCGCGGGTTCGTCATATCGTTGACTGTTGGGCGGCTAGTGATGCGCTTCTGTGCAACTCCAAGCTTTTCTTCATCGGAAAGCCGTGAGTCCTGCACATAGCCTTTTGCAAACTCCTCTGCATCAGCCAGACGGACACGAAAGCTTTCACCACTACTCACCGTTGTTACATTGATGAAATTGCCGTCATAGCTTTCGACTTTGGCGAGGACGTTTCTTGCGTCAAAGACATTTGCCCGGCTTTCAGAGGCGGACTTCTGTTTTTCACTAATGCGCGAAGTAAGATTTGCGAGGCTCATTCAACTTTTCCTTCTGAATGACAACTAAGATTATGAAACAGCACAAAGCGAACGCGGCAATCAAACGCGAACGTGGTTTATTTTATAATAAACACGACGAGGGATTTTTCACAAGAATAAATATTATCAAATAAAAACCGTACCTTATCAAATATGCATGACGATATAGGCGTAAAATCATCATGAATCGAAAAAAGAAATAAATGTAAAAAGTTTAATGGCGACAAACAGAAAAATTCAATGTTATTAATGTGTTCGCAAATATGAAAACAATTATCAAACAAAAAGTATTTGTTTTTGTAAGTTATTTGTTTGCAAATAGTTTACAAATTGCTTGCGTGTTTTATCATGCTGTTACAATGGTTTACGAATTTACAAAAATCTGAAATAGCAGGCCTTAAATGCCATGAAAAGAGGCTATAAATCAGCGCGTTTATGAACTATTTAGAATTGAGAATTATAATTAATTGCATTGTCGTTCATTTATTTGTATGGCTTTTGTAAACAAATAAAAAACAAGTCCAATTTTACAATGCTGCCGAAAGGCGTGAGGAGAAACGAATGCCAGTGATCACATTTATGTCGTCAAAAGGCGGAGCCGGAAAAACAACTGCCGTTTTTTGTCTGGCTGATCGTGCTTTGGCGATGGGTATGAAGGTCACCATCATCGATACCGATCCAACGGATTTCTGGAGAGGCTTTCAAGAAGATTCCCAAATTACCGGGGCTGGACTGCCTGAGAGCCTTCGCCTTGTTACGGCTTTTAATGTCGCTGAACTCTATGAGGCCGCGAAGACTGCGAATGAAACCTCTGATCTCGTGCTTATAGATACAAAAGGCGCAATTGAGCGCTTGGCGATCACAGCAGGCACGATTAGCGATATGGTCATCATTCCGTTGAAGTTTTCCGGCAAAGACTGGCGCGAGGCAATTGCAACATATACGCGCTTAAGCAACGTCAGCGAAGAAGCCGAGTATAAAGACCTTTATATGGACTACGAGCGAATTAAGTTCCTCTGGTCTGAAACTGAAATTGCGATCCAATCAAATTTGACAAAGGAACTGCGCCAACGGGCGAAGGATTCCAATGCCCCTGTGTTTACGACAGAACTCTACCGCCGCACGGCTCTAAGAGCTGCCTTGGATAAGGGAAAACTCTTTCACCAGCTCACCCCCGAAGACGCTTCGGACGTGAGTAAGACCGTTTCAGTCGCAAATTGCCTGATGAAAGAAATTGTCGAGGAAATAGAACGAATTAATGAATTTTTGGATGCAAAAAACGCATCTAGCTTGGCGAGAGGGGCAAGCTAATGAACAACAAACACGGCGAATTTGCCAAGCCGGATTTCAGCGGGTTTTCACAAAGAAGCAAGCGGTCAGTCCTTGAGAAGACCACGCCGGACGATTTTGCAAAAGTAGCGAAATTGGCAGAAGATACGGTTAAAAACGACGATCCTACGGTATTTATCGCTCCAATTGAGGAAGTTACTATTCCGGCACCTATCGTTGAGGACGCGCCAAAGCGCGTTGAAACTCAGCCGCTTGTGACCCAACAAGCGGCCCCTGCCCCGGTTCAGGCAGAGCAAGATGCAAAGGCGCAAAAAGTTGCACCTGTCACTAAGCGCAGTCGAGGCAGACCGCGAAAAGATACATCGGATGATGTAGCCGGTGTAGATGCTGATATAAAGAAGCAGGCGAAAGCATATAATCAGATCATCAATTTCCGTATGCCAGACGAGCATATAGCGAAGATTGATGAATTAGCAGATCGCTACAAACTTAAACGTGGCGCGGTTGGTAATCTCATGGTTACGATAGTGACGATGTTAGATCAACTTGAGTGTGATTTGCAGGCCGTAGCCGAAAACTATACAAGCTTCCTGAAATTACGGAAGGTTTTGGGCGTTAACGACGATGAAGCGTTGAAAGAGCGTCTAAAAGCTATTCTGTTGAGCGAATTGGATGATACAGGCGGTGGTAATGGATAATCATTACAATACCAATGATGAAGCTATGTTTGACTATATCGACAGCTTGCAAGGCTCCCCTGCCCCGCGAGCCGATATTGTTTTCACGCCTGCCGGAATGAAACGGCTATCCGTTCTTGATAAATCGGGATTGCGGATGCTGCAACTTCTCACTTATTTCAATGCAATCCGTTATAAGCAGGATCAGCCAGAGGAAGTGCTTGTTTTTCTAGCATCGGATTCGAGCGATCTTTGCGATTATGACGGCAACGTCATATCGACATATCAACAGCGCAGGCGTGGTATTCGCAATCTCCAGCAGAACGCCTTTATACGGGCCGTAAACGGGCGCAAAGACGCTTGGATCGCTAATGCCGAGTATATCGGTATTAAGCGGCCAGTAGGCTCTATGCGTAAATCTGGAGGGTTCTATGCGGATACGCCTTATAATGGTTCACAGACTGCCGGATCGCTATTCGCAACACGGTAAACCACGAGGCTGGAACCGATAGCAGTGTAGAAACGAGAGTTTCTATGCTGCTTTTTTTATGCAAACAAATTGCAAGCAGATTGAAAGCAATCTGTTTGCATAGAGAAAACAGGGTGCAAACAATCTGTTTAAGAGTATGGATCGATAACGCTGAATAATAGGAATGAACTTGCGAAAACACTTATTTTTTATTTGTAAACAAATAACAAGCAAAAAAGTTACAATATGTAAACACGTTTTTTGCGATGAATTTAAACATAAGTATAATGCAATTGATTTATTTACAAAAAACAAACAAATGGCAAACAATAAGAAAACGAAGTGTTTTTAAAAAGTTTACAAATTTGTAATTAAAGTGAAAACAAAATGTAATTGATTTGCTTACAAAAATAAATGCACAAAGCAACTAGCAATGATTTAATTTGTAAACAGATAGTAAGCAATTAGTAATTTAATTGTTTGCAAAAAATAAACAAAATGTTTGCGTATTTGAATAAGGTGGTATTGAGGCAAAACAATATGTTTACAAAACACAAACAAACTTAAAACGAATTGTTTGCGATTTGTTTTGCAAAAATGTAGGCGCAATTCAATGATAAACGCCAGCGTCGATGCGAGCGTCAGTGTTTTAGATATATCGAAGAAATGCCCTACAGCCCAATTGGATAAGAGCGGTCATTTCCCTTTTTCGTGCGATAGCGAGATTGCCCCTTAGCCGGGGCTAAATCCGCTATCGGTTTTAGGCAGGGGAAGGCTAATTTCGTTTTCGAGCTGCTTCTGAACCATATTCAAATTGGTCCCTCGCAACTCAACGCTAAGCGGCTTTCTTTCTCTCGACGGGGCCATTCTGCGGCGCAGCCTGTCAAGGCTTGCACGGCTCACCAGAAACTCAGATTCTTTTGTTGGTGCGACGATTGAATTACTCGCTTTGCCGTGGCGTCTCTGACCGTAGTGAACATAAGCGGTGGTTGTCGAGTAATGTCCCATCATGGCCGCAACCATAGAAGGTTGCTGCGGATACTTTGCTTTGAGATTCGCACAGCACTGATGCCGGAAGTCGTAAATCCGAAGCTTTCGCCACCATGTCGTAATTGTCTTTTCAGCGATCAGAGCAGCCAGCATCTTCTTCAATGTTCTTGATGCGTAGCCTTGCCTGCTTTCCCAAGATACACCATTCATTTCGCTTATGAGCTTAATGATATTGGCTTCAAGCGACTTGTTGCTCTGGCCTTTAACGTCAAGCCAGCGCTCTTGTCCGTTGCCTCTTTTAAGGTTGCCGGTGGATTTATATTTGCTGTTCTGAACCGTCAGGATGCCTGTGGCTGGATCGTACTTAGCTGATCGCCATTCGCCCGGACGCACCCCTGTATAATACATGCAAAAAACAAGGCGAGCGATGAAGCGATAAGATGCGAGATCGTGTTGAGCTGCAAGTTTAATCAGAGACGAAACCACCTTCTCAGGGACGCGCTTTCGATATTGCTTTTTTGTGTTCTTTGGAGGCTCGATGTTTGTCCGGCAGTGCCTGTTGAAAAGCACAGCAGCATCAGCTCCCTCAGCTTCCGCCAGTGTGTAAGCAATCGAGTTTCTATAATGTCGGTAGCTCGCTCGTGACAGCTTGTGTGCCGATACGTGATTATTCAACGTATTTGCAATGTCCGTTATTGAGCGACTTTTCGTTTTTCTGGCAGTGGAACGGATAAAGCGCAAGCCTTCGCGCCGATATGCATTTCGGCTCTTTTCATTAGCTTCAAAGATGTAATCCAGCGCGTTATTCGTCAATTTCATGGGAGGCATGATAACAGGGGGGATAGTTATAATCCAGATTGCATTTTATATATTTTTTCGTTGCGTTTTGTTGGGCTATTGTTTGCGGTTTTTATCGCGGTAATCGCGGCGTATTTTACTACTTTTTCGTTTGTCGATTTTTTTTGACTATTGGTGCCTTGTTGGGCTATTGTTCCCCGGTAGTTTAGGGAGCCTTCGCAATGCATCATTTTCTGAAATCTGCGCGTGTTTTGATTGTGCTTGGCTTATGCGCCGTGCTGTTTGGTTGCGCGACGACGGGTCAGCCTAAGTCCGGTCCTGATGATTTGAACCAGTGGCTGCAAAACGAAATGTCACGCCGGGGTGTTCTTTCCGGGTCAACCGCGACGGCTACTTTGCGCGGAGTTTGATATGGCTCGCAAACGCACTTCCAAAGCCGCGACCGATAGCGATGATGTAATGAGCGCTATGGACGAGCTGGACGCTTTGGAGGCGAAGCCGTCTGGTGAAGTTGATGCCGTCGATAATGCGACTGATCCTGAAAACGATGCATCTACATTAGATGATGTAGAACATGTAGATCAGACCATCCATACAGAACAGAAAATCCATTCTTCGGCTTCGCCGCTCGTGATGGTTTTGCCGGATGCTGCTTGGTTCGTGGAAGCGGGGGAGGGGGGAGCCGTTCATGTCAGCTCCGTTCCTCATAGCGTGGTGTTTGGTTATTCCGAAGCAGAGGGAGCCGTGAGTTTTTGCTGGCCTGATTATAACAATAAGGGGCTGGCCTCATTTGCATACTTCAAGGCAGGCGAACCGAATTTCTCGTTCTTCAAAAGCTGGCCCGATTATCTGATGCTTGGCAGTCTCGTTTATTCTCTCCAGAGCGGGGGAGATAGTGATGGTCTGGTTCGGGTATTGGTGCCCGGTTACTCAACTGGTTCGGTGAGCCTTCCTGAAATTCTTAATAGGATTTCCTCTGGTGATGGGGTGGCCTCTGATTATCCCCGCGAGCCACTTTCCGATAATGGCTCACCGATCCGCATCATTACGGAGATCGAAGCGCTTAAACATTCGCCGTTCTCGGTTGCGTCTTCGGGCTGCTTATCGGTGGCTTGGGATGAGGGGAGTTTTGTATCGTTGCGCGATCATTCCCTTTCATTCGAGCAGATCATTTCTTTGCTTTCCAGTGAGATCATTGGAGAGCCTTTCACTCTCGTTTCGAGCGGTGAACTAACTGACAACCAGCATCAGGAAATCGCTAAGCTTGTTGCTTCTTCTCCGGCTAAATTCACTTTTTCCGATAATTCAATCGCCATAAATCCACATATTTCCGTTCCTATTTGGCTGGAAAATATTTGGAATAATGCAGAGGATTAATCATGTCGCTCTTATTTAATTCGCATAAATCCCAAGCTTATTCCTTATGGAATTGTGCTGGTATTCTCAAAAAGCCTGCATTTTATGCAGCTTTGATTCTGTCTTATAGCGTCAGCAATTTTGCGGTTCTGGCTGGTAATCTGGATAATCCAGTCTCAATTAATAGTGGTCGTAAAGTCGCAAAAATTCAGATTAAGCCGCTTAATATTCCGGCTCCAGCTCCGGTTATTTCAGAAAATAATTCAGAAATTATCTCGCATGATAGCTATCCAGATAAGCCAGTAAATCCGCCGCGTGGTGATATGCCTGCTAAAAATTCGGCTACACCAGCCGGAAAAAGAACTGTTCCGTATGAACAGGCGGCGAGTTATGCGGCGGTAGATAATTCGCTACAGGTCTTGCCTGACACATTGCAGCCGACACAGCAGGAAAAGCGCGACGAAGTAGTTTCGCTGGCCGAGGTCAGCAATCCGAAATCCAGCTTTTACCGTTCTCGTGGTATGTTTATGGATGACGGAAATCTGCGCAACAGCGCATTAAATGACGCAGCTCGTGGCGTTGGTGTGCGCGCTGGCTTTTCATATGAAGCGGCTCGTATCAATGCGCTGCTTAAATCGCGCTATCAAAACGTCTTGGATAAACGCTTTCCATTCTTTTACTTGATGCTTGGCAGCGGTCGAGTGATCCCGCCTGTCATTGGTGAAGCCAATAATATTCAAGAGCGTGGCGGTTCTAACTTCCTTTATTTGTCCATTGGATCTTATGAGATCGTCAAGCCGGCATCGCTGGCTATCCGCGAGCCGTCTTGGATGGACTATCTTATGTTGCCGGTATCAGATCCACGGCCACCAGAGGGCATTCAGGCCGAGGGCAGCAAAGAGCTGGAAACATGGAAAAAATCGGTCGAATCCGGTTGGAATGTTGGCAAGATCGAAGCTCGACGCACGTTCATTGCAAACCTTAATCGCTTAATCCGCGATTATAAGGGGATGCAGCTTTATCATTCGCTGGCTGCTAAAGGCGCTATCACTATCCCGCGTGTGCAGAGCATCAAGAGCAACAGGCGCGTTGACGGTGATCGTCTTTTCGTTGGCGAGGAGCGCTTGGAAATCAAGGTTTCAGCAAAGTTTAAGCGATAGGGCTTGGGATGACGGTTCACTCGTTCATGACAGGCGGCGGGGCTGGTAATCTTTTTACCGGCCCTACACGCTTATATCCCGGTTTTGCGGGGTTTCATGCAATTGAAGATTTGTATGAGCTGTTGTGCCATGCAATTCACAATGATGCTTCCGATTTGATCTTCCAGACTGGCAGGCCCGTTCTATGTGAAATCTTCGGATCGCTAAACGCTATTACCGAGCAAACACTTTCCAATGAAGTTCTGGCGCGTCTTTTTGTCTGGATGACGGGGCAGAACAACGTCATAGCCCGACTTGAGGGCGGTCGTGACCTTGATGCTTCCTTTGAAATTCCTGACCGGGCAAGGGTTGATGAATTTGGGGATATTGTTCGGCATCGCTTCCGGCTTAATCTCACGGCAGGGCAGTTCTTAGGCGCGGCTACTGGTTATCAGGCCGTTATGCGCGCAATTCCTATTAACCCGCCTACCCTAGAGGAAGTCGGCTTTCCGATGCGTCTGCTGCCTTATGCTACGCTTCCTGTTGGTAAAGTTATTATCTCCGGTCCAACTGGATCAGGTAAGACGACGACTTTTGCTGGCCTAATCCGTTACGTTCTTGAAAATGACACTCCGATCAAGGGTAATTATGTCACTTTTGAAGAACCGATCGAATATGATTATGGGCGGATTGCTTCGCGGCATAGCACTATCATTCAGCATGAAATCCATAAGCATTTGCCATCGTTTGCGGCAGGTATCCGGGGCGCTATGCGCCGTATTCCCCGTTTGATGGTTATTGGCGAGTTGCGCGATCCTGAAACAATGGAAGCGGCGGTTGAAGCGGCGAATACGGGCAATCCGATTTTTACGACCGTCCATGCTAATTCCGTGGCACATATCTTTAAGCGCATGGTGAATAAGTTTCCGCCAGATCAACAGCATCAGACATATTACAACATTGTCGAGACAACGCGGCTTCTAATGTCGCAAATGCTTGTTCCGCGCAAAGATGGTCAAGGCCGTGTGTGTGTGCGCGAGTGGCTGGTTATTGACGACGAAGTTAGAGAGAAGCTGCTCAACGCTGGCTTAGATAATCATGTGGGCGTTGTCCGTTCTCTTTTGAATGAGGGTGGCTTGCACCAGTCAGCCCTTCATTCAACGCGGGAGTTTCTGGATCAGGGGCTTATTGATGAAGCCGGGGCTAAGTCCGTAATGCGCAGGTTCTCCATTTCACACAGCGAGGTCGTCCGTGCTTAATCCGTCAGGTAATCCTACTCGTCGTTCATTTTTGCTTGGCGCTGGAGCTGGTCTTGCGGTTTCCGTGGCAGGTTTACAAAATGCTGTCGCGCAAGGCGTTGGGGGTGCGAGGCTATTCCGGCCTGCTTCTAATGAAAGTCTATTTGTGCCGTCTCGTTGGCTAAGAGAAGATTTGTTGAAATGTTCTTTTTTATTTCGTGACGTTACCGATGGAGGGCAGGCGGCTTTTGTTGATCCCGGCTTATTGGATATTATTGTTCGATTGAGTAATGCGGCAGCACAAGTTGCCGGACGTCCGTGCCAGATCAGTGTTAATTCAGCTTTCAGAACACGTTTACACAATGCACGGCTTGAAGGCGCTGCGAAAGCTTCATTACATTTGAAAGCGCGAGCCTTAGATTTCACTATACAAGGTTTCGAGAATTTAGCTGTTGCTAAGCTTTCTGCCATGGTCGGTGCTGGTGGTATTGGCGTGTATAAGGGATTTACACACATTGACAGTGGCGCAGATCGTACTTGGGTAGTCTCTCGTATAAATTAACGTCTTGTGGAAATGTATTAGCATTTTGCAGGCGATTAATTAGACTGTATTTTGGAGGTATATATGAGCGGATCGTATATGAATCATCAAAGAGTAAATTATGAAACTGTTGTAGATTGGCGCTGGACTTCACAGCCGCTATCTTTTTACGGCGTTCATATATCGATTACCGCTTTTTTCCCTTTGTTTTTATTAAGTGTTCACTTTTTTTCGATTATAATGCTGTCCGTGTTTTTTGTCGCTTATCTAGTGTTTCTGTTGCGCTGCAAGAGCCGCAAAATGACGCCATTTGAATATGCTCAAATGTTATTTGTTCGTTTTGTCTATCGTCGGCGTTGGGGGGCACGTTAATGTTAGGCGATAATTTAGACACCAACAAAATGACGGCATATTTTTATGATTGTTTTATGGGCGGGTTATTTGAGTGCAAAGATGCTATGCCGTCATTTCTGGACGAGTATTTATCCTTGCAAGGACAATCAGGTTTACGGCTGGATGAAGTGAGCAGGTTGCGCGAATACTTTGGTGTTAACAATGACAATGCTGTTATTCGCCCTATGTGGCTTTCGCGTGGTTTTCTTGCGCCAGCGGTCGCTTTTTTATCTGCGCGCTGGCTGAACTTAGTCGTTCCGGCTGCAAAAAAATTCTCTATGGAACCTGTTTACACGCATGTAGTTGATAGTCCGTTCCCTTGTTATTTAGCTGGCATCAAGACCACGAATAAGAGTAAAGAACCACAACCGCATTACTATTTCCTTGGAAATATTATCATGTGTACAACCATAGAAATAGTGCGAAGGCGCGTATCGTTTGAAGCTGTAACAGCCGAGCTTATGCGCCACATATCGAATCAGGAAATAAGTAATGAAATCGCCGCATCAAATTGAGGAAATTCGCAGCTTCTTACAGGACGAGGACGTTCAGGAAGAGCTGTCTTTGTTTGATGTTGATCTGAATCCAGCGCTGGATGATGACACGCTGCTTGCCAATTATGAGCAGGCTTTGAGCGTCTTACCTGCTGCGCTTGCTGGACAATTGCGTAAGCTCTCGTCCGAGCTTGCGGATAATGCTCGTGTGGCTGATATTGATCTTGCGAAGGCTTCCGAAACAGGCCGTATATCTATGGTTGATCGTGCGGCCATAGTTGAGCGCTCGCTTGAAGCGTTCTCGCTTGGCTTGGAAGATTTGCGCGGTGTTTCTGACGATTTTTCTGATGCAATTGCTAAATACGTAGCTGATGAGCGTCCACTTTTGGAGCGCACTGACACATTTGAGAATATGCAATCGGCAAATATGCTTCTTTCCGATCTTTGGCATCAGTCGGTCGAAATGGCCCGGCGCGCAGGCATTGCCGAGTTTCGCCGTTTGACCAACAATGAAAACTCTCCAGAGATCGACCAGTTGCGCGCAATCACTACATCGCGCTTTGTGATTGACAAGGAAATCCTTCAACCAATGAAAGAATACAGCAAGCATTTTGTTGTGCGTGAAAATGAAATGCGCAAGCAGCGAGACGCGGAGCATTCCCGTGAAATGTCCCATAATAACGACCTTGGACCGCGTTTAAGTTAGGGTATTTTTCAGAAAATTCGATTGTCAATTTTTATTGACTTTTAAATCTATTTTATACATTCTCCATCTTGCAGAAGGAGAATAAAATTATGTCTAATTCGCGTGTGCATTTATTTTACGCAACTGCCGTTGTGCTGGTTAGTGCGATAGCTGGTGTCTCACATGTCTACGTAGCTACGCATACATCAGCGGTTGTTTCCGAGCTTATACACCCGTACCCAAATCCCAATCCTATGCCGCCATATCCAGCGCAGACGCAGACGCAGGCACCGGCGCAAGTCGCGCAGCCAGCTCCTACGTTGGACACGCTGGAACAGGCGTACATGGCTCCGGCGCAGGCGCTGCCAGCAAGCGTTTTGAACGACAAAGCCAAAGTAGCTCAAATCTTTCAGATTTTGGCTAAGCTGGACTATGTTGAGGGCAAGACGAAGCCAGCAGCAGGACAGCAATTCGCCTATATTTTCTTTGATCCACGTTGCCCATATTGTCATGCAGCTCATACCGAGCTTGATGACAAAATGCCGATCCGCTGGATTCCTATTCCTCTGTTGGGTGATAATCCGCTGCCGCTCGTTTCGGCGCTTCTCACTAATCCGACTTCGGAAACTTTGGACAAGGCTTTTGCTGGTCGCCTTCCTTCTCCTACAAGTGCAGATCGCACTCATTCGGAGGGGATTTTCAATAATATTACCGCTTTCAAGACCTTCATGCAGTCCCTCAATGGTGAAGGTGTGCCAATTATTTTGATCCCGCGTCCTGACGGTACGGTCTTTAGCCAAGTGGGTTATGACGCTGGTGATGGTTCAAAGATACGCGCTGAATACGGCGCATAATTAAGCGGGAACCATGCAGCGGTGCGTTCTGCTCCCGACCCCAAGCCCAAACTGCCCGCGCAGGGTTCATCTAGCATGGTTTCCGTTTAGCAGAGGTCACAATCACTTCTCCTTTTGCGTTGTGGCCTCTGCACTTTTTTAGTGAGGTGCTATGACTGACCGTTCAGCCGATTATCGCAATTATCTCCCTGACCTACAGGCCACGCCATACAGTCAGGCAAAGGAGTTGGGCGATTTATCTTTAGCGTTGTCGATCATTTATATTGCTTGCGCCTTGTTGTGCCTGTCGGCGGCTATTTGCGCTTCCGCAGGCATTTATTACGACCGTTTTTCCGTCGTTCCATACGTTGCTGATGGTAGCGCTTACGGCTGTCAGCCGAGTTTTATTCCGGCAGACGCGGTGAAAGATCAGGGTGTCTAATGTCCTTTAAAACACAGTACCAAATTGATGCTGAAAATCAGATGGCTACAGTCGTCAAAAAGAATTTGTGGCGAATGATCTATTTCGCATCGGCCTTGCTGGTCCTGTCAGTTCTCACGAATGGGGTGCTGTTCTACGCTTTATTTTACAAGTATCCCGTTAATAAATTTTTGTGGACTTCTGATGCTCGCAGTGTTTGCACAGCCACAACTTTGCAGGAGCCTAATATCTCCGCAGCGCTCGTGAAGGACTTCGCGAACCGGGTAGCGCTTGGATTGAATAGTTACGACTATATCAATTGGCGCAGAGCGCTTAGCACGACATTGGATAGCTATTTCACCAAGACAGGACGGTCGAGCTACACCCGCGCTTTTGAGGACAGCGGCATTCTGGAGCGCGTTCGAAAAAATTATTATGTCGTGACGGCTGTTTCAGCCGACGAACCTGTCATTACTCAGGAAGGCTTGGTTAGTGGTCGTTATACGTGGGTCGTAGAGGTTCCTCTTACGATCTACTACCGCACTAACATTGATGTGCTTCCTGAAAATCGCATTCTCACCTTCACGATTGTTCGCGTTGATCCTTCACCTGCCAATCCTAACGGGATTGCAGTGGATGGCGTTATTTCTCGCCAGCGCGTGATTGATCGCAGCAATCTTCAATGAGTTGACCGGCTGGTTAAAAAATAGCGGAATGGAATAACTGGATGATTAGTCTCTCTTTCAAGAAAATGAGCGTTATAACGGCTTCATTCCTTGCTATTTCTGCAAGTGGGGTAGCCAACGCCCAAAACACCAATCAAGGCCAGCCCCCACAGGCTAATCCGCGCCCGGTAACGGCTGGAGACATTGATAAGTTGCGCGGTTTGCTGGTCGAGCAAAGTGGTGCGGCGGTTCTTGAGCGCGGCGATATTGGATCATTGCGAGATCGTTCGCTTGATTCACAATATGCGAACACCCGACCGGGCTATTCCAATCGTGGCCAGCCTATGCCGCGCAAGCGCAAGCTCACAGTTCCATTAGTTCAGAACGAAGGCGCGCCAGCGCGCCTTTATTTAGGGCAGGGGATTGTTTCTGCGATTTCCTTTTTTGACTCTCGTGGTCGTCCTTGGCCCATTGAGGAAGTCAATTACGATCCTCAGATGATGATGATCAATGGCAATGGTTGTGGCGAAACGCAGGCAGCAGCAGAAGCCGAAAAAGGTGCTGACAGGCCACACGTTCTTTATGCAATGCCTTGCAAGTTCTGGTCATGGACCAACGTGGTTGTGAAGCTGGAGAAAGCTCCAGCTCCATTTATTTACCAGATTGAGAGCGGTAGCGATCAACAGCAATCCGTAGTGGATATGGCCGTCGATATTATGGTTGGCGGCAAATCTCCGGCAGGCCGCAATGTTGTGCCGCTGGCTTCGGCGGCTGGCGCGAAGCCAAGATCACTGACCATTAGTGAAAGCTTCACTCCTGATAAGGCTCTGGACGATTTCTTGGCGGCAGTGCCCCCGCAGGGTGCGCGCCAAGTTGCTATTTCTGGCGATCCTGAAACGGACGCATGGATTTACCAAGGAATGCTCTATGTCCGCTCGCCCGGCGTTGTGACCAATCCCGCGCAAGATGCACAGGCAGGGCCGATCAATGGCGCTTATGTCTGGCGCTTTGACCGCCCGGTCCCTCGCGTTTTG
Organism: Brucella sp. HL-2; assembly: GCF_025846885.2. Classification (NCBI taxonomy): domain Bacteria; kingdom Pseudomonadati; phylum Pseudomonadota; class Alphaproteobacteria; order Hyphomicrobiales; family Brucellaceae; genus Brucella; species Brucella sp. HL-2. The sequence continues at coordinate 10,949 of NZ_JAOYTK010000022.1, read as the reverse complement.
ATCAAAACGTCGAATGGTGCCGAGCGCTTCCTTTCCGTTGATTATTGAGGGCTAGTCACATGAACGAATTTGATAAAAATCTTGATGATGTTGCAGGCCCGAAAGCGCCAAAGAAAGAGAAAAACACAAAGCTCGCCGGTTCCAGTCAGGCCGAGCCGAGTTCTGGCGGCGTCAACAAGAAGCGCGTTTTCATCCTACTCGCTTCTACCGCAGTCATAGTGTCACTCATTGGAGCAACAGCCTACATATTTACGGCTTCGCGATCAGGCGGGGATATGGGTGCAGGTAATCCTAATAGAATTGCGCCTGTTCCGACCGTCCAAAACGACAATTTTGCACCTGTCGGCACTCAGGAAGCGGATCGTCGGGCTACGGTGAATGATGAATTGGCCCACGAAGCCGCAGGTCGTGGCGATAGTCATGTTTCTCAGACGGTTATCGCTGATAAGTATCAGGTTGGCGACGAACGCGATCCTTACGAGAAGGAATTGCGCAACGTGGAACCGCGTATAGAAGCGCCGAAAGCTGACGCTCCGGCTGAACCAGAGCCCAAAGTGGTTGAAAAAATCGTTTATGTGGATCGTCCTTTAACTGATCCCATTATTGATCCTTCGGTTTACCAGAAGCTCGAAAGTCAGATTACCTTTGCTCAGAAGCCGCAACAAAGCCGCTTTGTCGCAATGGCGTTTAAAAAGCCAGAGCCAGCACAGCCGCCGCAGCCAGCACAGGCGGCAGGCTCTGGCGCGGTTGCTAACATTGCAGGAAACTTTGATCCTTCCTCGCTAAAGCGCGCTCCGCAATTGGCAGCGAAGCCCGGTGACATTTTCTATGGTCAGCTATGGCTTGGCTTCAATTCGGATGATCCACGCGGCGCTCCAGTTTTTGCGACTATCTATGATAATCGCTCAGATGGTTCGTTTGGGCCGCTACACGGTGCCCGTCTTGAGGGCACAGTGAATTACTCGGATCGCAATGCTTCCATCCAGTTCTCGCGGATCATCACCAAGGATGGAAATATCGTGAATGGATCGGCTCTCGCCGTCGATGAAAAGAATGCCCGACTTGGTATCGCTCAGAATGTCGATTTCCATACTTTCCAGCGCTACAGCTCACTGCTGGTATCATCGCTTATTGAGGGTGTAGGCGAAGCCGCCAATACCATGCTGACGAATAACCGGACGGTAACGTACTTGCCGGATTCGGATACGATTGTCTCACAGTCGAACAACGATAATGAATGGACAAAAGCCGGTTTAGCGGCCTTGCGTCCGCTTGGTTCGGCTTTGAGTGGTGCAGCTCGTCAGGGCTTCAACCGGCCTCCGACGATCTCAGCCAATCGCGGTCATCGTGTCGGCATCGTTTTCACAAGTCTGGTTGAAATGTGAACGCCATGACAAGCGCTGACGGTACTCTCATTGACGTTTTTAAGAACCTGATTGAAGCCGCAATTTCGTGGGGCAATCTCTTTGTCGTGTTCTTCGGTCTGGCTGGCCTTTGTCTGGCTGGAACGGGGGGGAAGCGGCTCTATGACTCGGCACAGATGGCCGGAGCGCAAGGTGGCTATGAAACTAATGTTCTAGGCGCGGTAGCAATGGTCGTAGCAGGCGCATTGATGACTATCGCGGCGATTGTGTCTGGCGCTGTTACCTTCGTTTTCACGCAGTAAAGGTTGATGCAATGAATGAGCTGCAAAAGTTCCGGCTGCTTCCTGTTATCCCATTGGAAACTGACCAGTTTACAGTGTCGGATGAAGACGCCCGGTCAATTGTGTCAGCTCATATTTCAGTCACTCTTGCGCATCCACTCCCTAATATCCGCGCTTCATCCCTCAAAGGGATGCATCCGTACATGGCAGCGGTCGCTATGGCCTTCCTTGATATTGGTTTTGAAGACCTTCTTTTGCCGGGCAACCGAGCTTTTACCGAGGAAGATATTGCACTGATTGAACAGCGCTTTCCCTTCTTGGTTTGCCTGACCGAAAGCATGTCCCGCAAAGCGGCAGAGGTACTTAATAATGACGCTAATTAATAGCTTTGCTGATCAATATTGTGACGTTGCAGGTATGGACGCTGACGATCAGAAGCGCGCAGTATCCTACTCGCATATCGGCGCGCAGTTGACCTTGATCAAGGTCGAAGGCGTTACATCAATCCTGTCAACGGCAGAAGTTGAGAAGAACCTTTCCCTGTTGTTTGGCGAGGCTGGCGTAGCTTCTTTGTTCCGGGCGCCCGGTCACAGCATGTCTATTAGTTTTGAGCGCCATTTTAATACATCGGAGGACATTTCATCTATCATTGGCGAGCTGAATGAAAACGCGCAGCGCAAAGACCTTGAAGTAGGTGCTATCACCGAAGAATACAGCGATATTTTAAGCAAGAATTTGGTCAATGAAGTCATTCTTCTGGCTTGCTGGACCATGCCTAATGCTGCTTTTCCAGATGAAGTGAAGCAAGAGCGAGACGCGAAAAACAAGAGTGAAGCCAAGTTTTTTAGCCATGCTCGATCTGCTATGTCACCATATTTGCGGCTGGATGCGTTGCGATCTCCGCATGATGCTTTTGTCTCGCATGTTCTGGATGCTCTCTCCGCAGCCGCAATCAAGGCCCATGTCCTTGGGCCGAATGAGCATGGCGACCGGCCCGATCTGGCAGAGATCAAGCGCGGCATTTTCTTCCATGAGACGCCTAAAAACTGGCGTCCTGTATCGACCGGCGAGAGAAAGTATCCGGGCAAGCTGACGCCTACCGATTATTCGGAAGCTTTCGCGCCACCATTAAGCCGTCAAATCCTTCCGACTTCTGCATCATCAAGCAAAAACTTTCGCGAAATCAGCATTGGTTCACGCACGTTTACGTCGATGTATTTCAATATGTTTCCGCGTGACGTGCGGCCATTTAACGAACTGCTAGCGAGCCTAAAATCGCGTGATACCGCGACAATGCCTTTCCGCGTCACGTTCCATTGGGAAGCGACAGACTTTAAAATCGCAATGAAGCGGATATTGGCAGGGTTGTTTCGTTGGGCCGCTCCAGTCAACGCGAATTATTTTGATAATATTCGCGTCATGGAGGAAATGCAGAACCGCGACGAGGTAACTTTCGTTGATGCGCGTGTATGCGCCTGCACATGGGTTGAACCACACGAGGACAGGGAAACCGTTCTTAGTCAAAGGCGGTCCCTATTAACCCGCGCCTTGGCGCGTTGGGGCGATCCTATTGTTGCTGATATTCCATCAAATCCGATGCGAGCATTAGCCGAGACTGTTTCCGGTATGACTACGCGGTCAGTCCTTAAAAATGCGTCCAAAATTCCAGCGCCGACATACGCGGCCATGATGCCATTTCACAGGACAGCTCCTATTTTTGACCGTGGGGAATCCTTATTTCTCAGCATGGAAAACACTCTTGTCCCGCATGAGGTCTTTTCGTCAAAGCAGAACTATTGGCTATCTGGCGTTGTTGCCACGCCGGGTTCGGGTAAATCGGTTCTGATGAACCGGCTCAATCTCGACATGATCGCATATGCCGGTGGTGCGGCACTGCCTTATCTTTGCGTTATTGACGTTGGTGTGTCGTCTTCTGGCTTGATTGGTCTAATCAAGGCTGGTTTGCCGCAGGAGCGTGAGCATGAGGCGTCTTATACGCTTCTGCGTAATCATAGAGAGTATGCGATCAATCCGTTTGATCTTGGTCTAGGTCGGCGCATTCCGCTTGCACGTGAGCGCGATTTTATCAAGCTGTTCTTGTGCGAATTGTTGATGGCGGAGGAAACTTCGACGCTGATCACCTACTTGGTGCAGCGCGTGTTTGCCATCACGTCAGACATGGGAGCGGCTGGTGCGCCTAAGCTGTTTCAGGCGAAGGTAGACAGTGTTGTTGATGCGGGACTGCAAGCTTTGCATGATCGCGGTGTGGCGCTGAAGATATCGCCTAAAACGCCCTGGTATTCTGTTGCAGATATTTTAGCAGAACATAGCATGTTCACTCACGCTATTCGCGCACAGCGTTACGCTGTGCCGGTTTTGAGTGACATTGTTAAGGTTTTATCGGAACCGCAAACTGTCAATGATTTTGGTACGGACGCGGTACGTGAAGCCCAAAACTCGGTTATGGCGGCAATTGAAAGCTATCCGCTTTTTGCGAGCCATACCGCGCTCGACCTTGACGTGGCACGGGTTATTTCCATTGACTTGCAGGAAGTCATACAGCGCGACCGATCAGCTAATGCGCGCCGCAACAATACACTCATGTATATGCTTGCCCGGCAGCTATTTGTCTCGAAAATCGCAGGCAATACGCGAGAGCTAAATGCCGTTTCGGAATGTATGCCGCGTCATGTTCAATCTGTTTACCTTGAATATTGGCGTAAACAATATAGCTCGATGCAGGAAGTCTTTAAGCGGCTCTGCATGGACGAATATCACCTGACGAATGGTAGCACCAATATTCGTTCTATGATCATGGCTGATGCGCGTGAAGGCCGTAAATGGGGCTTAGAAATCATTCTTGTTTCTCAGTTGGTCAGCGATTTTGAACAGATCAATGATATGGCTTCGACCATTTTCATCCTGAATGCCGAAAATGCTCAAGCCCGTAAGGAAATGCAGGAAACGTTCGGCTTCTCCAGTGCCGTCATGGATGAAATGACGCGCTATCTGCATGGGCCGGGCGAGCGCGGCGCTAATTTCTTGGCGCGCTACAAGCTGTCGGATCGCGAACACTGGATCACATTAAACAACCGTCTAGGCCCAACAACACTGTGGGCGCTGACGACTAAGAAAGAGGATCGCTTAATCCGCGATGCTTTGTATGAGAATTTGCCCGTAAAGCAGGCGCTGCGCTTCTTGGGCGCTCTATACCCTCACGGAACCGCCGTGTCTCTTTACAGGCAATTTGAGCGCAAGTTTTCATCGTCACATGAGAGTGGCGTGGTCACGGAAATAGCGCAGCATCTGATGGGTGAGTATGCCCGTTACATTGCAGAGCAAGAAACCAGACGAAATAACAAAGTCCAATAGTTCCTATTCTTTTAAGGAGAGAGAAAATGAAAAATTTTATCAGATCAGCCGGTATTATTCGCTCACATTACGACAAGTTTATGTGTGGTTTAATGGTGGCATTGTTTATGCCGGTCGACGTTAATGCACAGGACGTTGATGTATCAGCACCTTTGGATATTTTGAAAAAGGCGCGTGAAAAAGCGTCTGCATCGAACCTGAATACTGACAGCATCGAGAGCGGCTTAGGCAAGGGAGCGAATGTCGTCATTATCGTATTTGGTTTGATCGGCCTGCTCTTGGCCGGTATCTCCGGTTACAAGCTATATCAGGCATCGCAGGATGAACAGTCGCGTGAAAGCACAGGCCGCTCTGTTGCTGGTCTGATTATCGGCGGATTGCTCACGATCATCGCTGTTATTGTTGGCTTCATCACCAACACAGCCACGAACTAATTTCCACAGTATTCTAAAGCCTGTCATGTCATGTGGCAGGCTTTTTTTGGAGGCAGCAATGGCGAAAGACTTCAATACAGCCGGTCTCGACAGGCGCGACGAGGTACTAGCGCCAAAATATCGCGCTAATGTTTTGCCTTGGCATAAGCGCGTTGAAGACGTGCTTGATGATCCACGTAAGATTCAGCTCTGGACCTACATTATTGCGGCGCTGATCCTGTTAACAAGCTTTTTGCCGCTTGTTGCGGAGTTGATCATAGCGTTTCTCGGTATGACATTGCTGATTTTCAATAATTATAAGAAGCGCAAATGGCGCGCTCCTTATCGGGTTCCCGCTTATGCAAATGAATATCTGAAAAGAAAATTCGGTCGCCCTTTTCTCGATGCTACGCAGGAAGGAAAAAAGGGTGGGGTGGGTGAGTACTATCTCGGAGCCGAGTTTCCAGACAGTGCAGGTAGGGTGCAGGAAGTTTGGGCGGAAGCGAATGACCTGAAGACTCACCGATTGGTGATAGGTACTACCGGCTCCGGTAAAACCGAAGAAATTATGGGCCTATTCCACAATTCGCTCATGCTTGATAGCGGCATGATCCTTGTGGACGGAAAAGCCGATCCTAAGACCTATAAGCAGATGCTTGGCATTGCCCGGCTTATGGGGCGTGAGGAAGACTTTCTCATCCTGAATTACCTTATGGCCGGGCGAGATCCATTTGGGCCGAATGAGGCTAAATCGTCCAACACATATAATCCTCTGGCTGGCGGTGTGCCGAGCCAGAAGGCAGAGTTGATGATTTCGCTATTAAGTGGCGGATCGACCGGCAAGTCAGACATTTGGTCTAACCGCGCCGAAGCATTTCTTCATGCGATTATGGAGCCTTTGAGCTTTCTGGAAAGCCGGGGCTATGTGCTTTTCAGTCCGCAATTGCTTGGCAATTTCTACCTGCTTGAGAACATTGAAAACCTTTTCCATTTTGGCATCATTATTCAAGATAATGGCAAGCCCCTGACTTTGAACGATCCAAACAATCCCAAGACATTCAGAGACTGGCAGACGCTTAAATCGCGCTTTATGGGGCAGATCGGGCAGTTTCTGGTTACTCTGCCGGGCTATTCTGGCGCACGTCCGACTAAGCCTTGGCCGGTCAGGGCACTTTCGGCAAAGGACGTTGCGGACGCTAATATCAAATATTTGAAGCTTGTTAGTGGCTCAGCTCTCAAAGATAAGCTGCAAAAAGCTGAAAATGACTTTGACGCGGCGCAGGCGGGTCAATCAGAGGCGGATAGGAAAGACGCAGAAGCCAGATTGATTGAAGCCCGGCGCGATATTGATCAAGCGTTTTATGCTGTTCTTGGTCAGCGAATTGTCGAGAATGAGATTTCCGCTAATGATAGTGATTTCCAGAAAAAATTAGCAGATGTGGGCACTCGTGCATCAGAAGATGCATTGAAATTTGGAAACAGTGAGCCTGAAAAGCTTGGTCAGTCTCGCGATAAGGTGAATGAGCAGTTTGGTTACATCACCATGCAGCTCGTGCGCGCTACGAACGATCTCACATTCAGTTATGGCCATATCTACAATGTAGACTTGGGCGAGATTGATTTCCGTGACGTGGCGTTTAACAGGCGTATTCTCTATGTGACATTGCCAGCGCTCACGCGCTCCAGCTCGTCTATGGAGCAGCTTGGCAAGATGGCGGTCACTGCAATTAAGAGTTTGATGGGCGAAATGCTCAACGTACCGTTTGAGGGCGTTGTGCGGAAAACGATTGATGCGCGACCGTCAAATGCTCATATCCCGCTTCCCGTGGTCCTCGATGAGTACGGATATTATGTCACAATGGGCTTTGCTGTCGCGCCTGCGCAGGCGCGAGCTTATGGGTTCTCCATGACTTTCGGTGTTCAGGACTACAATTCACTATTGAAGGCCAACCGCGAAGAAGGTGAGGCAACCTTTGAAAACACCAACTTGCGCCATATCGGGCGCACGACTGGCGGCGAAGAATCCGACACATACAAGAAACTGTCAGGTGCAGCCGGGAATGCGTTCTTCTTCAAGGAAGGTTCTCTATCCTTTGAACGTGGTCGTATTGGCGGCAACTTCAAACGAGATAGCAATATCAGCTTAGAAGTGACAAATCGCTTGAGCTATAACGATTTGGCCGGTCAGCGAGACGGGGAGTTTACGTTGATTGTAGGCACCAAGTCAGGCGGAACCAAATCTGGCGATGTGGCCGTTGTGCGCTACACGGCTTATTATACCGGAAATATGCCAACCGTCGAAAACATGCGACTGATGCACTATGCGATGGTTAAGCCGCTTCCGACAAGCGAACGCGAAGCAGCATTGAACAAGATCGGGGCTGAAAGGATGCGCCGTGAAGCATTACAGCGTTGGCTTTCTATTGATCCTGATGCACTTTACAACGCGATCCGTGAGCGCTTGGAAAACCTTAGCGAAACGGTGGACGAATATAGCCAAACAACATTCAATGATGACTTGGTTTATTCCAAGCTGGATGGTGATTTTGCATCTCTTAAGAGCCATACCAGCTATTATCAGTCTGCTATTAATAGTGCAGCCAGTGCAAGGCAGGCTACTGACGTTGCTCGTTTAAGTGATTGGTCGCATATCGATACCACGATAATGAACAACCGCTTCACTGCGGCTCGCGCACGATTACGGCACCAGTCCGAGCTTGATAGGCAAGATATTATGAACTGGCTGCGCAGTAATAGTTTTCCAAATACGCATATCAGTATGTCTGAAAAATACCTTTCCGCATTGTCCAATGAGCGCGTCTCTCGCGATCTCATACGAGAGAAGAAAATCATTACAGGAACGGCATCCCGTGCGGTTGGGAGTATCATATCAGATATAATTATGCGCGAAGGCACTTAAATACGCGCAAATTTTTTGTTAGTTTTTTTATAAAGAAATCCATAAAAGATTTAAATATAAAATAAAATATGTTAATTATCCTAAATGTAGCCAGCGTGCTGGAACACGCTGGCTACTTATCCCTAAAAAACCTGACTGATATGCGAAGTTTTAGAGGAATATAAAATGCATTTTGTTTTACGCAAAGAGTAAAGAATGGTCGGAATCCCAAATAAGGCGTGGTTAGGAGAGGCAATCAGCGGTGATGCACCGGAGCGTGTTCGGATTTTAGATCATGATCCTTTGACGCCTTATATAGACACTAAGAAACGGCAAATACCAGAAGCCGAAGACACTGTTTTGTCGAATTATTTACAGGCGGTTTTTGACGAAATTTATACAAGTTCAGAAGAACCGCCGAGGTTTTGTCCGCATTGTCGCAGTGGGGCAACAGCATTGCGGCAGCGCCCACAGACGGATAGGCCGAACAGGATGCTTTTCGAGTGTTACGACTGCCGTTCGATATTCACACGGGCAACAGGCACTCCATTTGCAAGAGCACGTATTAACAAGATTGATCTGCCGTTATTTTTTAAGTTGCTTGCTCAATATAAAACGGTCACGTCCGCAGCCTCCATTCTTGGGGTAAAAGCTTTCACGCTGACAAACTGGATTAAGAGAGTACGGGAATGGCTTCTTGTTCTTGATCCATCAGGATCAATGGAAAGCCGAATACGACTTGGGATGATCGCTGCACCTGACCTTGCGTGCCCTAATCCAGAATGCGGTTCGCAGAGCGAATTGGTATATAGGGGGTTTTCATCAGATACTGGTGGACGCATTTGCTTTTGCTATGCGTGCTGTAAATACGTATCGCTTTCGGCTCTTCGTGAGAGTTTACCAGAAGACACAAGAATGGGTCATCATTTGGTGAAACGTAGACGAGCCACATAATCTACATAAGGTGTATTGATAGCATTGTCGTGAGAGCGACATAAAAAATAAGGAAACGTTCCCAAATACGAAACATAATAGTTGTTCCGTTTGTGGGAACATGTTAGTATTTGCAAATGAGGATCATTGCCCAAAGTACCATCGGTGCCTTCGTGACCAAGCATCCAGAAACGCGATCCTCGCTGGATTTTTGGGTGAAGGTAACGAGAGGCTCGCATTGGACAAGTACGGCTGATGTTCAGGCCGCTTTTCCGAAGGCGAAGGTATTGAATCGTGAGCGTATCCGCTTTGAGGTTGCTGGAGGCAGCTATCGTCTGATTGTCGCCTTCAAGTTCGGCAGCGGAATTGCATTCGTGAAATTTCTCGGAACCCATGCCGAGTATGACCGGATCGACGCTCTAACCGTATCGTTATTTTAGAGACGAGAGGCAGATCATGAACATTCATCCGATTAGGAACGATGAAGACCACAAGCGCGCCCTAAAAGAGATAGAGGCACTTTGGGATGCACCGGAAGGGACGGCAGAGGCCGACCAACTGGAAGTGCTGGCAATTCTTGTCGAAGACTACGAGAGCCGGAATTTCAAGTTAGATGACGATTTATCGCCTGTTGAAGTGCTTCGACTGGCTATGACAGAAATGGGGCACTCGCAGGTGGAGCTTTCGAGCATTTTGGGATCGCGTTCCCGTACCTCAGAAATTCTTGCAGGTAAGCGCGGCCTCAATATTGATGCTGTCTACCGCATCAGCAAAGCATGGCGCATTCCAGCAGAAATGCTGATTATGCCGCGTTCTTCGCGGTCGGCGGCATGAGGATTTTGAGTAGGTTTCTCGACCCGCAGACATGAAGAAAAAGCCGTCTCGCTGAGACGGCTTTTTTTGTTTACTGGCTTTGATCAGCCTTTAGCTTAGGTATTATCGCATCAAGTTTTTTCGCTGTTGTAATTCTGGAAACCTCCAGAAGGCGGAAACCGGATGAATCACTTCATTTCATCAATCAACATAAAGAGGTACTTTCTGGCCTCCCTCGCATAGAGGGAGGCTCTCTCTTGATAGAACTCCCTCACATCCGAAGATTTCCCTTTAATAGCTGAGCGGACATTTTCTGCTGCATAGTATTGGTAATTAATTGCTTTGTTTTCGATCACGGGTAGGGAATTTGAACGCATTTTAAGCCCCCCACACTCCTAACTACACTCTTTTGCATAGCCAGCGTTTTAAACGACAACGTATTTTAGTTTTGTTTCTTTTTCATTCACGAGATTGTCTCCATAAAATCAGCCATGAATACATGACCTATAGTTACAGTCGCACTTTTATAAAAAAAATTACAAATGAAAATCTGTAAATAAAAAAAATAATAAAAGTTACAAAAACCGTTTGACCTATAAAAAAATTACAGCTATAAATTAAACATGAAAGGAGCAAGAGAATAGCAGATGACAGCAACCCGCAGGCCACAAAACGGAGTGAAGGCCGATCCGGGGGAGTATTGACTGAAAAAAGAGGCAAAATCGGCAAAAAAGCCGAAAAACTAACAAAATTTGCAAAAGCAAACAAAAATAAATAAAAAAATTACAAAAATAGCAAATAAAACGGTTGACTATAAAAAAATTACATGATACAGTAGGGGAGTGTGACATTTATACAACACAGCACGGTAGCA
>NZ_JAOYTK010000021.1:0-62209 GCF_025846885.2 Brucella sp. HL-2 | reverse complement strand
ACTGCCCATTGCCGATCATCAAGCCAGAATTCTCCTGCCATGCTCCAAAACTCCCGTTATCAGGAGAGTGAATCATGAAGAAGTAATTTGATCAAATGTTTAATTGGGTTTGGAGCCTAGAGCGGGTCGCGTTTAATCGCACCCATGGTGCTCGCTCTAGATTCTTTTGATTGTCGCATGTTCGCGAACGTTAAATGAATCCATTTAACTGTGACATGCTTTAGAGATCCAGCTCCCATGTCTGGCCAATGAGATCTGCACCGAAAGAATGGTGTGGCTTTTCGTCGATAAGTCGGAAACCAGCTCGTTCATAAAGACGCCGGGCTGCCTTCAATATATCGTTCGTCCATAGTGTGAGGCGGTCATCGCCGACCTTGCGCGCATGTTCAATACAAGTGTTCACAAGCTTGGCGCCTACGCCAGAGCCTCGCGTCTCCGGTTCTACATAGAGCAGGCGTAGCTTGCCCAGTTTCGGTCTGTCGCCTCGTACCAGAAATACCGATCCCACGATGCGTCCATCGGTTTCGGCCACCCACGCGGCATCGTGGTCTGGATCGAAGGATTCCATGAAATCGGCTATGATACGGGAGACGAGTGCCTCGTAGTCGCTGTTCCAACCGTATTCATCCGTATAGAGCACAGCCTGCCGATGGATGATCCAACCCAGATCGCCAGGACGCAAGTTACGCAGCTGCACTTCAGCACGCTCTTGTTTGTCGAATAAGCGCGTGATCGTTCCTGCCGCCGTCAGCAGGTCCTTGCGCTGATCCGGTCGCAATTCATCGAGCAGTTCGCCCACGGCCTCGCAGGTGTTTCGTTCCAATGCTGCAAATGTTCTCCGTCCCATCTCCGTCAGTTGTATCGGACGGCTGCGCCCGCCTTCGGGATGCTGCGATGTTTCGATCAATCCACGTTCGGAGAAGCGCTTGAGCGTCCTGCTGAGTTGGCCACGGTCGAGATCGAGAGCGCGCATGATGTCCGCCGCTGTAGGCGCCGGGCGGTGCGCGATCTCATAGAGAATGCGCGCTTCGGTCAGCGTGAACGGGCTGTTGTCGAGATGTGCATTCAGCAAGCCGAGGCGGCGGGTGTAGGTACGGTTGAAGGCACGCAACGTGCCGATGTCGGTTTGGTTGTCCGTCTGTTTCATGCCTCTTTACGCCACGTGCGGCGCCTCCGTATGTTGATACAATCAATATCCAATATGTTGACTAAGTCAACATCCTAATAATGACTGAGCTTTCTCCCCGATTTGAATCGTCGGTGAAATGCTTGAAGCCAGCTTTCACGTAGCCTCTGGTTGCTTTCGGTAAACGGGCTGGACGACGAGCAAATTTCGTCTATCTTATTGATTTGACGGCTCGCATTCTCGTGAACACAGATATGCGGGCTCAAGAAGAATTAGTCAGGCGCTTAGAAGGCGCCTTTTTCAGGAGAACACCATGTCGGCCGTGACCGCTATCCGTTCTTTCTCACTTTCAATATTGGGTCGCCGCATTTTCATAGCTCTTGGGCTTGCGGTCCTTGTGCCGCTACTTTCGGCCTGTGGCTTTAACACCATTCCGACCAATGAAGAAAAGGCCAAGGCTGCATGGAGCGAAGTGCAGAACCAGTATCAGCGCCGCGCCGATCTCGTGCCTAATCTGGTCGAAACCGTGAAGGGCTATGCCGCTCATGAAAAGGAAACTCTTCAGGCGGTAATTGATGCGCGTGCCAAGGCGACACAGGTGCAGATTACGCCGGAAACGCTCAAAAACCCTGAACTCTTCAAGCAGTTTCAGGATAATCAGGCCAACCTTACCAGCGCGCTTTCACGCCTGATGGTGGTTGTAGAGCGCTACCCCGACCTCAAAGCCAACCAGAATTTCCTCGCGTTGCAATCGCAGCTGGAAGGCACCGAAAACCGTATTGCCGTAGCGCGCCGGGATTATATCGAAGCGGTACGTGTATATAATACGGCGATCCGCACCATGCCGACGATGATCTGGACATGGATCTGGTACCGCGATGCTGCGCCGATGCAGACATTCAGTGCGGATGCGGGAAGCCAGACAGCACCCCAGGTCAACTTTAACAATTGATCGGGTTTTCCGTGGCAGCTTTGCTTCCCATGCGTGCGGCGTTTCGCGGCCTGAACCGGCTGCGAAACCTGTTTGCTTTTGTCGCGCTTCTGTTCGCGGTCTTTGCGGCGGTGGGTGCAAATGCGCAGGACACGGCAAAGCCTGCGCAAGTTTTGACCGGGCGCGTGGTTGATGCAGCCGGTATTATTGACCCGACAGCACGGCAGCAACTCACGCAAAAACTCGCCGATTTTGAAGCGAAATCGTCCAATCAAGTGGTGGTGGTGACGGTTCCGAGCCTGAACGGCGAGGATATCGAAACCTATTCCAATCGCTTGTTCAGGGCCTGGGCGCTGGGTCAACGCCAGGAAAATAATGGCATCCTGCTGGTCGTAGCACCCAATGATCGAAAAGTGCGCATTGAGGTCGGATATGGCCTCGAAGGCACGATGACGGATGCGCTTTCGAGCGTCATCATCAATGGTACGATCATTCCGGCGTTTCGCACCGGAGATTATTCCGGTGGTGTGGTTCAAGGCGTTGACGGGATTTTGTCGGTGCTTTCCGGTGATGCAGCTGAGCTTGAAGCGCGTGCAAAACGCAACGTTCAGACAAGTTCTGGTTCCGACGACGTCGATTGGATTTTTGTCGTTTTCATCACTTTTTGGTGCCTGATCTTCTTCGGAGGCTTTGGCATGGCGATCCTGACGCCAATCTTTGGGCGCAAGATCGGTCCCGGTAAGTATCGCTGGCTGGGTATGGTGGTCGATTTCAACTCACGCGGCGGGTCTGGCGGCGGCGGTTTCTCCGGCGGTGGCGGTGGATGGTCATCAGGCGGTAGTGGCGGTGGCGGCTTTTCTGGCGGCGGTGGTTCGTCAGGCGGCGGCGGCGCTTCGGGTAGCTGGTAGGGGAGGAATCTGTGACAGGTAAAAACCTAATCGGCGGACAAGATCACAAGCGTATCGCTCATGCGATCCGCGATGCCGAGGCCAATACGAGCGGCGAAATCTATGCCGTTCTGGCGCGTTCCAGTGATGATTATTTCTTTGCTGCGGGCTTCGTTGCAACCTGCGGCATTCTCATAACCTCGGTCATTCTTGCATTTCTCGCGCATTGGTACTGGTTCGATATCCGGCTACCGATGTTTGGCCTCGCTATTCTGGTGGCTTTCATTTCGGCGATGCTGGTTCTCTGGTTTCTGCCTTCGATCCGTATGTTGCTGGTACCGCGCCGCATTCGCTATAAACGCGCCCATCTCAATGCATTGCAGCAGTTTTTAGCGCGCAATGTGCACATCACAGAACACCGCACCGGCATCCTGCTTTTTGTCTCTATAGCGGAGCATTACGCCGAGGTTATCGCCGATGCAGGCATTCACGCGCGGGTCGAGCAGGAAGAATGGAACGGGATTGTTGCAACCCTCATCCATCATGCTTCACGCAAGGAAGTAGCCGAAGGTTTCGTATTGGCCATTGGTCAGGCAGGCTTGTTGCTGGAGAAACATTTCCCCGCTGGTGACAATGATATCAACGAGCTGGACGATCATTTGATCGAGCTTTGATCGGGATTTTCACGGCTCAGATTCGCCCCTGATTTGTGGCAAAATTTAGCTGTTATGACGCTTACGTAAACCTGTTGTGTCACCTGAAGTGTGATTGACGCGAAGCGAAACGGCATATTTCGAAATTTCCCGGAGAGTTTTCGAAGTTTTGTTCCAAATTAAATGGATTAGATGCGAGTTTTCTGACTTTCACGGAAATTTTTGGTTGTTTTCAACGATTTGTCATCGAAACGGATACCCAATCTGCTAGTTTGGCGCGCATTGCCATCATGACAGGAGTATCCGACGTGACTGCAAAGCAGGATCGGTCGAGCAAAATTAAAGGTTCCAAGGCAAGCAAGGAGGAGAGGAAGGGAGGAAAGTCAAAGGCGCTAACCGCGTTTTCGCAGCTTCTCTTCGAATGGGCTCCGCCCGAAGATCTTGCGGCCTACGATGCTGCAGCGCTCGATAAATCTGCCCAATATGGCTACGAGGCGCTTCAATCCTATCGTAAGGGCAAGAGTATTATCAGCGTCGATAACAGCATCGAACGCCATGGTCGCCCCGTCAGCGTCATCACCATCGTCAACGACAATATGCCGTTCCTGCTCGACTCAATCATGGGTGAGCTGAACGATCATGTCAGCCAGATTTTTATGGTCGTGCACCCGGTTTTCGATATCGAGCGGGAAAAAGACGACCTCACAATTCTAGGCGAAGCATCGCAGCTCGCACCCGCCAAGGGCGTTGAGCGCGTAAGCCTTGTGCAGATTCATCTGCCAGCACTCGACAAGCAGGCGAAAGCTAATCTGACCGCCGCGATCAAGCGTGTGCTCGGACAAGTCCGTTCCGCTGTCAGCGACTGGAAGCCGATGATGAAGCGCCTTGATGGCGCTATCGCCGATTACAAGCGGGTTCAGGAATTGACGGGTAATGCCGCAATGCCGGAAGCAATCGCCTTTCTCGAATGGCTGCGCGATGATCGTTTCATCTTCCTCGGCATGCGTGAGCTGACCTTCAAGGGCAAGGGTGACAACCGCGAACTGGTTCCTGTCAAGGAAACACTGGGTATCCTGAACGACAGCGAAGTGCGTATCCTCCGCAAGGATGACGACGACACGGTGACACCACGCGAAATCACTGACTTCCTCGACAGCAATGAACCGCTGATCGTGACCAAGGCAAATTCGCTTTCGCTGGTCCATCGCCGGTCTTATCTTGATTATGTCGGCGTGAAGATTTTTGGTCCGAAAGGTGAAGCCATCGGCGAACTTCGTCTCGTCGGACTGTTCACCTCCGTTGCCTACACGAGCTCGGTCGCGGGTATTCCTTTCATTCGCTCCAAAGCCGACGCAGTTATCAAGCATCTCGGCTTTAACCGCGAAGACCATTCGGGCAAGGCACTTATCAATGTACTTGAAGAGTATCCACGCGATGAGCTTTTCCAGATCGATACGGAAAGCCTGACGGCCAATGCCGAATTGATCCTGGCATTGGGTGAGCGTCCGCGTGTGCGCGCCGTTCCGCGCCTTGATCGCTTTGGCCGCTTCGCAACTGTGCTGGTCTACATCCCGCGTGACCGTTATGACTCGGTCGTGCGTGAGAAGATCGGTCGTTATCTCGTCGAGATTTACAGTGGTGACAGCTTCGAATTCCATCCGGTTTTTCTGCAAAACGGCCTGACCCGTGTGCAGTTCGTCATCCGCCGTCATGAGCGCTCGACGCCACATGTGGATCGCGAAGAACTGGAGGCGGAAGTGCGTGCCATCGTGCGCACTTGGGAAGACGCGGTGCGCGAAAGCTCGGATAGTGCGGATGCGAAGACTGTCGCATTAGCTGCAAGCTTCCCGCAATCTTATCGAGAAATCTTCACTGCATCTGAAGCCCTGATTGACGCAGAGCGCATAGCTGGCCTCAGTGCCGAGGCACCGCTTTTCGTGGACTTCTATCGCTATCGCACCGATGGGCCGGATGCGGTTTCGCTGAAGCTTTATCATCATGGTGCGCCGGTTGTGTTGTCGCAGCGGGTGCCGCTTCTGGAAAACATGGGCTTCCGTGTCGTCAGTGAGCAGACCATTGATTTGCCGCAAGCAGGCAAAGACAGCGCTCCGGTCTATGTCCATGATATGCAGCTTGTGAACGCCTATGGTGCTCCGGTCGATCTGTCTGACGATGGCGAGATGCTGGAAGATGTGTTCCGCAATGTCTGGGATGGGCTGGCGGATAATGACGGCTATAACGCACTGGTGCAGACAGCACGTCTGACCGCGCGCCAGATCATGATCCTGCGCTCTTATGGCCGTTATCTGCAACAGGCAGGTATCGCCTATTCGCAGGGCTTTATCGCAGCCGCATTAAACCGCTATCCAGAAATCGCCAGCGACCTTTATTCGCTGTTTGACTTGCGCTTTAACCCACCGGCCAAGCGTCGCGAATCTGCAGAAAAGAAGCTGGTTGATGGTATCGAAACGGCACTGCTCGGAGTACCGAGCATTGATGACGACCAGATACTGCGTCGTTTCCGTAATCTGATCGAAGCCACGTTACGTACCAATGCCTATCAGCCGGATGGCGAAGGCAAGCCACGCGTGACCTTTGCGTTCAAGCTCAATCCACGGCTTGTGGAAGGGCTGCCTGATCCGCGTCCATATCGCGAAATCTTTGTTTATGGTCCTGAAGTGGAAGGCGTTCACCTTCGCTTTGGCGCTGTTGCGCGCGGTGGCCTACGCTGGTCAGACCGAGCACAGGATTACCGCACAGAAGTCCTGGGCCTTGTGAAGGCCCAGCAGGTCAAGAATGCGGTGATTGTGCCAGTGGGTGCCAAGGGCGGCTTCTATCCGAAGCGTCTGCCGGTTGGTGGTGATCGCAATGCGGTGTTCGAAGCCGGTCGTGATGCCTATAAGGTTTTCATCTCTACGCTTCTGTCGGTCACCGATAACATCCATGACAATGATGTTGTGCCGCCTGCGGAAGTCGTGCGTCATGACAATGACGATCCTTATTTTGTTGTTGCTGCCGACAAAGGCACAGCTACCTTCTCGGATACGGCTAACGCGATCAGTCAGGCGCACGATTTCTGGCTGGACGATGCTTTCGCATCGGGCGGCTCTGCCGGTTACGACCACAAGGGCATGGCGATTACCGCGCGTGGAGCATGGGAAGCCGTGAAGCGGCATTTCCGTGAGTTCGACAAGGATATTCAGACCGAGCCGTTCACGGTTGCGGGTGTGGGCGATATGTCGGGCGACGTGTTCGGTAATGGTATGTTGTTGTCGGAGCAGATCAGGCTTGTTGCCGCATTTGATCATCGCGACATCTTCATCGATCCCGATCCGGTTCCTGCAGACGGTTTTGCAGAGCGCAAGCGTCTGTTCGATCTGCCGCGTTCAAGCTGGCAGGATTATGATCGTTCGAAGCTTTCGGCTGGTGGTGGCGTCTATAGTCGCAGCCAGAAGACGATTACGCTGTCGGCAGAAGCTGCAAAAGCTATCGGCCTTAGCAAAACCACAGCATCGCCTCAGGAGATTATGACGACGATCCTGAAGGCGCAGGTCGATCTTCTGTGGTTCGGCGGCATTGGTACCTATATCCGTTCGACGGCGGAAACGGATGCTCAGGTTGGTGACCGAGCCAATGATGCAATTCGTATCACGGGTTCTGAAGTGCGGGCGCGGGTGATTGGCGAAGGTGCAAATCTTGGCGTCACGCAGCGCGGCCGTATCGAATATGCGCTTACTGGCGGCCGCAGCAATACCGACGCTATCGACAATTCAGCAGGCGTGAATTGCTCGGACGTCGAGGTCAACATCAAGATCGCACTGGCCGCGGCAATGCGTTCGGGTAAGTTGAAGCGTCCTGCACGCGACAAGCTGCTGGTAAGCATGACAGATGAGGTTTCGGAGCTGGTGCTGCGTAACAATTATCTGCAGCCGCTCGCGCTTTCCTTGAGCGAACGTCAGGGCCTTACAGAGCTGCCTTATCAGGCACGCTTCATGGCCGAGCTGGAAACCCGAAAGCTGCTTGACCGCAAGGTTGAGTATCTGCCTTCGGATGCGCTTCTGAATGAACGCCAGAAATCTGGTCAACCGCTGACACGTCCAGAACTTGCTGTGTTGCTTGCCTATGCCAAACTGTCGTTATCGGATGATCTGGTAGCAAGCAGGCTTCCGGACGAGCCTTATTTTGATCAGCTGCTATTCGGTTATTTCCCCAAGCGCATGGTCAAAAACTATGCCGAGGAAATTTCCAACCACCGTCTGAAGCGGGAAATTGTTGCTACTTTGCTGGCTAATGATGTCATCAATCGTGGGGGCATCACCTTCATCAGCCGTCTGGCTGATACGACGGGCAAGTCGGCTGCCGATATCGTGCGGGCTTATGTGGCAGTGCGTGATGGCTTCGAGATCAATGCGATTTATGATGCCATCGATGCGCTTGATAACAAGGTGACGGGCGATGTGCAGAACCAGTTCTATCATCTGGTTGGTGAAATGCTGCTGTCGACCACCGCTTGGGTGCTCCGCAACGATACAACGCGAGCCAATCTCACAGAACTAGTGAACACGATCACGACGGCACGTGCAGCTCTTGAGCCACGCTTCGATGGCCTGATGCCAGACTACCTCATCGAGGCCGTACAGGCAGACAAGGCAGCCTTCGTCGAGAAGGGCGCGCCTGAGAAGCTTGCTCAGCGTCTGGCCAATCTGCAGCTTGCAGGCATCATGCCAGATATTGCTTTGATTGCGCATCTTGCGTCTGCTGATCTGGTGGCGACCGCCAAGACCTATTTTGGTGTTTCGGAAGCCTTCCGCATCGGTCGTATTGAGGAAGCGGCACGTACCATCCCCGTCACAGATTATTATGACGGTCTGGCATTGTCGCGTGCGAGCGATACGATCACGCAAGCGGCACGTGGTATCACGATTGCAGCGCTCAAGAAGCACGGGAAGGATAAGGATCCGGCGGCAACATGGTTCGCTGAAGATGCAGCACGCATCGATCAGGTCAAGAACCGTATGGTCGCTTTGACCGAGGGCGGTGATCTGACCGTGTCTCGGCTGGCCGTTGCTGCGGGGCTTATGTCTGATTTAACTCAGTAAGCCACGACAACTCTGGGTTAAAGGGGCGGCTTCGGTCGCCCCTTTTTGTTTATTGTGGGCTTTAGCAGCGCAGTATAAGGTCCAGCTTAATTATGAAGGAGCAGCTTCAAGCATCGGGGGCAAGGAGCAATTCATTGAGCGATCAATCTGTGAGCGCGAGAGGCTATGCTTCTCGACGCGGCGTATGGGGCTGGATATTTTTCGACTGGGCGGCACAGCCCTTTTTTACAGTTGTCATCACTTTTATCTTCGGCCCTTATTTCATTTCACGCATGGCTGAAACGCCTGAGGCGGGGCAGATTGCCTGGGGCTATGGCTTTGCTGCGGCAGGCTTTGCCATCGCAATTCTATCACCCATTCTGGGTTCTATTGCCGACCAGACCGGTGCGCGAAAGCCTTGGATCGCGTTCTTTGCGGTTCTCAAGATCGTCAGTCTGATGACGCTTTGGTTTGCAGTACCCGGAGCCAATCTGTTCTGGGTATTACTTGCCTTCAGCATAGCGATGGTTTCTGCGGAATTTTCTATTGTCTTCAACGATTCCATGATGCCACGTCTCGTGCCGCGTGAGGATATAGGCAGAGTTTCCAATCTCGCTTGGGGACTTGGTTATCTGGGCGGCATGATTGTTTTGATCTTCGTCGTCTTTTGTCTTGCGGCTTCACCTGAAACAGGCAAAACGATCATCGGTATGAAACCCCTCTTTGGGCTGGACCCGGTCCAGGGAGAAGATGCCCGTATCACGGGGCCGATTTCCGCCATCTGGTATCTGATTTTCGTTCTGCCGATGTTTTTGTTCACACCCGATCAGGCGCGTGGAAAGCCTCTGCGACAGGCGCTTGGCAAAGGTCTGTCGGAGTTAAAGGCGACATTGGGCGAAGTACGCAAGCGTCCAGGCGTTGCACGGTTTCTGATTGCCCGCATGATTTATCAGGATGGCGTCAATGCCATCATTGCCTTGGGTGCAGGCTATGCCGCATCAATGTTCCATTGGTCGATCACGGAGATCGGTCTTTTCGGCATGATAACCAATGTCATGGCGATTTTCAGTTGCCTTGTTGCGAGCCGCATGGATGCGCGTTTTGGCTCCAAAGTGATCGTGATGATTTCACTCGTATTGCTGTTTCTCGCCTCCATCGGCATTGTTTCGACTGGAAAGGATTACATGCTGTTTGGCATGGTGGCACTGGAGTATACGGCCGCTCAGGGATTGTTCGCGACCGCTGCCGAGCATGCCTATCTGATTTACGGCATCATGATGGGGGCGGCCTTTGGCCCGGTGCAGGCGTCATCCCGCTCGTGGTTCGCACGCAGTATCAAGCCGGAAGAGTCGGGTCGATATTTTGGCATCTATGCGTTGGCCGGAAGAGCGACCAGCTTCCTCGGCCCGTTCCTGGTGGCAAGTGTTACGGCACTCACGCATTCAGCGGCATTGGGTATGTCGGTATTGGTATTGTTTTTTGCCGTTGGTTTGGTGCTGACTGCGAGAACCCCATATCCTGCGGACAGATAAGGAACGCAGCGCGCCAAGCGCGCTGCTTTTAAACGCTCACATCATGCCTGCGGCTTTGGCACAGGCAATGGCGACAAGCCCGCCAACTACGGGTGCTGCAACGGGCACCCAGGCATAGGACCAATCCGAACCGCCTTTACCCGGAATGGGCAAGAGAGCATGCGCAATGCGTGGCCCGAGGTCGCGCGCTGGATTAATTGCATAGCCGGTGGGGCCGCCCAGCGAAACGCCAAGCGCCCAGACAAGCAGGCCGACCATCAGCGGACCCAGTACGCCTGTTGCACCAACAGCCTTTGCACCAATGGCAATGACCACGAATACAAGCACGAAGCTGCCTATGATTTCAGTGATGAAATTGGCCGGGATGTTGCGGATGGCCGGGCCTGTGCTGAAAACAGCAAGCTTGATACCCTTGTCTTCAGTGGGTTTCCAATGGGGTAAATAGGCAAGATAAACGAGTACCGCTCCTGCGAAAGCACCAAGCATTTGTGCGGCTATGTAAGGCAGTACATCAACAGCGGGAAACGTACCTGCGGCATATAAGGCCAATGTTACAGCGGGATTGAGATGGCCTGCGGCACCTGCTGAAACCGCAACCATGACACCACACAGAACAGCAAAGCCCCAGCCTGCCGTAATCACAATCCAGCCAGAGTTCTGACCTTTGGATTTAGCGAGAAGCACATTGGCGACGACGCCGTCGCCCAGTAGGATAAGCACCATTGTGCCGAGAAACTCTCCGATAAAGCCATGACTCATTATCTGCTCCGAGAATAATTTGATGCTGAAAAGCTGTCCGGTGGGCAGCAACGCTCACCGGCTGTCTAAAAATATATTTTGCTATCATGCGACGGCCGATTGATCCGGCCGGTTTCATAAACCTCAATCGACCCAGTTGAGCGAGCGCTGAACGGCCTTTTCCCACGAGGTAAACAGGCGGGTTCGTTCCTTTGATGTCATCTTGGGATGCCAGCGCTGACCGACTTGCCAGTTTTCGATAATGTCGTTTGTCGATCTCCAGTAGCCAACGGCAAGACCAGCTGCATAGGCTGCTCCAAGTGCTGTGGTTTCGATGATCTTGGGACGCACGACAGGTACATTCAGGATGTCGGACTGGAACTGCATGAGAAGCTCGTTGATGGTCATGCCGCCATCGGCGCGTAATTCGGTGATTTCGACACCAGAGTCCTTCACCATGGCTTCCAGCACTTCGCGGACCTGATAGCAGCTTGCTTCGAGTGCCGCGCGGGCAATATGGCCCTTGTTTGCAAAGCGGGTCAGACCGGCAATGATGCCACGCGCGGAATCTTCCCAGCGCGGTGCGTAAAGGCCGGAGAAGGCAGGAACAAAATAGACATCGCCATTGTCTTCGACGGTGCGCGCCAGTGTTTCAATGTCGCCACTGGTTTTGATGATGCCGAGATTATCACGCATCCATTGCACCAGTGCGCCGGTGATCGCGATGGAGCCTTCCAGCGCATAGACCGGCTTTTGGTCACCAAGCTGATAGGCAATAGTTGTTAGAAGCCCGTAGGTGGATGGAACCAGTTTCTCGCCGGTATTCATCAGCATGAAGCAGCCGGTGCCATAGGTGTTCTTGGCTTCGCCTGGCTCAAGGCAGGCCTGACCGAAAAGGGCTGCCTGCTGATCGCCTAGAATGCCTGCAAGCTTGACATTGACAAGCGCGGGTAGGGTAATCTCGCCATAGATTTCACTGGAAGAACGAATTTCCGGCAGGCAAGCTGCGGGAATATCGAATAGCCGCAGGATTTCCTCGTCCCATTCGAGCGTAGACAAGTCCATCAACTGCGTGCGTGACGCATTGGTTACGTCGGTGATGTGAATGCCGCCTTCTGCGCCGCCGGTGAGGTTCCAGACAAGCCAGCTATCCATCGTGCCGAACAGCGCATCGCCTGCTTCTGCCTTCTCGCGCGCACCGGGAACATTATCGAGTATCCAGCGCAGTTTAAGGCCTGAGAAATAAGTCGAGATCGGCAGTCCGGTCTTATCGCGGAGACGATCCGCGCCGCCATCTTTCACAAAATGATCGACCAGCTCGTCTGTGCGTGTGTCCATCCAGACAATGGCATTGTAAAGCGGTGCGCCGGTTTTCCTGTCCCACAAAAGCGTGGTTTCGCGCTGGTTGGTGATGCCGACCGATGCGATATCGGAAGCTTTGAGGTTGGCTTTCTTCAAGGTCGCGGCGATGGCATGCTGCGTGTTGCGCCAGATTTCATTGGCGCTGTGTTCCACCCAGCCAGCCTTCGGGTAAATCTGCTCGTGTTCTCGCTGGTCCATGGCGATAATGTCGCCGTTCCGGTCAAAAATGATAAAACGTGAACTGGTGGTTCCCTGATCGATGGAACCGACGAACTGTGTCATTTACTATGCTCCTCCCGCTCGAATGGCAGAGATCTTGTCAGGATGCGAATATGTATGTCCGTTACAACCCATTTTCGCTAATTTCGAATGAATATATGCGTCTCTCCAAAAGCCACTGTGCTCTTTTTGAGCAGGTGGCCACTTCAACATAATTCAGGCCCGTATTGCAGCACTCCCAATGCTTTTTTACTGACATCCCTTATTTCATTTATACGTTAAATGAACTTAATCGAAATAATATGAATATCAAACGAAAGCAATAGGGGTATTTTAGAGCGATTGTCCCGCCTCTTTGATAAGATTTGCAGGCTAATTAATAGGATGCACTTTCGTTTGCGAAAATGTACCCAGCTTACCAAGAACTCAAAGAAAAAGCCCCGGCAAGATAGTGTTGCCGGGGCTTTTGCGCTCAATATAGATTGCTGTATTAGTGACGGAAGTGACGCATACCGGTCATCACCATGGCAATGCCATGTTCGTCAGCCGCAGCAATGACTTCATCGTCACGCATCGAGCCGCCCGGCTGGATCACCGCCGTGGCGCCTGCCTGGACAGCAGACAGCAGACCATCGGCAAACGGGAAGAACGCGTCGGAAGCGACAACACAGCCCTTGGTCAGCGGCTCTGCAAGACCAGCTGCTTCGGCTGCATCTTCAGCCTTGCGGGCAGCGATACGAGCTGAATCTACACGGCTCATCTGGCCTGCGCCGATGCCGACCGTTGCGCCGTTCTTAACGTAAACGATAGCATTCGACTTCACGTGCTTGCCAACGCGGAAAGCAAACTTCATGTCGTTGAGTTCGGCTTCGCTTGGGGAGCGCTTGGTCACGACTTTCAGATCAAGATCGTCAACGACGCCATTGTCGCGCGACTGAACCAGCAGGCCGCCAGCAACTGTCTTGGCCGCAATGCCTTTGGCGCGCGGGTCAGGCAGTCCACCTGTTACCAGAAGACGCAGGTTCTTCTTGGCCGCAACGATAGCCTGTGCGCCTTCGGTCGCGTCTGGTGCGATGATGACTTCGGTGAAAATCTTGACGATTTCTTCGGCTGCAGCCTCATCAAGTGTTTTATTAAGCGCAACAATACCGCCGAAGGCTGAAACCGGATCGCAGGCCAGTGCCTTGAGATAGGCTTCGGTGATGGTTGCAGCTTCTGCTACGCCGCAAGGATTGGCGTGCTTGATGATGGCAACGGCTGCGGTGCGGGCCGGGTCAAACTCGGCAACGAGTTCGAAAGCCGCATCGGTGTCATTGATGTTGTTATAGGAAAGCTGCTTGCCCTGAAGCTGCGTTGCTGTGGCAACACCAGGGCGCTGTTCGCCAGTCAGGTAAAAGCCAGCAGTCTGATGTGGGTTTTCACCATAGCGCATGACAGAGTGCAGCTTGCCAGCAACCGAACGGTGGGTCGGAGTCTCTTCATTGATTGCTTCGGCAAACCAGTTGGAAATGGCTGCATCATAAGCGGCAGTGCGCGAGAATGCCTTGGCTGCGAGCTTTTTACGGAAAGAAATCGGGAGCGATCCTTCGTTCTTTTCGAGCTCGGCTACAACGTCCGCATAGTCAGCCGGATCGACAACGGTTGCCACATAGGCATGGTTCTTTGCCGAAGCGCGGATCATGGCCGGCCCACCAATGTCGATATTTTCAACAGTAGTGTCGTAGTCGCCGCCCTTGAAGCGGACTTCTTCAAACGGATAAAGATTGATGACGGCAAGATCGATACCGCCAATGCCGTGTGCTTCCATGGCTGCGATATGTTCAGGATCGTTGCGTACTGCAAGCAGGCCGCCGTGCACTGATGGGTGCAGCGTCTTCACGCGTCCATCCATGATTTCCGGAAAGCCGGTGACTTCCGAAACGTCCTTTACAGGAATGCCTTCTGCGGCAATCGACTTGGCGGTGCCGCCTGTCGAAAGGATTTCAACGCCGTTTGCGTGAAGTGCTTTGGCGAAATCAATGAGGCCGGTCTTGTCGGACACGGAAAGGAGGGCGCGGCGCACCCGATGAAGATCGGGAGCGGGAATATGCTTGGAGCTGACAGCCATAGGGAGTTGGTCTCTTCGTTGCTGAAACATAAGCGTTCAGGAAGGGTGGACGGCTGCGAGTTAGCACAGGAGAGGAACGAATCATACCTCAAAACACCCGAAAACTGCAGAGATGTGGGTTTCTGTGCTTAAGCCAATCTCTTGTCGACTCTCGAAGGCCGGGGAGTGCAAGAGATTGTTCATAAATCCGTGGGGGCGTGAAGCCAGTTAAGCATAGCTTCCGATGGCGACACGGCTGAATTGCCAGTTCACTTCCGGCAGGTCAGAGGCCGGGAAGGACAACACAATTTGCTTTGATGTCACAGGCCCGCGGAAGCCGGCGAAGAAGATACTGTCTTCCAGCTGTGGCGCCACTTCGAAGCAGGAAAAAGCCCATGTGTCGTCATGGGGCGCACTCAAGATAATCAGACCATTTTCATCAAATGAGATATCGACAGAAGGGTGGATATGAAAACGCACGGCGATGTTATCGCGCCCGTTGGCTTTCAAAGCCTTGGCATCGCCACGATAGAAACGGTCGGCACCCTGAATGACACTGCCATTGTGCGAGAGCACTGCGCGGCGCTCGTGGAAAATTCCAAAAAGCCGAACATAACCGTCATGGCTTGCCACAAACCCTTGTCGGCCCATGTCTTCCACACGATCACGCTGCACTTTGGTCGGTCCCGCAATGATCGGTGTGCCGATCATGTTGGAAAGGCCTGCATTCAAGCTGAAACGGCAGGATGATGTGTCGTTGATGGTTGCGGTCGAGTGTGCGGCGGTCGAGCGTCCCAATGGACGAAATTCCGGTGGACCAAAGCGGTCGACGCCGGAATTGACGATATAGCGCTGACGTCCGGAGGACATTTCAAAGGCGAGACAGCCTGCATGGGCATCGCGCGAAGAGGTAACCGGTGGCGGCAAACCCGTATCTGCAATGATCGTGGTGGAACCCATCGACAGGCGTTCATAACCGGAATAGGGCGCATGGGTCAACGGTGAGCCTGCGGTTTCATCATGGCGCAGAACCGAGATGATGCGTTCCGACATGGTCGGGCCGACGCCGTTGAACAGTGCAAGGCTGCCGTCCTGATGACGGAAGAAACGAAGTGCTGGCAACATACGCTCGACGGCTTCGATCAATGCTTTGGGCGGTGATTCCGTGCCATTGGCGTAGGTCTGGCGCAGCGGCAGAAGGTCAGCCAGCAGTTCGAGAATAGTCAAAGGGTTGCGCGAAACATGGCCGCCGTCAGGCAGGATCTGGCGCTTCAGTTCATATTCGAGATTGCGGCGTGCCGCACGCGCAGTCGGTGGTGAAACCGGGAGCGCGAGGGCTGCAAAAGCCAGTGCGATGCGGGCGCGAAGGCGTTCTTCGCCGTCATCCATGGCCGAAGCCACCGTGCGCAGATAGCGCACCTGCATGGCGAGAGAGCGCATGAATTTGCGGTAAGCGGGCAGTTCAGCGCCCGAAAGAATCAGATTGGAATGCTGCAGCCATGCGATGATGCGTTGCGCTGTGACTTCCGGTGACCATGCCAGTCCGCCAATGCGTCTTCCATAAAGGCGCATCCAGTCATCGAGCAAAGCACGTGCATTGGCAGTGGCAAGCTCGCTGTTGGCGCTTTTGAGGTGACGCAGCCAGCTGAAGCTGTGGAGTGCCGCCTCCCATTCAGGCGTTGGTGGCTCAACGGCAAAAGGCGAAAGCCCGCCCGTTTCGACAAGGCGACCGGCAAGCGCAAAGCGGCCGTGATAGAATTCCTGCGCGAGCTGGGGGTCAGCGACGCGAAGATCGGGCGGGGCGATGAGGATGCGTTCCGGCGTGAAGCCGGTGAAACGCCAGCGATAAAGCGGGCCCATGCGCAGGCGACGGCTGAACCTGCGCCAAGCCTGTGCAACAGCCAGTCCCCAAAGATGCGGGGTTTCGCTCAACGCGACTGCCACCCTCTCGTTCTCCGTATTAAAGTTCATTCTCACTGGACCCGATAAGGCAGGTCCGCCCTTTCATGGCATGATTCATTCGAATGCTGTTTCTGCATCGCGGAATCATGCATTAATAGAATCGTATATAATGGTGAACCGAGTGTTAACCATAACGGACGCAGAGCACCCGCTATGGCAATTTCATCGATTTTGATGGTCTAAAGCCGCGTGATCAGGCCTTGCGCTTGAAACGCGCGGCAAAGAAGCCATCCATTCCGGCCATATGCGGATTTCCACCGAAGTGTTCGGCGGGCAAATCGGCAGGTGTTGAGCGCAGGAAGCCTTCTTTGGTGATCAAGCTTTCAAGGCCGGGGCAATCTTCGAGGGTGATCGGATAGGCTTCAATGACCGGGTTTTTGAGTGCATTGCGGGCCACGTCCTCGCCTTCCTGCGGATGTAGCGAGCAATTGGAGAACAGCACTGTGCCACCGGGTTTCACAAGCGTGATGGCCTGATCAAGCATTTTGGCCTGAAGGGTCGCAAGCTTCTTGATATCCTGCGGTGTCTTGGTCCACGGCACATCCGGGTGACGGCGGACAGTTCCAGTGGATGAGCAGGGCGCATCGAGCAGCACGGCATCGAACAATGCATCTGGCTTAAAGTCCATCATATTGCTTGAAACCGTGCGGGCTTTAAGGCTCAGACGTTCCAAATTGCCTTCAAGCCGCTTGAGGCGGTTTTCGGACATATCAAGGGCTGTCACATCAGCGCCCTGAATCACAAGCTGTGCAGTCTTTCCACCTGGGGCTGCACAAAGATCGGCCACGCGCTTGCCTTTAATGTCGCCCATCAGGCGCGCAGGTAGGCTTGCGGCGGCATCCTGCACCCACCAGTCACCCTCGGCAAAACCGGGCAGGTCGGTGAGGTTGCCCTCGACTGTCTCAAGACGCACAGAACCGTTAGGCAAGGCTACGCCGCCGAGCTTTTCAGCCCATTCCTTCGGATCACCTTTCACGGTGAAATCGATTGGCGGCTCATAACCATGCATGGTCAAAATGGCTTCGGCTTTTTTCGGGCCATAGGAATCGGTAAGGCTCTTTGAAAACCATTCCGGCACATTTTTTTCAGGCTGCAATGTGTGTTCGAGTGCCCGCTCTTTGTTGCGCGATAGACGGCGCAGAAGAGCGTTTACCAGACCTGCATATTTGCGATTGCGCGGATCGGCATTGGCCGCTTCGACCGCGAGATCGACTGCCGAATGATCGGGCAGGTTGAGGTAGAAAATCTGCGCGATGGCCACATGCAGCAAATGTTTGAGCGCATGTGCATTTTCCGGCAATGGACGGTCGAGGCGCTTGTTGATTGCGCGTTCAATGCTGCCGCGATTACGCAGAGCCGAACCGAGAATGGCGCGAACCAGCGAGCGGTCGCGCGGTTCCAGCGCCAGATATTGCGGATGGCCATGGCTGTTATCAGTGAGGCCGTCGAGCGATGTGTTCTTTTCGATCACCGCACCAAGCAGGCGTGCCGCGCACAAACGCGCCGCAAGGCCCGGCCGTTGTTCGGCGCGGTCTGCGGCGTAATTGTGTGTCTGCGGCTTGTTATTTCCACGCTTTGGCGCAGGTTTCTTATCGTTCACGCTGTTCTACTTTATCTAACGCACATCCTGCTTTCGGGACGCGCTTTTACGACCAAGGGCCCCGATAGCCGGAACCGCCACTGTTGTTATCGCCTGCATTACCACTACTTTGTCCCCATGGGCCACTGCTTTGTGATGGCGTCGAGGTGCGTTGCGCCATTCCAGCCGAACGAATACCCATTTCGGCAGCTATTTGTTCGAGTGCTGAGATGCGGTTGTCTGTGTCCGGATGCGTCGAGAACAGATTGTCCGCACCACGTCCGCTCAGTGGATTGATGATGAACATATGGGCTGTCGCCGGGTTATGCTCGGCTTCCTCATTCACCACGGTTTTTGCGCCACGCGCAATCTTGCCGAGCGCCGAGGAAAGCCAAAGTGGATTGCCACAGATTTCTGCACCGCGCCGGTCAGCGGCATATTCGCGGGTACGGCTTACGGCCATCTGCACAATCATAGCGGCAAATGGCGCAACGATCATCGCAAGGATCGTGCCGATCACGCCCATGATGCCATTGCCGTTTTCGCGGTTACCACCTAGGAAGAAAGCGAAATTACCAAGCATGGAGATTGCACCCGCGAGGGTGGCGACGATTGTCATGGTCAGGGTATCGCGGTTTTGAACATGGGCTAGTTCATGTGCCATGACGCCTGCGACTTCTTCCGGTGTCAGGCGCTGAAGAAGGCCAGTTGTGGCTGCGACCGCTGCATTTTCCGGATTACGGCCCGTGGCAAACGCGTTGGGCTGATCCTCATTGATGATATAGACTTTTGGCATCGGTAGACCTGCATTGGCGGCAAGGCCACTGACCATGCGGTAGAAGTCGGGTGCCGAGCGCTCATCGACTTCCTGCGCATTATACATGCGCAGTACCATCTTGTCGGAATTCCAATAGCCAAACAGGTTCATGGCAACCGCGATTACCAATGCGATCATCATGCCGCCGCCGCCGCCCAATAAGTAACCGATGCTCATAAACATGACTGTCATGAGAGCGATCAGCATGGCAGTTTTCGTCATATTCATGCGTAGGGGTCTCCAGTTCAGCGAAAGTTTATCTCAAACAGGGTTTTGCTTACCCGCCAGATTTACCTATATGATGGGTATGAACGGCCCCAGCTTCAATAATGGGGCTTCAATAATGGATTTGCTGCGGATGACCGATAAATTCAACGAAACCGACATCAATGACAATGTAGCTCCGCGTAAGCTGGACGATCTGCCAGCTGCAGCACAGCGCGCGCTCAAAGAAGCTGAAGCACGTCGCGCGAGCGAAAATGTCGAAAAGTTACCGCGTGAGATTGGCGGACGGGGCGGCAAAGATCCCGCTCGTTTTGGCGACTGGGAGATCAAGGGGCGGACAATAGATTTTTAAATTGCGATACTTCCGCATTTGCGGCCCGCAGTTACCCTCACCCTGAGCCGGTGCGATAGCACCGTGTCGATGGGCGAGGGATATGATTCCCTGATCCTTCGAGACAGCGCTTCGCGCTTCCTCAGGATGAGGGGTGTAGCGATATTAAAAAGGCCGGGAAATCCCGGCCTTTTTGTTACTTCTTGTTCTGGCGATTTTCGATCAGATCGTCCACGACGCCCGGGTCGGCGAGGGTCGAGGTATCGCCCAGTGAGCCGAATTCGTCCTCTGCGATCTTGCGCAGAATACGGCGCATGATCTTGCCTGACCGGGTTTTCGGCAGGCCGGGCGAGAACTGAATCTTGTCTGGTGTCGCAATTGGCCCGATTTCCTTGCGCACGTGGCTGATCAGCTCTTTGCGCAAAGCATCGGCATCCTGTGCTTCAGCGCCCGTCATCAGAGTGACGTAGCAATAGATGCCTTGTCCCTTGATCGGATGTGGGTAGCCAACGACCGCAGCTTCCGAAACGGAATGATGCGAGACGAGTGCCGACTCGATTTCCGCCGTGCCGAGACGGTGACCGGAAATATTGAGCACGTCATCGACGCGGCCGGTAATCCAGTAATAGCCGTCGTCATCGCGGCGGCAGCCGTCACCGGTAAAATACTTGCCTTTATAGGTTGAGAAGTAAGCTTCGATGAAGCGCTTGTGATCGCCATAGAGCGTACGCATCTGGCCGGGCCACGAGTCGATGATGCAGAGATTGCCATCGACTGCACCTTCAACAACGGCACCTTCGCCGTCAACCAGCTGCGGCTTCACGCCGAAGAAAGGACGCGTTGCCGAACCGGGCTTGAGGTCGGTTGCACCGGGCAGCGGCGTAATCAAAATACCGCCGGTTTCCGTCTGCCACCATGTATCGACAATCGGTGAATGCTGATCACCCACGACGTTATAATACCATTCCCAGGCTTCGGGGTTGATCGGCTCGCCAACCGAACCAAGCAGGCGCAATGTCGAGCGCGATGAACGGGTAACAAATTCATCGCCCGCCCCCATCAGCGCGCGGATTGCGGTTGGCGCGGTATAGAAGATATTGACGTGGTGTTTGTCGATGACTTCCCAGAAACGACCCTGATCGGGGAAGTTCGGTACACCTTCAAACATCAGCGTGGTAGCACCATTGGCGAGCGGCCCGTAGACGATGTAGGAATGGCCTGTCACCCAGCCCACATCCGCAGTACACCAATAGACATCGCCGTCATGATAATCGAACACATATTGATGTGTCATCGAAGCATAGACGAGGTAGCCGCCGGTGGTATGAAGCACACCCTTCGGCTTGCCTGTCGAGCCGGAGGTATAAAGGATGAATAGCGGGTCTTCCGCATTCATGGGTTCCGGTTCGCAGGTAGGCTCTACGCTTGCCACTTCCTGATGATACCAGAGATCACGGCCAGGGCCCCAGCTGACCTTGCCACCGGTGCGGCGAACGACCAGAACCTTGTTGACCATGACATATTGCTTGGCAGCTATGTCGATAGCCGTGTCGGTATTTTCCTTGAGCGATACCGGCTTTCCACCACGTACGCCTTCATCAGCGGTGATGACGAAAGTGGATTCACAGTCGACAATACGGCCAGCGAGCGCTTCCGGCGAGAAACCTGCAAAGACGACCGAATGCACGGCGCCAATACGGGCACAGGCGAGCATGGCATAAGCCGCTTCCGGGATCATCGGCAGATAGATGGTGACGCGGTCGCCTTTCTTGACGCCATGCTTTTTCAGCACATTGGAGAGACGGCAGACATTTTCGTAAAGTTCACGGTAGGTGATCTTTTTATCTATGTAAGGGTTGTCGCCTTCCCAGATGATGGCGACCTTGTCACCACGGCTTTTCAGGTGGCGGTCGATACAGTTGTAGGAGACGTTGGTCACGCCATCTTCATACCACTTGATCGATACGTCGCCGTTGAAATCAGTGTTCTTGACTTTGGTAAAGGGCTTGAACCAGTCAATGCGTCGGCCGTGCTTGGCCCAGAAGCCATCCGGGTCGGTTACGCTTTCATTGTACCAGTCGAGATAGGTCTCGTTGTCAATGAGCGTGTTCTTCTTTGCCCCCGGCAGAACGGGGTAAAGCTTTTCCGACATGTGTTCCTCCATAACTGTCCGGCGATCCTCCCGCCAGAATCGACAGCCCGCATCGGGGCAAAGCCATCGCCAGACTCATCTACATTCCGTCGCGTCCAACGTAAATTAGACATTGGGATCGACTATGGTCCACAATGACGCAGCACAAAAATATGAACGGAGCGGCAGCACTCACGTCGTGTTGGTGCTAACATACTGTTTTTACACTTTAAAAACTATTTTTGGCGATTATAATTCCTGTCGGAGCCGCTGAACACCTATAACGGGCTCCCTGTGAAAAGGGGAAATCGCCATGACGACATCCGCTTTTGTTTTAAAGTCGGCCTTTGAATTGCAGCTCGCCGGTTATGGTCTGACGACGGCGAAAATCTTCTATCATCTGCCTGATCACCCGCATTTGCTGCAACTTTTTGTATGGCAGGACTATGATCTCGCGCCGGAATTTCCGGTGCTCAATAATTTCATAGAATTCTGGAAGGAAAAGATCGACGGGCCGCTGCATTCGGTCGCCTACGCGCATCATCGGTTGCTTGGTCCATCCGACTGGAAGAACGTGCAAGGAGAAATTCTTTTACACTGACAACGGCTCATCTATGGTGCGTGCCACGGTCTGATTTGAGAGCGGTTCCAGTTGAGGTTGAATCGTTGGAACCGCTCTCATTGTTTGTTTTTACGCATTATCCGACGCAAAACCGCTACGCACTTTTGCTGGAAATGCTTCAATGTAGGCTGCTGGAAGGCCAAATGGCGTTTGTGCATCTTTCCCACCCAGAAAAGGCGCTGCTTTACGCCTCAAAGACGTTGCTCGGCTGTCTTATTTGTTGGTTTGCATTGCAATGGGCAGGGATTGAGCATCCGATTTGGGCGGTGATCACGGTCCTAATCATTTCAGATCCCGACGTTCGCACAACGCTTGCTCTTTCGCAGGCACGGGCGATCAACACCGCAGTTGGATGTGCCATTGGCATGATAACCATCTGGTTAGTGGGATATTCGCCGGTTGCGAGCTTGTTCGGAGCAGCCCTAACGGTATTTGTCATCCTGATGATCGACCGATATCCAGTCAATTGGCGACTGGCACCCGCAACCGTGGTAATTGTGATGGATGCGGGACGCTTTGCTCAAACACGCAACGAGGAGCTGTTGCTTGCCCTATCGCGGTTGATCGAAATCGCGCTCGGCTGCGTGGTAGCGATTGCTTTGGCCTGGATTTATACCAAGTTCATTGAGCGGGTGCGAGCACATAGGCAGCAACTGCCACCTCACGCGGAAGGCGAATAGCTTCGTCCGCCAAAGATCGCCGAACCAACACGCACTGACGTTGCACCAAAGCCAACGGCGGTCTCAAAGTCGCCCGACATGCCCATGGAGAGTTTACCGACATTGGCTTCGCGCGCCAGCTTTTCGAGCAAAGCGAAATGCGGCCCCGGATTTTCGCCCGCAGGTGGAATGCACATCAACCCTTCAATGGCGAGGCCGTGCTCGTTGCGGCAACGCTCGACGAAGGCGACTGCTTCTTTGGGTGGAATACCAGCCTTTTGTTCTTCAAGCCCGGTATTGACCTGAACATAAAGCTGCGGGCTTATACCTTGCTTTTTGATCTCGGCAGAAAGAGCAACCGCAATTTTCTCACGATCGACGGTTTCGATAACGTCAAACAGCGCCACCGCATCGGCGGCTTTGTTGGATTGCAGCGGGCCGATCAGGTGCAGCTCGACGCCAGAATAAGCTTCTCGAAGTGCTGGCCACTTGCCTTGTGCTTCCTGCACGCGGTTCTCACCAAACACGCGCTGACCGGCATCAAGAACCGGGCGGATTTCGTCTGCCTCGAATGTCTTGGACACGGCTACGAGCATCACAGAGCCCTTATCGCGGCGCGCTTCTTCTTCGGCATTGGCAATGACCGCCTTGACCTTGTTCAGGTTCGCTACAATATCTGACATGAAACTCTCGCTTTCAGGCTTTTCATCCGCAAAAGGTTGACGCTTTCGCCAATACGTGGTGAAGGTCGCCATTAAATATCGACTCTCCTTATTGCATCACCTTCGTACGAGTAAATACGCTCATGGCAGCCGAACGTTATAATCCGCGCGTGGCGGAAGCACATTGGCAGAAAATCTGGGAAGAAAACCAGACTTTCGAGACAGACAACAGCGACAGCCGCGAAAAATATTACGTGCTCGAGATGTTCCCCTATCCATCGGGGCGCATTCACATGGGCCATGTGCGCAACTATGCGATGGGTGACGTGGTCGCTCGCTACAAGCGCGCCAAGGGCTTCAACGTGCTTCATCCAATGGGATGGGACGCCTTTGGTATGCCTGCGGAAAACGCGGCGATGCAAAACAACGTGCATCCTAAAGAATGGACCTATCAGAACATCGCCACGATGAAGCGTCAGCTGAAATCGATGGGTCTGTCGCTCGACTGGTCGCGCGAGTTTGCGACCTGCGATGTTGAATATTATCAGCGCCAGCAGATGCTGTTCATCGATCTGTTTGAAAAAGGTCTGGTGACGCGCAAGACCTCCAAGGTTAACTGGGACCCGGTCGACAACACCGTGCTTGCCAATGAGCAGGTTGTGGATGGTCGCGGCTGGCGTTCGGGTGCGCTGGTCGAACAGCGCGAACTGACGCAATGGTTCTTCAAGATCACCGATTTCAGCGAGGAATTGCTGGCCGGTCTCGACACGCTTGACCAATGGCCGGAAAAAGTTCGCGTCATGCAGAAGAACTGGATCGGCAAGTCGGAAGGCTTGCAGGTTCGCTTCGCGCTCGACGGCAAGACCGCGCCACAAGATTTTTCGGAAGTGGAAGTCTACACGACTCGTCCAGATACGCTGTTTGGCGCATCTTTTGTGGCGATCGCCGCTGATCATCCGCTGGCTAAGAAGCTTGCCGAAACCAATGCCGATCTGTCTGAGTTTGCAGATGAATGCCGCCGCACCGGAACCTCCGTTGCAGCGCTTGAAACGGCTGAGAAAAAAGGTTTCGACACAGGCGTCAAGGTTAAGCATCCGTTCGATGAGAACTGGGAACTGCCGGTTTATGTCGCAAACTTCGTGTTGATGGAATATGGCACTGGCGCGATTTTCGGTTGCCCTGCTCATGATCAGCGCGATCTGGATTTCGCCAACAAATATGGTTTGAAGGTAACGCCGGTCGTTCTGCCAAAGGACGAGGATGCGGCGAATTTTGTGATCGGCGAGACAGCCTATACCGATGATGGCGTGATGGTAAACTCACGCTTCCTCGATGGCATGACGCCGGAAGCAGCTTTCAACGATGTCGCGAATCGTCTTGAAAAGACCGATCTTGACGGTCGTGCGCAGGCCCAACGCAAAGTGCAGTTCCGTCTGCGCGACTGGGGTATTTCGCGTCAGCGCTATTGGGGTTGCCCAATCCCGATGATCCATTGCGAAAGCTGTGGCGTCAATCCGGTGCCGCGTGCTGATTTGCCGGTCAAGTTGCCGGATGATGTCGAGTTTGACCGTCCGGGAAATCCGCTTGATCGTCATGCCACATGGCGTCATGTGAACTGCCCGAAATGCGGTGGCGAAGCGCGTCGCGAAACCGACACGATGGATACATTTGTCGATTCGTCCTGGTACTATGCACGCTTTACCGCCCCGTGGGAAAACGAGCCTACAAACCGCGCGATTGCCGATCACTGGTTGCCGGTTGATCAGTATATTGGCGGCGTAGAACACGCGATCCTGCATCTGCTTTACTCGCGCTTCTTCACCCGTGCCATGAAAGTGGCTGGTCATGTCGGCATTGATGAGCCGTTCAAGGGCCTGTTCACGCAAGGCATGGTGGTGCACGAGACCTATAAGTCTGATGGCCAGTGGGTGGCACCTGCCGATATTCGCATTGAAGACATTGATGGCAAG
Organism: Brucella sp. HL-2; assembly: GCF_025846885.2. Lineage (NCBI taxonomy): Bacteria > Pseudomonadati > Pseudomonadota > Alphaproteobacteria > Hyphomicrobiales > Brucellaceae > Brucella > Brucella sp. HL-2. The sequence continues at coordinate 36,639 of NZ_JAOYTK010000021.1, read as the reverse complement.
CGCACCGCTACCATGCTTGATAGCGGTGCTCCGGTTGACATTGGCTCAATTGAGAAGATGTCGAAGTCGAAGAAGAATGTGGTCGATCCCGATGACATTATTTCTTCTTACGGTGCTGACACTGCGCGCTGGTTCATGCTGTCTGACAGCCCGCCAGAGCGCGACGTTATCTGGACAGAAGCGGGCGCAGAAGGCGCGCATCGTTTCGTGCAGCGCGTCTGGCGTCTGGTATCGGAAGCGGCACCTGTTCTGAAAGATGTTGCGCCCAAGTCCGGCATCGACGGTGATGCTCTCGCTATTTCCAAAGCTGCTCACAAAGCAGTTCAGGCTGTCGGTGACGATATTGAAAAGCTCGCTTTCAATCGTGCGGTTGCGCGTCTTTATGAATTGGTGAATGCGCTTGCAGCATCGTTGCAACTGGCTGCCTCGGGCAAGGCTGACGATCAGTTGAAGGGAGCTCTGCGTGAGGCCACCGAAATGCTGGTTCTGATGGTTGCACCGATGATGCCGCATCTGGCTGAACAGTGCCTGACTGAACTCGGCGGCAAGATCACCGGCAAGGACACGCTCGCTGCAACAGCAGCATGGCCATCGTTCGATGCCGCGATGATCGTGGAAAACGAGATCGTTTTGCCGGTACAGATCAACGGCAAGAAGCGTGGGGATTTGACAATCGCCCGCGACGCTGATCAAGCTACAATCCAGCAGGCGGTGCTCGAACTTGACTTTGTCAAGGCTGCGCTCGATGGGGGCTCGCCGAAGAAGATCATCGTGGTGCCGCAAAGGATCGTCAATGTCGTTGCCTGATCGCCTCATTTCCACATTCAAGGCTTTCCGCGTCGCAATCGCTGCTCTAGGGGCAGCGGTTCTGATCGCAGGCTGCACCGTGCAACCGCTTTATTCGTCGGGTGGTACCGGCGGCACAATCGGTGGCAGCGTCACGCCGGATATGCGCAGCAAGCTTGCGTCGATTTCAATCGACCCGGCAGGCAATGTGTTTCAGCAGCAGGTTCGTAACCGCCTGATCTTTTTGCTCAGCGGTGGGGCAGGTGAGCCTGCCGCTCCGAACTATCGCCTCAGCCTGGGCTTAAGCAGCAACACGCTGAACGCGGTGAGTGTGGATATTGGCGATCAGACTGACCGTACCGGTCGTCCATCGGCTGGTATCGTCAAAGCGACATCCAATTATGTATTGCGTGACAAGGACGGCAAGCCTCTTGTCTCGGGCACACGCACAGCGGGATCGTCATTCGATCGTCCACGTCAAGAATTTGCTAACCTGCGCGCACAACGCGATGCGACCAAGCGTGCAGCGGAAGAACTGGCAGAGCAGATATTCCTCTCACTTGCGATGCAGATGTCGAAGCTCTGAGCGGGTTAGATTTTGTGAGTTTTAAAAGGCGGCGCAATTTGTGCCGCCTTTTGTTTATGGAGCAGAGAAAACATGCGTCTCGTTTCGTTCTCGGCAAAAGGCTATCGGTCGCTTAGATCAGTCCGGTTTGAGCTTGGACAGGTTACGGTCTTTGTCGGTGAGAATGGTGCGGGAAAGTCCAATCTTTATCGCGCGCTTCAATTGGTGAAGGCAGCGGCTGAAGGTACATTCTCGAATGAGATTGTTCGTGAAGGCGGCATGCAATCGGCCGTGTGGGGTGGAATTCGACGCAAGCATGAGCAGGCTCGAATCATTCTGGAAGCGGAGTTTGAAGACGAACGACTTGCATCGCGTCTGTCTTATCGGGTTGAGGCGGGATTGCCGCCGCCGGTATCGGGTGCTTTTCCGTTTGAGCCGCAGATAAAGGAAGAGCAGCTCAATCTCGACACCGGACGCCGCCCCGTTGATCTGATGGATCGAAAAGGACCTGCCGTCTTTGCACGAGATGGAGAAGGGCGGCGGATGGAACATCCGGCACGGCTCCTTACTTCCGAAAGTGGCCTCGCAGTCCTCGGGCAGTCGGGTCACTATCCCGAAATTGGCGATTTATCTGCTCAATTGCGGGGCTGGCGCTTTTATCATGGTTTCAGAAGTGATCGTGATGCGCCGGTGCGGCAGCCATCCATTGCTGCAACTGCTGCGATGCTGGACGAGGACGGTAGCAATCTCGCATCGGTGTTTGCGACACTCGCCCATATTCGTCAGGATACAGTCGATCTTGACCGTCTGATTGCCGATGCCTTGGAAGGCGCAAAGCTTATCATTCCGTTTCCGGAAGAAACAGCAACATTCGGTCTGAATTTTCCAGCTTTCCCACCACGTGTGTTCAGACCCGGTGAATTATCGGATGGGCAGATCAGATTACTGGCCCTGGCAGGTGCGCTTTTATCTTATCGTTTGCCGCCGCTGATTGCATTGAACGAACCAGAAGCAAGTCTGCACCCGGATATGATTCCTTCGCTTGCGAAGATGATCGCGCGAGCCTCGGAGCGCAGTCAGATATGGGTGGTGACGCATTCGGCTCGGCTTGCGGATGCAATTACGGAGCATTGTGGCAGCAGGCCCATCCGTGTTGCCAAGAACGATGGCGAGACGATATTGGGATAAACAAAAACGGCGGATCATTGATCCGCCGTTTTGCTTGATTAAGTGATCTGCCTTAAGCGATCTTCTGGCCAGTCTTCGCCCAGTCGGCGAGGAAGGTTTCGAGGCCCTTGTCGGTCAGCGGATGCTTGACGAGTGCCTTGAGCGTTGCCGGAGGTGCAGTAACAACATCGGCACCGATGAGAGCAGCTTCCTTGACGTGGTTTACGGTGCGAACCGAAGCGGCAAGGATTTCGGTGCGGAAATCGTAATTGTCGAAGATGGTACGGATTTCGGCAATCAGTTCCATGCCGTTGACGCCCATGTCATCGATACGACCGATGAATGGCGAAACGAAGGTCGCGCCGGCCTTGGCAGCGAGCAGAGCCTGATTGGCTGAGAAGCAGAGCGTCACGTTGGTCTTGTGACCGTCCGAGGTCAGAGCCTTACATGCCTTGAGGCCATCAAGGGTCAGTGGAAGCTTAATGCAGATATTGTCTGCGATCTTGGCAATGACTGCCGCTTCCTTCATGATCTGCTCATACTCTGTTCCAGCAACTTCAGCCGAAACCGGGCCCTTGACGAAGGAGCAGATTTCTTTGGTTACTTCAAGAATATCGCGGCCCGATTTCAGGATGAGGGATGGGTTAGTGGTTACGCCATCGACCAGACCCAGGTCGTTGAGTTCGCGGATTTCCTTGACGTCCGCAGTGTCGACGAAAAACTTCATAACAGCGTTCCTCCATAGTGAGCGCGGGTGTTGAGGGAAACTAAATCCATTTAATTCCCGGAAGGTGGCTTTTCTTTAGCGCAAAGCCACGCCAAGGTCACGCAATCATGTCGAAAGATTCGCACGATATTTTGGGCCTCTTTGCGGAACCCACTCCGAGTGTGGTGCCGGTGCTTGTACCCATGCCCGCTGAGCGGCCTTATTCTTATATGGTGCCGGAGGGAATGCGTGTCCAGCCCGGCTCGATCGTGCGCGTCCCGTTGGGACCGCGTGAGGTTGCAGGAATCGTTTGCGATGGCGTGACCGATGCGGTGGATGCCAAAAAGCTCCGCGCAATCTCACAGGTTTTTGATTGTCCGCCCGTGGACAGCGAAATGCTTCGCTTTATGCGCTGGGCTGCTGACTACACGCTTTCACCACCCGGAATGGTGGCGCGCATGGTGCTGCGGGCCCCTGCGGCCTTTGATCCAGAACCCGCTGTTCCGGGTCTTCGCTACAATGGCGGCGAGCCAGAGCGTATGACTGATGCTCGCGCCCGCGTCATGGAATTGGCGCGCGATGGACTCGCCTGGACACGCTCAGGCCTTGCCCATGCAGCAGGTGTCTCGCTGACTGTTGTCGATGGCCTGAAAACGCAGGGCGTGTTTGAAGAAGTGATGTTGCCTCCGCCTGCGGTGGTGGCAACACCTGACACTGATTATGCGCGAGCAGCGCTTTCAGAAGACCAGCAGGCTGCCGCTGAAATGCTGGCCGAATCGGTTGTGGCAAAGTGCTTTTCGGTTTCGCTTCTTGATGGCGTGACGGGCTCGGGCAAAACGGAGGTTTACTTCGAGGCGGTAGCCAAAGCGCTCGATCAGGGCAAACAGGTAATGATTCTCTTGCCTGAAATCGCACTCACACAGCAGTTTCTCGACCGTTTTCATGATCGATTTGGTGCAAAGCCCGCTGAATGGCATTCCGATCTTGCACCGCGCACGCGCGAGCGTGTCTGGCGACAAGTGGCCGAAGGCACGGTGCGTGTTGTGGCGGGAGCACGTTCTGCGCTGTTTTTGCCGTTCAAAGAGCTTGGGCTGATCGTTGTCGATGAAGAGCACGATCCGGCTTACAAGCAGGAAGATCGCGTTTTCTATAATGCGCGCGATATGGCGGTGGTGCGCGGACATATCGGTAATTTTCCGGTCATATTGGCATCGGCTACGCCTTCGATCGAGAGCCAGGTGAATGCCGATCAGGGCCGTTACAAGCGAATCAAGCTTTATGGGCGATATGCGGAAGCGGCATTGCCGACGCTCAAGACCATCGATATGCGGCGCTCGCCGCCGCCGCCAGGACGATTTCTTTCACCGGCACTCACAGAAGCTGTGGGAAAGACGGTGGAGCGTGGCGAGCAGGCGCTGCTGTTCCTCAACCGCCGTGGCTATGCGCCGCTAACGCTTTGCAGGGTGTGCGGACATCGCTTCCAGTGTCCGCAATGCTCAAGCTGGCTGGTCGAACATCGTTTTCGCGGTCAGCTCATGTGTCACCAGTGCGGCTATCATGAGCCAGTGCCGGAAGCGTGTCCTGAATGCGGTACGCTTGATCATCTGGTTGCTTGTGGCCCTGGCGTCGAACGTATTGCAGAAGAAGTGGCCGCAACCTTTCCTGATGCACGAATCATAGTGCTTTCGTCTGATATGGCTGGTGGTGTAAAGCGTTTGCGGCTTGAACTTGATGCCATTGCTAAAGGCGAGGCCGATATCGTGATTGGCACGCAGCTTGTGGCCAAGGGGCATAACTTCCCCAACATGACACTGGTGGGCGTGGTGGATGCCGATCTCGGGCTTGCGAATGGTGATCCGCGTGCTGCTGAGCGCACGTTCCAGTTGCTCAATCAGGTCACGGGCCGCGCTGGGCGTACAGGTCGCAAGAGCTTGGGTCTTCTTCAAACCTATCAGCCGGATCATCCCGTGATGCGCGCCATCGTTAGTGGCGATTCGGAAGCATTCTACGCCCGCGAAATCGAAGAGCGGGAACGCAGTGTTTTGCCGCCCTTCGGTCGTCTCGCCGCGCTTATCATTTCGGCCGATAATCGACCCGATGCCGAGAATCACGCACGTGCACTGCGCCGTGCAGCGCCAGCGTCGACTGAGATTTCAGTGCTTGGACCTGCGGAAGCACCACTCGCCCTTGTGCGTGGCCGGCACCGGTTCCGCATCCTCGTGCACGGAACAAAAAGAGCAGATATTCAAGGGTTTATACGCGCATTGCTCGCCGCCGCTCCCAAGGAACGCGGTTCTATCAGAGTGCAGGTGGATATCGATCCGCAGAGCTTCCTTTAGTTCTGTATCCTACAAAAACGGAGGTCAGAAAAAAGGGTTTGCATCTCTAGTGACTAGAGGATGTAGCCTTTATCTCGCGCGCTTTTTAAGGTTTTGAAAAATGATGAGATATGACCGAACTTCGCAACAGCAACGCGGGAGAAACGGGAGTCGCTTTTGGATTATCTCCCTGATTGGATTAATGATCTGGTCGCTTGCGATCTGGCTTTCCTATTCTTTTTCTGATGCTGTAATCGCCTGGATTGAAAGCAATGGGCCTGCTCTGACCTCCATTGAAACAACGGTGGTCGGTAATGAGGCGAGTGCCTTGATCGGTATTTTCAAGCTTGATCAACTGGCTGGTTCTGGTGTCGCTATTCTGCGTGGTTTGCTTGCACCGGCGCTTTGGATCATATGGGTGATTGGCGCGGCGATTATTCTCTTCATTCCGTTAATAGCAGGGCGCATCGCCAAATTACGCAGCTCCAATAAGCACTGAACGTCTGCGGTTCGGTCTGACTGCTGTGTCGTTGCCGGTTAATATACTGCGTAGTGATCGACCTGATCGGTTTTCGGTCGCGCAAAACTGGGTTATAGCCAAGCAGTTCAGATTGAGGGTGAAACGCAATGGAATTTTATCTTCCCGCCACAACCGGCGAATGGCTCGCATGGAGTGCGGCGGTTGTAACCGCTTTTGCTGGCATCGTTATGCTTTTCGCACCGGGCATCACCATGAAACTGATGCGGCTTCAACCGATCAATGCGCGCCCGGAAGCTTATAGCTCCATTCGTGCCGTGCTGGCTGGTCCTTATCTGGGGATAGGGCTTGGCTGCCTCATTTTTGCACAGCCATTTTTGTGGGTCGTTCTTGGCGCTGCGTGGGGATTTGCGCTGTTCGGACGTTTCATTTCGATGATGTCGGATAAGGGGGCAACTTTCTATAATGTTGTCGCTGCCGTTATCGAGTTTGCGCTGGCTGCCGGACCTTTGCTTTATGCTTTTGGCTTTATCCGCTGAAGTCGGATTGATGCGCTAAAGAGCACCTTGCTGTATTAGTGGGCTTGGTTAGTACTTTTCTAACCTAAAATTGCGGCAAAACTTACGCAAAAGTGCGGGATTCGCGTGTTGCGAGTCTGGTTCGTCTATGCTAGACGGCAATCACATTTCGGTGTTGTCGCGCTCGCGCGTCAGGGGTTACCCGGAAACATTCAATAAAATCATCTGCTTGGCCTTTCGGTCCTGCCGAATTCCCAAAAAGATGGTTTCAACGTAGAGAGCAGGTTTTTCGTGGCAGAAACGTCTTCGCTCATTTCAGGTGTCGCACAGCGCTACGCCGGATCGTTGTTTGAGCTTGCGCTCGACGCTAAATCCGTTGCTGCTGTGGAAAAAGATCTTGGTCGTTTCGAGGCGCTTCTGAGCGGAAGCGAAGACCTGAAGCGCCTGATTTCCAGCCCGGTCTTCTCTGCTGAAGACCAGCTTCACGCTATTAGCGCGATTGCTGACAAGGCTGGCATCAAGGGTCTGGTCGGCAATTTTCTGCGCGTCGTCGCGCAAAACCGTCGCCTTTTTGTGCTGCCGGGCATTATTGCCGCTTTCCGTGAGATTGCAGCTGAACATCGTGGTGAGATTTCCGCTGATGTTATTTCTGCGCACGCATTGACTGCCGCGCAGCAGAACGAATTGAAGGCAACGCTGAAGGGCGTCGCCGGCAAGGACGTGACGATCAATGTCACCGTCGATCCGTCGATCCTCGGCGGTCTTATCGTCAAAATGGGTTCGCGTCAGATCGACACGTCCCTTCGCACTAAACTTTCTTCTCTCAAGCTTGCACTGAAAGAGGTCGGCTGATGGACATCCGCGCCGCGGAAATTTCCGCTATCCTGAAAGAGCAAATCAAGAACTTCGGCAAGGAGGCTGAGGTCTCCGAAGTCGGTCAGGTTCTGTCCGTCGGCGACGGTATCGCCCGCGTTTACGGTCTGGACAATGTTCAGGCTGGCGAAATGGTCGAATTCCCTGGTGGTATTCGCGGCATGGCGCTTAACCTTGAAACCGACAATGTCGGTGTGGTTATTTTTGGTGCTGACCGTGACATCAAGGAAGGCGACGTCGTCAAGCGTACCGGCGCGATCGTCGACGTTCCAGTCGGTCCAGGCCTGCTCGGCCGTGTTGTCGATGCTCTCGGCAACCCAATCGACGGCAAAGGCCCTATCGTTGCTACTGAACGTCGCCGCGTCGACGTCAAGGCACCGGGCATCATTCCGCGTAAGTCGGTTCACGAGCCAATGTCGACCGGCCTCAAGGCTGTTGACGCTCTGATCCCGGTTGGTCGTGGTCAGCGCGAGCTGGTCATCGGTGACCGTCAGACCGGCAAGACCGCGATCATTCTCGATACCTTCCTTAATCAGAAGCCAATCCACGACAACGGCCCAGACAAAGAAAAGCTTTATTGCGTCTATGTCGCTATCGGCCAGAAGCGTTCGACAGTTGCCCAGTTCGTTAAGGTCCTCGAAGAACGCGGCGCTCTCGAATATTCCGTCGTGATCGCAGCTACTGCTTCTGATCCGGCTCCGATGCAGTACCTTGCGCCATTTGCAGGCTGCGCGATCGGTGAATATTTCCGTGACAATGGCCAGCACGCTCTGATCGGCTATGACGATCTTTCCAAGCAGGCTGTTGCTTACCGTCAGATGTCGCTTCTGCTTCGTCGTCCTCCGGGCCGTGAAGCTTACCCAGGCGACGTTTTCTATCTGCATTCGCGTCTTCTTGAACGCGCTGCAAAGCTCAACGACGAAAACGGTGCTGGCTCGCTGACGGCTCTGCCGGTCATCGAAACGCAGGGCAACGACGTTTCCGCGTTCATTCCGACCAACGTGATCTCGATCACCGACGGCCAGATCTTCCTCGAAACCAACCTGTTCTATCAGGGTATCCGTCCGGCTGTTAACGTCGGTCTGTCGGTTTCCCGCGTTGGTTCGTCGGCTCAGATCAAGGCCATGAAGCAGGTTGCAGGCTCGATTAAGGGTGAACTCGCCCAGTATCGTGAAATGGCAGCATTTGCTCAGTTCGGCTCGGATCTTGATGCTTCGACGCAGCGTCTGCTTAACCGCGGTGCTCGCCTGACCGAACTTCTCAAGCAGCCACAGTTCTCGCCGCTCAAGACGGAAGAACAGGTTGCCGTGATTTACGCTGGCGTGAATGGCTATCTTGATAAGATCGCCGTCAACCAGGTTGGCAAGTTCGAAGCAGGTCTTCTTTCTTCGCTGCGCACCGAGCACAAGGATGTGCTGGATGCGATCCGCGATGAAAAGGCACTCACCGACAACATCAAAGCAAAGCTCAAGGCAGCGGTCGACGCGTTCGCCAAGTCTTTTGCTTGAATTTTGTGACGGGATGAACGGATGCCTTCACTAAAGGATCTGAGAAACCGTATCGCCTCGGTCAAGGCGACGCAGAAAATCACCAAGGCGATGCAGATGGTCGCCGCGGCGAAGCTGCGCCGTGCCCAGGAAGCTGCGGAGGCTGCACGGCCTTACTCGCAGCGCATGGGTGCCGTCCTCGCTAATATCGCGCAAAACGTGAGCGGCGAAGACGCACCGGCATTGATGGCTGGTACGGGCAAGGACGACGTGCATTTGCTCGTCGTCGCGACTGCAGAACGTGGCCTTTGCGGCGGTTTCAACAGCCAGATTGCGCGTCTTGCGCGTGATCATGCTCGTAAGCTCCTCGCTGAAGGCAAGACGGTCAAGATTCTCACCGTTGGCAAAAAGGGCGCAGACATTCTGCGTCGTGAATTTGCCTCGCTGATCATCGACCATGTCAATTTGCGTGAAGTCAAACAGCTTGCTTTCGTGCATGCCGACCAGATCGGCCACAAGGTGATTGAGCTGTTTGAACAGGGCGCATTTGATGTCTGCACGCTGTTCTATTCCGAGTTCAAGTCGGTAATCGCACAGATTCCGACCGCGCAGCAGCTCATTCCAGCTTCGGCTGGTGATGTTGCGCAGGCGGATACTGCAGGCGATGCGATTTATGAGTACGAACCTGATCCTGCGGCGATCCTGAGCACGCTGATCCCGCGCAATATTTCGGTCCAGATTTTCCGCGCTCTGCTGGAAAATGTGGCGGGCGAAATGGGCGCGAAGATGAGCGCAATGGACAATGCGACGCGTAATGCCGGTGACATGATCAACAAGTTGTCGATCACGTATAACCGTCAGCGTCAGGCTCAGATCACCAAGGAACTGATCGAAATCATTTCGGGCGCGGAAGCGCTTTAGAGTTAAGGTTCATCGCATGATCTTCCCCGAAAAGTCTGCAACTTTTCGGGATCATGCTAACGGAAGGTAAAGGATCGATGGCAAAAGCAGCGACCCCGAAAACTACCGCCGCGGCCGAAGCGAAGCCAGCAGCGGCCAAAGCTCCAGCCAAAAAGGCTCCAGCCAAGACTGCTCCAGCTAAGGCAGCTGCCGCTCCTAAGGCAGCTACGACCGGTGCAGTGGGCAAGATCACTCAGGTCATCGGCGCTGTTGTCGACGTACAGTTCGAAGAAGGTCAGCTCCCGCTGATCCTCAACGCTCTGGAAACCGACAACCTGGGCAGCCGTCTGGTTCTTGAAGTTGCACAGCATCTGGGCGAAAACACTGTTCGCACGATTGCTATGGACTCGACCGAAGGTCTGGTTCGCGGCCACGAAGTGCGCGACACGGGCAACCCGATCATGGTTCCGGTTGGCGAAGAAACGCTCGGCCGTATCATGAACGTTATCGGTGAGCCGGTTGACGAAGCTGGTCCGATCAAGACGACTGCACGTCGCGCGATTCACCAGGAAGCTCCTGAGTATATCGAACAGTCGACCGAAGCTGAAATCCTCGTAACGGGCATTAAGGTTGTTGACCTTCTCGCTCCTTACGCAAAGGGTGGTAAGATCGGTCTGTTCGGCGGCGCAGGCGTTGGCAAGACCGTTCTGATCATGGAACTGATCAACAACGTTGCTAAAGCGCACGGCGGTTACTCCGTATTCGCAGGCGTTGGTGAACGTACCCGTGAAGGTAACGACCTTTACCACGAAATGATCGAATCGGGCGTTAACAAGCTCGGTGGCGGTGAAGGCTCCAAGGCCGCACTCGTTTACGGTCAGATGAACGAGCCTCCGGGTGCGCGCGCTCGCGTTGCCCTGTCGGGCCTCACGGTCGCTGAAAACTTCCGTGACAAGGGCCAGGACGTTCTGTTCTTCGTGGACAACATCTTCCGCTTTACGCAGGCTGGTTCGGAACTCTCGGCACTTCTGGGCCGTATTCCTTCCGCAGTGGGTTATCAGCCAACGCTGGCAACCGACATGGGCCAGATGCAGGAACGCATCACCACGACGACCAAGGGTTCGATTACCTCGGTTCAGGCAATTTACGTTCCTGCCGACGATTTGACCGATCCTGCACCGGCAACGTCGTTCGCTCACTTGGATGCGACCACGACGCTTAACCGTTCGATCGCTGAAAAGGGTATTTACCCGGCTGTGGATCCACTTGAATCCACGTCGCGTATGCTCGATCCGATGATTGTTGGTGAAGAACACTACGCAGTTGCACGTCAGGTTCAGTCGATCCTTCAGCGCTACAAGTCGCTTCAGGACATCATCGCCATCCTCGGCATGGACGAACTGTCGGAAGAAGATAAGCTGACTGTTGCGCGCGCTCGTAAGATCGAACGCTTCCTGTCGCAGCCGTTCTTTGTTGCTGAAGTGTTCACCGGTTCGCCGGGTAAGCTGGTTGATCTCGCCGACACCATCAAGGGCTTCAAGGGCCTTTGCGCAGGTGAATACGATCATCTTCCAGAACCAGCCTTCTACATGGTTGGCTCGATTGAAGAAGCGATCGAAAAGGCGAAGAAGTTGGCTGCTGAAGCCGCGTAATGAATTGAGTTTTCGGCGGGCTTTCATGCCCGCCGCAAATGCCTGTTCATTTGTTTGAGCATGATCTTTTCCGAAAATCGGTTTCCACTTTCGGGATCAAGCTCTGGAAATTTAAGTGAGAACCATGGCTCAAGCTTTCCAATTCGAACTCGTGTCGCCTGAACGCCTTCTGCTATCCGCGCAGGTGACGGAAGTCGTCATTCCGGGCAGTGAAGGCTATTTGACGGCTCTTGCCGGACATTCGCCGTTGATGACGACGATCATGCCGGGTGTTGTTTCGGTTAAGCTGAGCGACGGCAAGTCCGATTCCTATGTGGTTTTTGGCGGCTTTGCCGACATTACCCCACAGGGCTGCACTGTTCTGGCCGAATCGGCAACACATGTCGACGATGTTGATCCCGCCGACATTCAGAAGCGTATCGAAATCGCTCGCAAGCATCTTGAAGATGCTTCGACGAACGAACATCGCACGAAGGCAGAGATTTTCCTGCATCAGCTGATGACACTGCAGGGAACCGTATTGCCGGCCTGAAAAGGTTAGGCTTCGGCTTCCTATACCAACAATTCTTTGAAAGCGGGCCTTGGCCCGCTTTCGTTTTTTCACGCTCTTACTGCCGGGGATTTTTCGGCCGAACCGGCACTATGCGTTGGTTGTACCATCACGCTTGCGTGAGTTTGGTATGATCGCTTGAAAACCGTGTGCTGGCCATTTATCTCATTAATTAATTGTTAGGTCCCTAATATAAGGCTTTCACGATGAGCAGAGCAGATCTCAGTGCGGAGATGATCGACGCAATGGCGAAGGTCAATCGCAGGCTTCGCACATTGTTTGATGCTCGCGTCAAGGAGCGAGGCCTTACGCTGGCGCGTGCGCGTACTCTGCTGACGCTGATCGAACAAGAAGGCCTTTACCAGAAGGAACTGGCAGAGGTGCTTGAGATCGAAAACGCCACCATGGTTCGTTTGATCGACGGCTTGGAGCGTCAGGCTTTTGTCGAGCGGCAAGCAGTGGAAGGTGATCGTCGCGCAAAGCGCATTATGATGACCGAACAAGGCAAACAGCTCGCTGAGGAAGTCGTCAAACTTGCTGGTGATGTTCGTGCTGATTTGCTTGAAGGCATTAGTGACGAAGATCTGAGCACAGCACTTCATGTGATGCGTAAAATGTCTGACTCCATGAACAAACCACTGTAGATCGGATCGCGGTTTCGTGAACCGTCGCCCTGCCTTCGATCCACATCTGCCATTTTTTTGACATCAGCGACCGCTTAATTTCATCTCATTAAAGTTCATGGCGGAGCGTTGGAGATGCGTTACTCGTCGCAGACTGTATTTGGTCTTCTGGCCATTCTTTCCATCGCTTCGGTTCAGACGATGGATATGGGGCATGGAACACGGCATTTGTATGCAAATGCGGTCAATGACATAGGCACTGACGATGGCCTTATTTTCGATACGAGATCAACGACGGCCGTTGGCGTTAATGCCCTAGCACAAGTGCGTAATTCGTTAAGCGCAGCCTGATCCATCGGCGCTTTATTGTACTGTTAATTCAAGTCCCAAGCCGTTTTGAATTTTGCTGGATGCGCGTTCGATCTTATGGTGCAAGCGTCCGCAGATAAGCCATCAATTCACTGGCCGTGTCGCTGGCGCGCTCCGGCTCACGAGATACGATAGCTTCGATCAGGGTGGCGTGGGCATTGGCAGAACCGGTTATGCCGGTCGAGGGGCGCAGTCTAAACCAGAATCTGCGGCTATGCGTTTGTAAAGGCGCTGCCAGACGTGCCGCGTAGGGATTGCTGGCTGCTGTGCCAAGCACGATATCGAATGCTTTATCCGCATCCAGAAATAGTGAAACATCTTCGGAAGGTATGGCCTGACGCATGGCGTCCGCGGCAGCCTTGAGTCGCTCGTAATCGCGCGCGCTGCCAAAACGCGCAGCATCACGCGCTAGTACCCGCTCGACACCTTCGCGCGCATCCAGAACCTTGGTGAAGTCCGTGGGATCAATTTGCGCGATAGCAATGCCAGAACGCGGACGCACCTCAACCAGTCCTTCCCAAGCCAAACGCTGGATCGCTTCGCGAATAGGGGTTCGGCCCATTCCGGTTAACTCGATCAAGGATCGTTCGTTGACGATAGCACCAGGTTCCAGCTCAAGCGTCACAATCGAGCGCTCCAGAACGCGATAGGCCTGTTCTGCGAGGCTCTCGCTGCCCCAGCTATCAATAAGAGTCGCGGTAGTTCTCGCTGTCTTGTTGTGGATGCTTGCATGTTCCATGCAGATCTAAGCCTTATAATGATAGCAATTGACAGGTTTGAACCTTACAGATATATCTGTGATATATCAATGAAGAGCGTATGCCGTCGCAAAAATAGCAAGAATACCGATACTGAGCGATTATCATCGATAGCGAGCTTTTGGCATGGTGTCATTCCAAAAAATGGATGGACAGAACCGGTGCGAATTGCGCGAAAATAGATCAGAGTTGTAAGCTGAGGCGAATATTAGCAGACCGGTCGGGAGCCGTGCATTTATGAATTCTGATCCAAAGGGGCAACACGACATCGTCATCGTCATCGTTGGAGGCGGGATCGTGGGTGTGGCCACCGCTGCATTACTGGCCGAAAAAGGTCGCGATGTTCTTGTGATCGACCGCAGCGGCATCTGCGAGGAAACAAGTTCCGGCAATGCCGCCGCCCTTGCATTTTCCGATATTCTACCAATGGCATCCAAAGGCGTCATGCGCAAGGTTCCCGGTTGGCTGATGGATCCTCTTGGGCCGTTTTCGATCCGGCCTTCCTACTTCCCGAAAATGATCCCTTGGCTTTACCGTTTCTGGCGTGCGAGCAGTGTGGAAGCACTTGAAAAGACGACAGTCGCTCAGGGCAATATGATGCGCCTTGCCGAGAGCGAGATGCTCGGGCTGATTGATCGTGCTGGTCTGCGCGATTGTCTGCGAGAAGACGGAAATCTTGAACTTTATGAAAGCGAAACAGAGCTTGCTGCGTCGCAACCCGGATGGGATGTGCGTGAGAAGGCCGGTATTGCTTATGAACATGTGCGCGCGAGCCGATTGAAGGAATTGCAGCCGGGTCTTGATGCGCGATTTGTGGCTGGCACCTTTGTTCCCGGCTGGAAGAATGTCAGCGATCCAAAACTGTTCGGTCAGGCCATCTGGGCCTATGCGGAGAGTAAAGGTGCGCGCTTCCTGCAGGCGAAGGTGGTAAATGCACAAAAGCGCAATGATGGTGCGGCTGTTCGCCTTGATGATGGTATGGAAATCAACGCATCGCACCTTGTGCTTATGGCGGGTGCGTGGTCGAAGGATATCGCCCAAGGGTTTGGCGATGCGGTGCCTCTCGATACGGAGCGCGGCTATAATACGACACTGCCGGTTGGCAGTTTCGATGTGAAGCGGCAGCTGACTTTTCCCGGTCATGGCTTCGTCATCACGCCAATGGCAACGGGTTTGCGCGTGGGTGGTGCTGTCGAATTTGGAGGCCTTCAATTGCCGCCAAACTTTGCGCGCTCAGCTGCGATGCTGAAAAAAGCCTCGATGTTTTTGCCGGGACTGAAGACAGAGGGCGGGCGACAGTGGATGGGCTATCGTCCTTCGCTGCCCGATTCCATGCCAGTTATCGGCCGCGCATCCTCAGGTGGCAATATTTACTATGGTTTCGGCCATGGTCATCTGGGTCTCACACAATCGGCAGCGACAGGGAGAATTATCTGTGATCTCATCACAGGTTTTGCGCCTGTCATCAATATTGAACCATTCAAGCCACAACGTTTTCGGAACTGACCACCATGGCAAGACATTCTTTCTTTTGCATCGACGGACACACATGCGGTAACCCAGTACGTCTGGTGGCTGGCGGTGGCCCGAACCTTGAAGGTTCCAACATGATGGAAAAGCGCGCACATTTCTTGCGCGAGTATGATTGGATCCGCACCGGTCTCATGTTCGAGCCACGCGGACATGACATGATGTCTGGCTCCATCCTCTATCCACCGACACGTCCGGATTGCGATGTGGCAGTGTTGTTTATTGAAACGTCGGGCTGCTTGCCGATGTGTGGCCATGGTACCATCGGCACCGTGACCATGGCGATCGAACAGGGGCTTGTGACGCCCAAGACGCCGGGAAAGCTCAATCTAGATACGCCTGCGGGGCTTGTGTCCATTGAATATGAGCAGAACGGTCAATATGTGGACCGCGTCCGTCTCACCAATGTTCCGGCCTTCCTTTATGCGGAAGGGCTGGAAGTGGAATGCCCCGATCTGGGGCCTCTCAAAGTAGATGTCGCATATGGCGGAAACTTCTACGCAATTGTTGAGCCGCAAGAAAATTACACGGACATGCAAGATTATTCCGCGTTGCAGTTCATTGCCTGGAGTCCGGTGCTGCGCGAGCGTTTGAACGAGAAATATAATTTCCAGCACCCTGAGCTTCTGGACATCAATCGTCTGACACATATTCTCTGGACGGGAAAGCCGACGCACCCTGAAGCTCACGCACGCAACGCAGTTTTCTATGGTGACAAAGCGATTGATCGTTCGCCTTGCGGCACCGGCACTTCGGCCCGAATGGCGCAGCTTGCGGCCAAAGGAAAGCTGAAACCAGATGATGATTTCGTGCATGAATCCATCATTGGATCGCTGTTTCACGGTCGGGTGGAGCGTGCTGTGGAAGTGGCTGGAGGCAGCGGAATCATCCCGTCCATTGCTGGTTGGGCACGCATGACAGGCTACAATACCATCTTCATTGATGACCGCGATCCGTTTGCGCACGGATTTACTGTTGCGTAAAACCGGTACGGTAGGCAAAAATAGGGGGAAACTCCCTATTTTTTGTCTGTGACGCAGTGGGGAAACTATGGAATAAACGGCCCTGGGTAGGAGAAAAATATATATACAGGGCCCTTCTTAGGGGACATAACTAGTTTGTGGAGGAAGGAAGTCATTAGTCTTTTGTCTGAGACAAAAGGGGCTTGCATTCCTTTATACAGCCGTTAGGTGTAATTATCCGGGAAAAAATGAAGTCGCACGAAATAATGATGCGGCAATAAAACCGGGTAGAGTAAAATGGGTGGCTTCTAGATGGAATATTTCTTCCAGCAGGTGATCAACGGGCTCGCGCTCGGGTCGATCTATGGCCTGATCGCCATCGGCTATACGATGGTCTACGGCATTATCGGCATGATCAACTTTGCGCATGGCGATGTCTTTATGCTCGGCGCCTTTATGGCGCTGATTGTTTTTCTAATCATCACAACATTCATAGGAGCGCTGCCGATCGCGCTCATGCTGCTTCTTATGATGGTTGTCGCAATGGTGCTGACGGGGCTCTGGAGTTGGACGATCGAACGGGCGGCCTACCGGCCTCTGCGTGGGTCGTTTCGCTTGGCGCCGTTGATTACAGCAATCGGTATGTCCATTGCATTGTCCAACTTCGTTCAAGTGACGCAGGGACCGCGCAACAAGCCGGTGCCACAGTTGCTCAACGGCTCCTACAGTATCTTTGGAACCGATGTGACGATCTCGCTTAAGCAGATTGTGGTCATTGTGGTGACGGCGGTTCTGCTGACGATCTTCTGGTATATCGTCAACCGTACATCGCTTGGGCGTGCGCAGCGTGCCTGTGAACAAGATCGTAAGATGGCGGCACTTCTCGGCATCAATGTCGACCGCGTGATTTCGCTGACCTTCGTTATGGGTGCGATGTTGGCTGCTGTCGCCGGTACGCTTTATCTCTCCTTCTACGGCGTGATTTCGTTTGCTGACGGGTTCATCCCCGGCGTCAAGGCGTTCACTGCTGCTGTTCTGGGTGGGATTGGCTCACTGCCGGGTGCTGTTGTCGGTGGTCTGCTGATCGGTCTCATTGAGGCATTGTGGTCGGCTTATTTCTCGATCGATTACAAGGATGTTGCTGCGTTCTCGATCCTCGCAATCGTTCTCATCTTCATGCCGTCCGGCATTCTTGGCCGTCCTGAAGTCGAAAAGGTGTAATCATGGCCGTACAAACAGGTTCACGCCCGGATTCCCTTTTTGCCCGGGCTATTCGTGAAGGGTTCATTGCCGGTCTTGTGGCATTGGGGCTTTTCATTCTGATCGTCGGTTTTAAAACCGAACAGAATATCAACAATGAGCTGGTGCTGCAGCAGCGTTGGGGAGCGCTCGCGATCCTCGTTGCGATGGCTGCTTTCGGGCGCTTTGGCTTTATCGCCTTCCTGCAGCCCTGGCTTGAAGCACGAAAGTTTGCGAAAGCGAGCCGCCCGACGGTTGCAGCCGGAAGCCCGTCTTTCTTCCGCAGGCATTTTTCGCAGTTCGGCGTCGTGTTTCTCTTCGTTTACCCGATCCTGATCGTCGGCATGCTTGGTTGGCAGGGATCGCTTAAGTGGGTCGATAACTTTGGCGTTCAGATCCTTATCTATGTGATGCTAGCATGGGGCTTGAATATCGTGGTTGGCCTCGCTGGCCTACTTGATCTGGGGTACGTCGCTTTTTACGCGGTGGGTGCTTATTCCTACGCGCTGCTTTCTTCTTATTTCGGCCTGTCCTTCTGGATGCTGTTGCCGATTGCAGGCATTCTGGCTGCAACGTGGGGCGTTATCCTCGGTTTCCCGGTCTTGCGTCTGCGCGGAGACTATCTGGCTATCGTGACGCTGGCATTCGGTGAAATCATCCGGCTTGTGTTGATAAACTGGACGGATCTGACCAAAGGAACGTTCGGTATTTCCGGCATTGCCAAGGCAACCTTTTTTGGTCTGCCTTTCAATGCCAGCAAGGATGGCTTCGCAGCATATTTCGGTCTGACCTTCTCGGCCGCCCACTACAAGTTCTTCCTTTACTATGTGATCCTCATTCTCGCCCTGATCACAGCTCTGGTCACGATCCGTCTTCGCCGCATGCCTGTGGGTCGTGCATGGGAAGCACTGCGTGAAGATGAAATCGCCTGCCGTTCGCTCGGGATCAACACCACCACGACCAAACTCACTGCCTTTGCGACGGGTGCGATGTTCGGTGGTTTCGCCGGTTCCTTCTTTGCTGCCCGTCAGGGCTTCGTAAGCCCTGAATCATTCGTGTTCCTTGAGTCCGCTGTCATTCTCGCCATCGTCGTTCTGGGTGGCATGGGGTCGCTTGTCGGTATCGCCATTGCTGCGATTGCGATGATCGGTGGCACGGAAATCCTGCGCGAGATGGGCTTCCTTAAGGCCATCTTCGGTCCAAATTTCACGCCTGAACTCTACCGCATGCTGATCTTCGGCCTTGCCATGGTGGTTGTCATGGTCTGGAAACCACGCGGATTTGTCGGAAGCCGAGAACCAAGCGCGTTCCTTAACGAGAAGAAGATGGTGTCGGGTGCCTTTACCAAGGAAGGGCATGGCTGATGGCGGAGACAAAAAATATGGCTGGCAATGGTTCGAAAGACACCATTCTTACAGTTGAGCATCTGTCGATGCGCTTTGGCGGTCTCGTCGCAATCAATGATCTGAGCTTCGATGTGAAGCGCGGGGACATCACGGCGATCATCGGTCCGAACGGTGCGGGCAAGACGACTGTCTTCAACTGCATCACCGGCTTCTACAAGCCGACCGGCGGTATGCTGACGATGAACCGTAATACCGGCGAGAAGTTCCTTCTAGAACGCTTGCCTGATTTCAAGATCACGCAAGTGGCACGTGTCGCCCGTACATTCCAGAACATCCGCCTGTTCTCAGGTCTGACAGTTCTGGAAAACCTCCTTGTCGCACAGCACAACACGCTGATGCGCTCCTCGGGCTATACGATCCTCGGACTTCTTGGGCTGCCGGGCTACAAGAAGGCTGCCAAGCAAGCGGTTGAAAAAGCCCGTTACTGGCTCGAAAAGATCAACCTCATTGATCGTGCGGACGATCCGGCCGGTGATCTGCCTTACGGCGATCAGCGTCGCTTGGAAATCGCCCGTGCCATGTGCACCGAACCCGAAATCTTATGCCTTGATGAGCCTGCGGCTGGTCTTAATCCGCGAGAATCAGCTGAACTCAACAAGCTGCTGCTCGATATCCGTAAGGAAACGGGTACGTCGATCCTGTTGATCGAACACGATATGTCGGTGGTTATGGAAATTTCCGATCACGTGATCGTACTTGAATATGGCACAAAGATTTCTGACGGTTCGCCGGAAAAAGTGCGTAACGATCCACGCGTTATTGCAGCTTATCTTGGTGTCGATGATGATGAGATTGCCGAGCTGATCGAAGAAGCTGACAAGCCGGGTACCGGCGATCCTGCAGACTTTATCGCAACTCAGCTTGCTGTAGAGGCAATTGAGGAAGAAAAAGCTGAGGAAGCCGTTCGTTTTGCAGGCGGATTGGCAGCCGCGCGTGACGGGAAGCCTGACAATCTGACGCTCATCAAGGGCATCGGTGAAGTCAACGAGAAGAAACTCAACGAGCACGGCATCTATCATTTCGATCAGATTGCTGCCTGGACTGAAGCCGACATCGTTCAGGCTGAAACCTATCTCGAGTTCGACGGTCGCATTGCCCGCGAAGACTGGGTGGGGCAGGCAACCCAGCTTGCTTCTGGTCAGGCAACCGAGTTTTCAGCGCGTGTTGAAGCCGGTGATGTTCCAACGAGCCATAAGACTGCTCCCGCAAAGGTAGCCAGAACCCCTAAAGGCACAAAGAGCGCCAAAGCTCCGGCAAAGCCCAAGAAGGGAGCTGAATAATGACGGCTGAAACCATGCAAATAAAGCAACCGCTTCTGGCCGTCGAAAAGGTCGAGACCTATTACGGCAACATCCGTGCGCTCAAGGGTATCGACCTGACTGTCAACGAAGGTGAAATCGTAGCGCTTATTGGCGCCAACGGTGCTGGCAAGTCCACGCTGATGATGACCATCTTCGGTTCCCCGCGTGCGCGCACAGGCCGTATTCTCTTCGGAGGCAAAGACATCACGTCGATGCCGCCACATGAGATCGCAAAGCTCCGGATCGCGCAGTCGCCGGAAGGTCGCCGTATCTTCCCGCGCATGACTGTTCTTGAAAACCTTCAGATGGGCGCCAGCCTCGATCACCAGCAATATTTCGAAGAAGATGTTGCGCTGATGTTCGATCTATTTCCGCGTCTGAAAGAGCGTATCACACAGCGTGGCGGGACTCTTTCAGGTGGCGAGCAGCAGATGCTGGCAATTGCGCGTGCACTGATGGCGCGTCCGAAGCTTCTGCTTCTTGATGAACCGTCGCTGGGCCTTGCTCCCCTGATCGTCAAGCAGATCTTTGAGGCGATCAAGGAGCTTAACCGTACGCAGGGCTTGACCGTGTTTCTCGTCGAACAGAATGCCTTTGGTGCGCTGAAGCTTGCGGATCGCGGCTATGTTATGGTCAATGGATCAATCACGATGAGCGGCGCGGGCCGCGAACTGCTGGCTGACCCGGAAGTGCGTGCTGCCTATCTCGAAGGCGGAAGGCATTAAGGAGAAAAATCATGCAGGGAATTCTCTACGAAGAACCGTCATTCTGGTTGTTTTTTCTCATCACCTGTCTTCTGGGCGGTTGGGCGGCCTGGATGACCGGTCGTGCCTGTGCGCAGACCTGGCGGACTTATCCGCAGCTGCTGCTCTATCTCATCCCTTTGGGTGCAGCGGTCCGGTTCATCCATTATGCCTTGTTTGAAGGCACGCTGCTTTCGCTGCACTATTATCTGGTTGATGTGATTGTGCTGATGATCATCGGCACGGTCGGGTTTCGTTATACCCGCACCAAGCAAATGGTGCGCCAGTATAACTGGCTTTATGAAAAAGCTTCGCCTCTCAGCTGGAAGGCAAAATAATTCAAAGCTTCGCCGTTACGCGGCGGAGCTTTTTTAAAAAGATCACGCTGAAAAACAGGTTCAGCGTAGATATTGCTGGCTAATCAGCAAGATAATAAGGCGATGCAAAAACATCGTTTCGGGGTAACTATAATCGGGAGTTCAAGTAATGAAGAAATCGCTTTTCTCAGGCGTTGCTCTTGCAGCGGTGATGGCTTTCAGTGGCTCGGCTTGGGCAGATGTACTGTTGGGCATCGGCGCACCGCTGACCGGTCCAAATGCTGTTTATGGTGCTCAGATTCAAAAGGGTGCTGAAGCGGCAGTCAAGGAAATCAACGATGCCGGCGGCATCAATGGCGAAAAGATCGCGATCTCGCTCGGTGATGACGTTTCGGATCCGAAGCAGGGCATTTCGGTTGCCAACAAGTTCGCTGCTGACGGCGTAAAATACGTTATCGGCCACTTCAACTCCGGTGTTTCGATTCCGGCATCTGAAGTCTATGCTGAAAACGGCATTCTCGAAATTTCACCGGCAGCAACCAACCCGGTCTATACAGAACGCGGTCTGTGGAACACGTTCCGTACCTGCGGCCGTGACGATCAGCAGGGCATCGTTGCCGGTCAGTATATCTTCGACAACTTCAAAGATGCCAAGATTGCTGTGATCCATGACAAGACACCTTATGGTCAGGGTCTTGCCGACGAAACCAAGAAGAAGCTTAACGAACTTGGCGCAAAAGAAGCACTTTATGAAGGCGTAAACGTCGGTGAAAAAGACTTCTCCGCTCTTATCGCCAAGATGAAGCAGGCTGGTGTGACGGTTGTTTACTGGGGTGGTCTCCACCCAGAAGCTGGTCTCATCATCCGCCAGCTCGCTGATCAGGGTCTGAAAGCCCAGTTCATCTCGGGCGACGGTATCGTGTCGAACGAACTGGCTTCGATCGCAGGTCCTGCTGTTGAAGGTACGCTGAACACGTTTGGTCCGGACCCACGTAACGCCCCAGCCAATGCTGAACTCGTCAAGAAGTTCCGCGATGCTGGCTTTGAACCAGAAGCCTATACGCTCTACTCCTATGCAGCGGTGCAATCTCTGGCAGGCGCAGCTAAGGCTGCTGGCAGCAATGACCCACAGGAAATTGCCAAGGCTCTGCGAGAAAAGGGTCCATTCCCAACCGTTCTGGGCGATCTTGCTTATGATGAGAAGGGTGATCCCAAACTCCCAGGTTACGTAATGTATAAGTGGGAAAAGGGTGCTGACGGGAAATATAATTACATCCAGCAGTAATATTCATTCAGAATTGTTGCGTTAAGCTAAAGAATGCCCGGACATGTGCCGGGCATTTTTATTTCATAAAATCTATAGTCGCATGAAGTCATGCGAAAAAAGCATCATAATTAGATAATAATGTGGGTAGACAAGCGCAACATAAGCCATTCTACCTATCACAACGATATTGTTCGGTGTAAATCACGGTGAGCAATTTGTTCCCTGGAGGAGGGGTGAGGGCATGTCGCGATCTGATTAAGACAGCGCAACGCTCTGACATTTTGAGTTTACGCGCATCTTTTCCGAAAGCCGTTTCACTGTTTTCGGGGGCGCTCTAATGGGAGTAATTGAAATGAAGAAGTCCTTATTCTGTGGCGTGTGCTTTTCTGCTCTTGTTGCGATGGGCGGAGCGTCTTTCGCTGATGTGCAGCTGGGCGTTGGTGCGCCCTTGACCGGCGGTCAGGCTGCCTACGGCGACCAGATCAAGCGTGGCGTTGAAGCGGCTGTCGCAGAAGCAAATGCTAAGGGCGGCATGAATGGAGAGCAGATCACCATCGTTTATGGCGACGATGCTGCCGACCCACGTCAGGGTATTTCGGTTGCAAATAAGTTCGTCGGCGATGGCGTGCAATTCGTAATTGGTCATTTTAATTCTGGTGTCAGCATTCCGACATCGGATATTTATGCTGAAAACGGCGTACTGATGATTGCGCCAGGCACCACCAATCCGACCTTCACCGAGCGGGAATTGTGGAACACTTTCCGCACCTGCCGTCGCGACGACCAGCAGGGCATCGTTGCGGGCAAGTACATTGCCGACAATTACAAGGACGGCAAAGTCGCAATTCTGCACGACAAGACGCCTTATGGTCAGGGTCTTGCCGATGAAACGAAGAAGTCACTTAATGCCAATGGCAAGGAAGAGACGCTCTACGAAGGCATCAATCAGGGTGACAAGGATTTCTCGGCTCTGATCTCCAAGATGAAGGCCTCAGGCATCACTGCCGTTTATTGGGGCGGCATGCATCCGGAAGCAGGCCTGATTATCCGCCAGATGGCCGATCAGGGCCTGAAGGCTCAGTTCATTTCGGGTGATGGCATCGTGTCGAACGAACTGGCCTCTATCGCTGGTGATGCAGTGTCGGGTGTTCTGAACACATTTGGTCCAGATCCGCGTGACGACGCAGCGAATGCCGATCTGATCAAGGCGTTCCGCGACAAGGGGTTTGAGCCTGAGGCCTACACCTTCTATGCATATGCGGGTGTTCAATCGCTGGTGGATGCGGCCAATGCGGCCGGAAACAATGACCCGCAGTCAGTTGCCGAAGCCATGAAGAGCAAAGGTCCGTTCAAGACCGTGCTGGGCGATGTATCCTATGATGCAAAGGGTGATCCAAGCCTTTCTCCTTATGTCATGTTTGAGTGGCGCAAGGGAGATGACGGCAAGTATAATTACTTCCAGAAGAAATAAGGCTGATTGAGGCAGACTCAACTGCCAATGGGGTGCTGAACAGTGTTCAGCTTGCTGAATGTATTATTTATTCAGTAACATTGTGCAGATTGCCTCATATATTAGCATATTTTGCTTCAAATTTCAGCAGATTGCCCGACTTTTGGTCGGGCATTTTGTTTTTATCTCCTGATTGCACAGTTTGTTTGCGCTGGCCCATTTTGCGGGTTAAGCAAAGGCACATTTTTCATTGCAGCCTGGGAGACCTGCCTTGTCCATACGTAAAATACTGGTCGCCAATCGTTCAGAGATTGCCATCCGCGTGTTCCGTGCAGCCAACGAGCTTGGCATAAAAACGGTTGCGATATGGGCTGAGGAAGACAAACTTTCGCTGCATCGTTTTAAAGCGGATGAGAGCTATCAGGTCGGTCGCGGACCGCATCTGGAGCGCGATCTTGGGCCAATCGAAAGCTATCTGTCGATTGATGAAGTGATCCGCGTAGCCAAGATTTCGGGCGCGGATGCCATTCATCCGGGCTATGGCTTGTTGTCGGAAAGCCCTGAGTTTGCCGATGCTTGTGCTGAAAACGGTATTATCTTCATTGGCCCGAAGCCTGAAACCATGCGTCGTCTTGGCAACAAGGTGGCCGCGCGCAATCTCGCGATCGAGATTGGCGTTCCGGTTGTACCTGCAACTGATCCGCTGCCAGACGATATAGCAGAAGTAAAGAAGCTTGCGGCCAAGATCGGTTATCCTTTGATGCTGAAAGCGTCATGGGGCGGTGGTGGTCGCGGTATGCGTGCGATCCGTGCCGAGGAAGATCTGGCGCGTGAAGTGACGGAAGCCAAGCGCGAAGCCAAGGCAGCGTTCGGCAAGGATGAAGTCTATCTCGAAAAGCTCGTCGAACGTGCGCGTCACGTCGAAGTGCAGATTTTGGGTGATACGCATGGCAATGCGGTTCATCTTTATGAGCGTGATTGTTCGATCCAGCGCCGTAATCAGAAAGTGGTGGAGCGTGCGCCTGCGCCTTATCTCAACGATGCGCAGCGTCAGGAACTGGCCGGACATGCGCTCAAGATTGCGCACGCAACCGATTACATCGGTGCTGGCACGGTCGAATTCCTGATGGATGCCGATACGGGCAAGTTCTACTTCATCGAAGTGAACCCGCGTATTCAGGTCGAACATACCGTTACGGAAGAAGTGACGGGCATCGATATCGTCAAGGCGCAGATCCATATTCTGGAAGGTTTTGCGATTGGTACGCCAGAATCGGGTGTGCCTGAGCAGAAAGATATTCGTCTCAACGGTCATGCGCTGCAGTGCCGTATTACGACTGAAGACCCTGAGCACAACTTCATTCCTGACTATGGTCGCATTCAGGCCTATCGCTCGGCATCGGGTTTCGGCATTCGCCTTGACGGCGGCACGGCTTATTCGGGTGCGGTCATTACCCGCTATTATGATCCGCTGCTGGTGAAGGTGACAGCTTCTGGTTCGACACCGCTTGAAGCGATCCGCCGTATGGATCGCGCGCTGCGCGAGTTCCGCATTCGCGGCGTTGCGACGAACCTTACTTTCGTGGAAGCGATTATCAATCACCCAAGCTTCCTGGCGAATGACTATACAACGCGCTTTATCGACACGACGCCTGAACTTTTCACCCATATGAAGCGTCAGGATCGTGCGACCAAGCTTTTGACCTATGTGGCTGATGTGACCGTCAATGGTCACCCGGAAACCAAGGGTCGCGCCGAGCCGTCGAAAGATGCCGCAACGCCGGTATTGCCGTGGTTTGGTGATCGTCCGGTAGTGGATGGCACCAAGCAGTTGCTCGACAAGCTTGGGCCGAAAAAGTTTGCCGAATGGATGCGTAATGAAAAGCGCGTTCTCATGACCGACACGACGATGCGTGATGGCCATCAGTCTTTGCTAGCTACCCGCGTGCGTACCTATGACATTGCGCGTGTGGCAAATGCCTATGCACAAGCACTGCCGAACCTCTTCTCGCTTGAGTGCTGGGGTGGTGCGACCTTTGACGTGTCGATGCGCTTCTTGACGGAAGATCCGTGGGAGCGTCTGGCAATGGTGCGCGAAGGTGCGCCGAATATCTTGCTGCAAATGCTGCTGCGCGGCGCCAATGGCGTTGGCTACAAGTCTTACCCGGACAATGTGGTGAAGTATTTCGTGCGTGAAGCTGCACGTGGCGGCATGGATATCTTCCGCGTGTTCGACAGCCTCAACTGGGTTGAAAACATGCGCGTGTCGATGGATGCTATTCTGGAAGAGGATAAGCTCTGCGAAGCAGCCATCTGCTATACAGGCGATATTCTCAATCCGGACCGCGCCAAATACGATCTTAAATATTACGTCGATCTGGCCAAGCAGGTTGAAAAGGCCGGCGCGCATATCATTGCACTGAAGGATATGGCGGGGTTGTTGAAGCCCGCGGCTGCACGTGTGCTTTTCAAGGCGCTGCGTGAAGAAACCGATCTGCCGATCCATTTCCACACCCATGATACGTCGGGTATTTCGGCGGCAACGGTGCTTGCAGCGGTTGATGCAGGTGTCGATGCAGTTGATGCGGCGATGGATGCCTTCTCCGGCAATACCTCACAGCCGTGCTTGGGATCAATTGTTGAAGCACTGCATGGAACGGAGCGTGATCCGGGTCTTGATACGGAAACGATCCGCCGCATTTCATTTTATTGGGAAGCAGTGCGCAATCAGTATGCGGCCTTTGAAAGTGATCTCAAGGGACCTGCTTCGGAAGTTTATCTTCATGAAATGCCGGGTGGTCAGTTCACCAACCTCAAAGAACAGGCGCGTTCGCTTGGCCTTGAAACCCGCTGGCATGAAGTGGCCCAGGCCTACGCCAATGTGAACCGCATGTTTGGCGATATCGTCAAGGTCACACCATCCTCCAAGGTGGTGGGAGACATGGCGCTGATGATGGTCTCTCAGGACTTGACCACGGCAGATGTCGAAAACCCGGACAAGGACATTGCTTTCCCGGATTCGGTTGTTTCGATGATGCGCGGTGATCTCGGTCAGCCGCCTTCGGGTTGGCCAAAGGCACTTCAGAAGAAGATCCTGAAAGACGAAAAGCCGTTCACTGTGCGCCCGGGCTCGCTGCTTCCGGTTGCTGATCTTGATGCAGAACGCAAGTCGGTTGAAGAGACTGTTGGCCGTGAAATCAGCGATCAGGAATTTGCTTCCGCGCTGATGTACCCAAAGGTCTTCACGGACTATGCTGCGGCACAGGAAAATTATGGCCCGACCAGTGTTCTGCCAACGCCGGTTTACTTCTATGGCCTGAAGCCAGAAGAAGAAGTCTTCGTTGATCTGGAACGTGGCAAGACGCTTGTTATCGTCAATCAGGCGATGAGCGAGACGGATGAGAAGGGCATGGTGACCGTGTTCTTCGAGCTCAATGGTCAGCCGCGCCGCGTAAAGGTGCCAAACCGCGCCAAGGGTGCGTCAGGTGGCGTCAAGCGCAAGGCAGAACTGGGCAATGACAAACAGGTCGGCGCGCCGATGCCGGGTGTTGTGTCTACTGTTGCTATCTCGCAAGGGCAGAGTGTGAAGGCAGGCGATGTGCTGCTTTCTATTGAAGCCATGAAGATGGAAACGGCTCTTCGTGCCGAACGCGATGGTGCAATTGCCGAAGTTCTGGTCCGCCCCGGTGAGCAGATTGATGCGAAGGATTTGCTCATCGTTTATAACGACTAAGCTCGCTTATTTTACTGATCGAACAACGCCGCGTCCTGCAAAGGGCGCGGCGTTTTGGTTTTGGTTTGCGTCATCACAAAAATCTGGTATGCACGTTTGTACCGATTCATGCGTGTTTATGCATGTTAATAGGAAGGCGATTATGACCGAGCTTTTATTGCATGAAAGACAGGCGCACATTCAGGCGCTGCTCGACCAGTCAGGGCGTGTGCTGGCGAGTGAGTTGGCTGAGTCTTTTGGCGTATCGGAAGACACGATCCGCCGCGATCTGCGCGAGATGGCGGCTGCAGGTCTTTGCAAGCGTGTTTATGGTGGTGCGCTGAAGGCAGCACCTTCTTACGCGCCGCTTGTTGAGCGCGATGGCGAAAGGCCAGAGGCGAAAGCAGCGCTTGCTACGGCTTTGGCCGGATTGATCGAACCGGATACAACAGTGTTTCTGGATTCGTCGTCAGCCAACCTTGCCCTCGCCCGTTTGCTGGTGGATCGCGGCGATCCGCTGACTATTGTCACCAACACGCCGTCCATCGCTGCTATCCTTCTGCAATCAGAAAACATTGATGTGGTCATGATAGGCGGTTCTATCGATCGCCGCGTCAGTGCAGCTGTTGGCGCCCGTGCTCTGCGCGATGCAGAACTGGTGCGGCCTGATCTTTGCGTGCTGGGTGCCTGCGGTATCGCTGCAGAAATAGGTGTAACGGCGCTTCATCTCGAAGATGCAGAATTCAAGCGGGTGATTGCAGGTCGCAGCCGTAAAGTTGCCCTCGCTATCACGACAGAAAAGCTTGGTACGGTTGCTGCTCACGATGTCGTCTCACTTGATGATGTGAGTGTCATGGTTGTCGAAGACGATGTGGATGAAGATGTGCTTGCGCCTTATACGGCGTTAGGCCTGAACATAGTATGCGCGGCACAGGGCCGTAACTGAGGACCAAATGGAACAGACTGCCGGACGAAATGATGTGCTGAATGACCGTGCGCCTATCGTGACCAGAGAGCGTATCGCTGTGGCGCTGCTCTTTTTGATGAATGGCTATATCTTTGGCGGCTGGGCACCGAAAATTCCCGAATTTGCAGGGCGTCTCGGGCTCGATACCAGTGGTATGGGATTGATGATTCTCGTCTTCGGTGTTGGCTCTCTGTCGATGATGCCGGTGGCCGGTGCACTGTCTGCGCATCGCGGTTCGGGCGCGGTCGTCAAGCTATTTGCAATCGGACTTATCCCCGCTTTGCTGATTATTGCGCTTGTGCCGAATATCGTCACAGCTGTGATTGTCATGTTCTATTTTGGCGGCATGATCGGTGCGATGGATGTCGCAATGAACGCCAATGCAGTCGCCGTTGAGAAGAACATGCGCCGGGCCATCATGTCGTCCTGCCATGCATTCTGGAGTCTTGGTGGTCTGATTGGGGCAGCAACGGGCGGCTTTCTCATCGCGCATGTCGGCTCGACTATTCATGCGCTGATTGCGACCGTTGTGGCAGCAGGATTGCTGATTTTTGCATGGTCTTCGATTGTCGCGGACAAGTTTCATCATCCAAGCGGCGAGAAGCAGAAGCTGGTGCTGCCACGCAATGCGCTGCCATGGCTGGTCGGCATTATCGCTTTGTTCTCGATGATCCCGGAGGGCGCGATACTTGATTGGGGTGCATATTATCTGCGCGATGAAATGGGTGCGTCAGTGACGGTCGCTGGTTTCGGCTTCGCAGCCTTCTCCATGACTATGGCGATCATGCGCTTTGCAGGCGATATCGTCCGTGACCGTTTCGGCGCGATCAACACGCTACGCTTCTGCACCTCGATTGCGATTGTCGGCATGGTGATCGTCGGACTGTCGAGCCACCCTTACGCGGTGATCTTTGGCTTTGCCATTTGCGGTATCGGCATTTCCAACATGGTGCCGATAGCCTTCTCGATTGGCGGCAATCTGCCGGGCATCAATCCAAGTGTTGGCCTGTCGATTGCCACCACCATGGGCTATTCCGGTATGCTGGTTGCGCCTTCGCTGATCGGCTTTGTCGCCAAGCATAGCGGTTTCAGTATTGTGTTTTTGGCACTGCCTGTTCTGTTGCTGGTCGTTCTCGCGTTTTCAGGACTGGCGAAGTATGCGGATAGTTCACACTAAAAGCATTTCCCACAAAAGTGCGAAGCGGTTTTACGCAGGATAATGCGATGGAAAAAATGCATCGAGCGGTTATTGCTCGATGTTATTCAGCGGTCCAGCCGCCCTCGACTGGCAGGGCGGCACCGTTGATCTGTGCTGCTGCGTCCGTTGCAAGGAAGGCTGCAAGCGCGCCGATCTGGGCGGTGGTCACAAATTCCTTCGTCGGCTGTTTATCCAGCATGACTTCGCGGATTACTGTTTCCCGATCCATGTTATGGGCTTTCATCTGATCGGGGATTTGCGCTTCGACAAGCGGGGTCAGCACATAGCCGGGGCAGATGGAATTGGCCGTGATTCTGTCAAGGGCAAGCTCAAGTGCCAGCGTTTTTGTGAAGCCGACAATGCCGTGCTTTGCTGCCACATAGGCCGACTTGAATGGCGAGGCGACAAGTCCATGGGCCGATGCGATGTTGATGATCCGGCCCCAGCCAGCTTTCTTCATATGAGGAATTGCAGCCGCTGACGTGTGGAACGCCGAGGTCAGGTTGATCGCAATGATCCGGTCCCATTGCTCGGTCGGAAACTCTTCGACCGGTGCCACATGCTGGATGCCGGCATTGTTGACGAGGATATCGGCACTGCCCAAGGCTTCCACGCTCTTTTCAATCAGCGTGCGGCAGTCATCAGCTTTGGACATGTCGGCGCTGACATAGATCACGCTTACGCCATGTTCTGCGGCGATTGTTCTTGCTAAATCGTGGTCTTCGCTGCGGTCCGTGAACGAGTTGATCACAACATTGTGCCCAGAGCCTGCGAGCGCGTGGGCAATGCCAAGCCCGATGCCTGAATTGGAACCGGTGATAATCGCGGTTTTGCGGGCATTCGCATTTGGCATGTTTCAATTCCTCCCATTTGACGTGCAACTCATCCGAAAACCGCTTTACACTTTTCAGGATGCACTTTGAATTCTTCGTATAATGAGGAGGCGACAAGGCGTCGGCAAGTGATTATATAACAACAAAGCGAGGCGGTCAGGCGTTGACAATTGCGCCTTGCTACGCCACCTGAAAGCAGGCCCGTACCAAGAGCAGTTCCCGATGCGTGAAATATGGTTTCCATCGGCAATTGCGGCAGGACAAAAGAACAGAGCACAATGTCTTCCGAGACCGTCAGCTATTTTTCGCATCCATTTCCCCGTCGCCAATCCGTTGGCGTGAGCGTTGGCGGAGTTATCGTTGGCGGCAGCGAACCGGTTGTTGTCCAGTCGATGACCAATACCGATACGGCTGATATCGATGGCACAGTAGCGCAGGTTGCAGCCTTGCATCGCGCGGGTTCCGAGATTGTGCGCATCACGGTGGATCGTGATGAATCCGCTGCTGCCGTTCCAAAAATTCGTGAACGTCTTGAACGCCTCGGCATGAATGTGCCGCTGGTCGGAGACTTCCATTATATCGGCCACAAGCTACTCGCCGATCATCCGGCCTGTGCGGAAGCGCTCGCAAAATATCGCATCAATCCGGGCAATGTCGGCTTCAAGGACAAGAAGGACAAGCAGTTCGCCGATATCGTCGAAATGGCAATCCGCTACGACAAGCCTGTCCGTATCGGCGTTAACTGGGGTTCGCTTGATCAGGAATTGCTGACCACGCTGATGGATCGCAATCAGGCTGAGGGTGCGCCTTTGAGCGCGCAGGAAGTCATGCGTGAAGCCATTGTTCAGTCGGCACTGATTTCGGCAAATCTTGCAGAAGAAATCGGTCTTAGCCGCGACAAGATCATCCTGTCGGCCAAGGTCAGTCAAGTGCAGGATCTGATCGCCGTTTACACAATGCTTGCACAGCGCTCCGATCATGCACTGCATCTCGGTCTCACCGAAGCGGGCATGGGTACCAAGGGGGTCGTCGCATCGTCTGCTGCCATGGGTATTCTGCTTCAGCAGGGCATTGGCGATACGATCCGTATCTCGCTGACGCCAGAGCCGGGCGGCGACCGCACGCGTGAAGTGCAGGTGGCACAGGAACTGCTGCAGACCATGGGCTTCCGTCAGTTCATTCCGATTGTTGCCGCGTGTCCGGGTTGCGGACGCACGACCTCAACCGTGTTTCAGGAACTGGCGCAGAATATTCAGGACGATATTCGTCGCAGTATGCCTGTCTGGCGCGAGAAATATCCGGGTGTGGAATCGCTTTCGGTGGCCGTCATGGGCTGCATTGTCAATGGTCCGGGCGAATCGAAACATGCCGATATCGGCATTTCGCTTCCCGGAACGGGCGAAACGCCGTCCGCACCGGTCTTTGTCGATGGCAAGAAGGTTACGACGCTACGCGGACCTGAGATTGCCGCTGATTTCCAGAAGATGGTTGCCGAATATATCGAAAACCGTTTTGGGCTTGATCGGAAGATCGCTGCTGGTCAGAACTGATTTCAGTTTGATACTGGGCGCGTTGCGACCTCCGGCATTGATTTGCGGGTTGCTGCCCAGAATATGAGCGTGAATAGGCTGATGCTTGCACCAAGCAGAGAAACGCCGTTCCAGCCTGCATAGGCATAGATCCAAGTTGAAATTGCCGAACCACTGGCGCTGCCGATGGAATAAAAAACCATATAGGCAGCAGTCAGTCGATTTTGCGCGTCTGGACGCACGCGATAGATCATTGCCTGATTGGTGACATGTACGGCCTGAAGCCCGAAATCAATTACCAGTACGCCTATAATCAGCCAGAGTAACGAATGCCCAAGCAGAGCAATCGGCAGCCATGAAACCAGCATGAGTGTAAGCGCTACGCCAGTCATACGTTGGCCGTGCCCGCGGTCGGCGGCGCTTCCTGCACGTGAAGCAGCAAGCGCGCCTGCAGCCCCTGCAAGACCAAACAAGCCGATTTGCGCATGGCTCAGTTCGAATGGCGGCGCGCTCAGGGGCATGACAAGTGGTGCAAGCAGCGTGGTGATGTCCGCAAAGATCAGCATCGCGATGATTGCACGAATGCGCAGTACTGGCTCTGCTCGGAAGAGCGTTATCAGTGAAAGGATAAGGGTTGGGTAGGAGACGCTCGCCGCCTGGCGATGCTGTTGCGGCAGGCTGCGCCAGAGAAGAAGCGAGATCAGCAAGGTCAGTGCTGCAGAACTGAGATAGACGCTGCGCCAGCCGCCAATGTCGGTAAGCGCTCCGGCTATGGCGCGCGCCAGCAGTATACCGAGCACGATGCCGCTTGTGACAATACCCACCACATGACCACGCCGTGCGGGATCTGCGAGACTTGCCGCATAGGCTACAAGCGCCTGAGTAACGACAGCCAGAAGGCCCGTCACGGCCATTGCCAGGAGAAGTATGCCCGCACTTCCTGCGAAGCCAATGGCGAGCAGCGATAAAGCTGATAGCAGGAAATGAGCGATAATCAGCTTGCGTCGGTCGAAAAGATCGCCAAGAGGCACTAAAAAAATGAGGCCGATTGCATAGCCAATCTGGCTGGCGGCGACGATTAGGCCTGCGGTCGAACGCTTCAGTCCCATATCATCTGCCATCACATCAAGAAGCGGATGCGCGAAATAAACATTGGCCACTGCTAGGCCGCTGGCGATGGCGAATAGCAAAAGTGTCGCTTTAGAAAGCGCAGGGCGTGCGAGGTCATTCACAGCAGACGGTGCTGCTGCGTCAACGGAGGACGTCATGATTGGCTCCTATAAATGGTTTTAAAATGAAACCATTTTGCTTTTAGCTCGATTGGTTTTATATTGCAACCAAGTTGCAATGCATGGAGTAAACATGGTTCGCAAGAAGAGCCTGAAAGGTGACTATTGCCCAAGTGCGCGCGCGCTTGATGTGATCGGGGATTGGTGGTCGCTGCTGATCGTACGTGAAGCATTTGACGGCGTAACGCGCTTCAGCGCTTTCCAGAAGAACTTGGGTATAGCGCGCAACATACTCGCCGAGCGGCTACGTAAACTGACCGGTGAAGGGATTCTGGAATCAGTGCCCGATCCCAAAGGTGGCGCGCATCAGGAATACAGGCTCACAGCCAAGGGGCGTGATCTGTTGCCAGTCGTCGTCGCCTTGCGGCAATGGGGAGAGAACTATCTTTTCTCGCCTGATGAGCCGCATTCAAAGCTGGTCGATACGGCAAATGGTAAAGGTGTCGCGCAGCTGCAAGTTCGCGCACTTGATGGTCGCCCGCTCTCGGTCGATGACGTTGCCATCATCAAGGTGCGCGAAGAGGACATATAAAACTTTGTTTTTGACACGCATCTTGTCCGAAAACTGGTTCCCACTTTTCGGGATGCGCTCTAGTTTCTTTTAACTAACGCATGTTCGCGACCGCTAAATGACGCCATTTGAGCGCGAGATGGTTTAGCTCTGGCGTTCTGCGATGAAGCGGGCAGCCTGCTTGAGAATAGTCGCGTCGTCGGCAAAAGGCTCGAGTAGGCTCTCGGCCTGAGCGACAAGGCCGGATAGCTGCTTGCGGGTCCAGTCAATGCCATGAAGCGCCACGAGTGTGGCTTTGCCAGCGGCGGCGTCTTTGCCGGTTGCCTTGCCCATAGCCGCCGCATCTGCGGTCACGTCGAGAAGATCGTCGGCGAGTTGGAAAGCAAGGCCGATTGCCGAGCCGAATTCGGCCATACGCTCACGGTCCTCGCGTGATGCGCCTGCAATGATTGCGCCCGCTTCACAGGCAAAGCGGATCAGTGCTCCGGTTTTCATCGCCTGCAGGGTTATAATGCCTGCTTCATCTGGCTTGTTATCTTCCGCCATCAGATCAAGCGCCTGACCGCCAGCCATGCCACCAACGCCGGATGCACGTGCGAGCGCCGATACAAGCTGGATGCGAATATCGGCAGGCAGATCGGTTTCGTCTGAAGCCACAATGTCGAACGCATAGGTCAGCAGGCTATCGCCCGCGAGTATGGCTGCAGCTTCATCATAAGCTTTGTGTACGGTTGGCTGGCCGCGCCGAATGTCGTCATCATCCATCGCCGGGAGATCATCATGGACAAGCGAATAGCAGTGAATGCATTCAAGCGCCGATGCAACGCGCAGGACCGCATCGCCGTGTTTGCCGAACAGGGCCGCACTCTCGACGACGAGGAAAGGGCGCAGCCTTTTTCCGCCGTTCAGCACGCCGTGGCGCATGGCTGCAAGCAGTCGCTCCGGGCGAGCCACTTCTCCAGTGCGCAAACGAAGATCCAGAAGCCCGACCAGCATTGTCTCGACTTCGAGCGCACGCAGGTTCAGGGATTGAGCAAAATCGACAGACACGTTTTCCATGCAGAAGGGGATGGACGAAAGCGCTGAATTGGTCAACTGGGCACAACGATCAGCACAGGCTTTTTCATCAAGCGGTCATCAAACGGCAAGTTTGTAGCAAGGACTGGTTGAATTTGGTGTTCGAATACCGCCACCGGCTTATGGAATCGGGTTCATTATTGTTAAGGAATAGTTTATGTCGCTTGAAAGGGATTAACGGGCGGTGGAAGTGGCAAAAATCATTCTCAAGAGCAAAGATGGGCGCAATTACTTGGCTGATCCCGTTTGGGGTGGCAGAATTGCCCTTATGCTCAAGATTTTGGTGGCACTTGCTATTCTTCCGCTTTTTCTGATCCTGATCTATTCGGTTCCCTTTGTGCGCCCGATTTCGACTTTGATGGTCAAGGATTATGTCCTCTTACGGGATGTCGACCGGCAGTGGGTTAGCATAGAAGATGTGGCACCCGTTCTGGTGAATTCAGTCATGATGGCAGAGGACGGACAGTTCTGCAGCCATGGTGGCGTGGATTGGCATCAGCTCAGTCTGGTGCTTGATAACTCGGGCGAGGGTGGCCCGAGCCGTGGGGCCTCTACCATCACCATGCAGACGGTGAAGAACCTGTTTCTCTGGAACGGGCGTTCCTATGTGCGTAAAGGGCTTGAATTTCCTCTGGCAATTGCTGCCGATGCGGTGCTTTCGAAACGGCGTATCATGGAGATTTATTTGAATATCGCCGAATGGGGGCCGGGTATCTATGGAATCGAGGCTGCAGCTCAACATTATTTCAAGCGCCCCGCATCTCGCCTCACACCTCAGCAAGCAGCACTGCTTGCCGTAACGCTTCCCAATCCTGCTCTTCGCAATCCGACTAAACCCACCCGAAACATGCAGCGCATCTCGCGCATTGTTGCCGGTCGCGCTTCACGAGCTGGTCCTTATGTGACGTGTGTGCGATAAACGCCTGGACCGGAAAAAAGATAAGACTCCGACTGGTCAAATGCCGCAAGAGCGTGTATAGGCACGTGACTTTCCGGAATTTTGTCCGATGTGACAGGCTCCTCGGGGCCGTGCCGGACGTTTGTTTATCGATCAGTGGAGCTGGATCCATGGCAGTACCAAAACGCAAAACGTCTCCGTCGAAGCGCGGCATGCGCCGTTCGGCAGACGCTCTCAAGGCCCCGACTTACGTCGAGGACAAGAACTCGGGCGAACTTCGTCGTCCGCATCATATCGATCTTAAGAGCGGTATGTATCGCGGCCGTCAGGTCCTCGAAGCTAAGGAATAAAGTCTGAAGCTGCATTGCAGCTGAAAGATGGATTTCAAAAACGCCGTTTCCGGTTTCCGGAAGCGGCGTTTTCTTTTTGAGAGTTTTGAATTACGAGGCCACTACAGCATAATTCCTTCAACTTGAATCAGTTTAACGTAAAATTATGCTGTAAATATAGAGTGTTAGAGCGACCTTTGTGCGCCCAAGAGGGCGCACGGCGCTCTAGGGTCCAGACTCAATTGAGCCACCATGTGACGATGGCAGCGATATAGCATGTGGCTGTAAAGTTCAGCATGAGCTTGTCATATCGTGTCGCGACCCTCCTCCA
>NZ_JAOYTK010000020.1:0-67065 GCF_025846885.2 Brucella sp. HL-2 | reverse complement strand
TCGCAAATCAGTGCTTAATGCTCGTCCCATCGAAAGCCTCCTTATCTGGAAACCTTGAATCAGACAGATTGCCGATTGTCACCTCAAAACTGATTCAGCCTTCAAAGGACACGCTCTAGTCTTCACGGAAGGCCCTGTTGAGGCTGTCGGTAATCGGCGAAACCAGGTAGTCAATTGCCCGACGCTCTTTGTGAACGATAATGATTTCAGCAGGCATCCCAGGATAAAGCCTCGCCGTCGGATTGGCAGTCATCGCTTCAGGTGTAATCTCGGCACGCGCCACGAAATAAGCGGTATCTGTCTTTTCATCGAGCGATTGATCGGCAGCAATATAGGTCAGTCTGCCATCAAGTGGAGGCATTGAACGCTGGTTATAAGCGGTCAGACGGATCTGCGCGCTCGCGCCTACCGAGATACTGTCGATATCCCGTGGACTTATCTTCATCTCAACGACCATCGGTTCGTTTTCAGGCACGATATCCATGATGGGTTCGCCCGGTGCCACAACGCCGCCTGGGGTACGAAGCCGGATATTGGCGACAAAGCCTTGCTGTGGAGAGCGAACTTCGACACGGCGCATGACGTCCTTGGCTGCAACGATCCTCTCTTGCACGTCCGAAAGCTCAACCTGACTTGAGGTGATTTCGCCTGCTATTTCTGACTGCAGGTCGCTCTCGATGCCAGTCAGTGCAAATTCCGCACCGGCTTTTGCCTGTCCGGCTTTTGCCTTGTCGCCAGCATATTCGCCGCGATCGCCTGCAAGCTGGCTCAAGCGCGTGTCGATTTCGGTGAGCTTCGACTTCTGAGCGAAACCTTTTTCGACAAGGCTCGCGATTGCCCGACGCTGTTCGCTGATAAGCTCGATCTGGCGATCGGTGGCTGTAATCTGCGAGGTCGAGGCTTTCTCCTGTTCGGTATATTGTTCAATGGTTTTCTGCTGAATGTCGATTCTGCTCAGCTTCTGAGCAAGGCGCTTTTGAAAGAAGATATTCTCGGCACGAATAGCATTTTCCGCATTTTCCCCGCCCTCGGAAAACTTGTCCGGAAAGGTGATTTCCCTGGCACCTGACTGTTCAGCACGAAGACGTGCAAGCTTGGCAATTAATCCGATGCGACGGCTTTCCAGCGATTGTAGTTCTGAGCGTGCTTTGGTTGCATCAAGCCTGAGAAGTGGCTGGTTAACGGTGACGATATCGCCTTCCTGCACCAGCAGTCGATCAAGAATTCCGCCCTCGAGATGACTGATGGTCTTTCGCTTGGAATCAACAATGACGGTGCCAAGCGCTACTGCAGCACTGCCCAGATTTGCTGAATATGCCCAGGCGAAGAAGCCACCAAAAGCAACGCCTATCGTGGCAAGACCTGCAATGATGAGACCCCGCAGAGGCGATTTGGAGTCTTCCTGTTCAATGTCATGCGCCCATTCAGGCTTTACGGAGCCAAAGCGGGTGAGCGACTTGTGATCGGATGATTCTGCACGTGGCGCGAGCAGACTGGAAATACGACGCGGAATAACGGACTTGCCTATCATGCGCTTGCCGCTCCCATTTGAGGGCCATTGCTGGCCGGTGTGAGTGAGGAAACCACATCCGTTCTCGGACCGAACTGCGTGATACGCCCATTGTCGAGCACCAGAAGCTTGTCTGCCACCTGCATGATAGACGGGCGATGTGCAATCATGATGACGATAGCGCCATCGTCGCGCGCATGTTCAATGGCGCGCATCAACGCGCGTTCACCGACCGCATCGAGATTGGAATTCGGCTCATCGAGAACGATCAGTCGGGGGCGATTGTAAAGGCAGCGTGCCAGTCCGATGCGCTGACGTTGTCCGCCGGAGAGTGTCAACCGGCCATCGCCAACCGGGGTGTCATAACCGAGCGGCATGCGCCCGATCATTTCATGCACATCGGCAAGGCGCGCTGCTTCAAGAACCCGTTGCGGATCGCTGTCGCCCATGCGTGCGATATTGTCTTTGATCGTTCCGTCCAGCAGAGAAACCGATTGCGGAAGATAGCCCGCAATCTCACCAAACGAGCCGCGTTCCCAGAGATAGACGTTGTTGCCATCCAGAAAGACGCCGCCTGACGTTGGTTTGACGATGCCAATCAACAGTCGTGCTAAGGTGGATTTGCCTGCGGCAGAAGGCCCAACGATCCCCAGAACCTCGCCGGGTGAAATGGCGAAGGAAATCCCCTTGATGATCGGGACATCGACGCCGGGGGCCGCATAAATCAGCTTGTCGATAACCAGATCACCATTGGGGCGAGGAGTCGGCATGGTCTGGCGAACAGCGAGATTTTCAGAAAGCAGCGATTGAACCCGTTTCCAGCTCGCGATCGCACTCACCCACTGGCGCCAGTTTTCGACGATGCGGTCGAAAGGCATCAGCAAACGCCCGATGATAATGCTGGTCGCGATCATCGCGCCCGGTGTAATTTCCTGCTGCATGGCGAGCAGTGTGCCAGCGCCCAGCGAGCCGATCTGCACGATGAAACGTGCGGTGCGTGCGATGGACGACATGGCGCGTGCGCGTGTTCCACCGAGATCAAGCACTTCCAGCGCCTGCACCTGCATCGTGCGCCAGCGTCTCGCCAGTGCGGGGAGCATACCCATGGCTTCGATTGCTTCTGCATGACGAAGGCTGCTGCCAATTTTGGCAATGGATTCGACATTCGCCTGATTGGCTTCCTGAATGAGATTGCGGGTCAGAAGATCGGTCAGTACGCCGCAAGCGACCAGAATGATCACTGCAACAAGGCCGATCAGACCGAGCAGTGGATGCAGCATGAAAAGCACGCCAAGGAAGATTGGCGACCAGGCAGCGTCGAGCGGCGCGTTAATCGCAGGCGAGGTCAGAAAGCTGCGCAGTTCCGTCAGATCGCGCAGTGTCTGGGTGGCTTTTGGCAGTCCCTGATTGACCGAAGCCTGAACGGCTGCCGTGAGAACTGCGAGGTTTAGCCGGCGAATAAGTGCGCTGCCCATAGCCTGGAACGACAGGGCCCGGATGTACTCCAGCACACCAAACACCAGCATGGCGCCGACCGCCAGAATCGTCAGCATGGTCAGTGTGTCCATGCTTCGGCTGTTCAGCACCCTATCATGAACCTGCAACATATAGAGGGGCACAGTGAGTTGTAGCAAATTGATACAGGCACTCAAAAGCACTGCATAAAGAAGACCTGACAGGAAAACGCGCCGGGCCTTGAAAATAAGGCTTTTGGACGTAGTTACAGAATCGTCTGGCCTTTTTTTATCCGCCGGGCTCTTGCCAATTGGATTGTTTTCGCGAGTATCATTCATACGCGATCTGCCTTGTAATGGTCACAGGTGGCGGATATCCCTAAAAAGTGTGGTCTAGTTCTCAAGATCAGTAAAGTAATACTGCAGAGAATGTGACAGAAAAAAGTTTTTGCGGCGGGGAAATGCGAAAGGAGCCAAATA
Source organism: Brucella sp. HL-2 (assembly GCF_025846885.2). Lineage (NCBI taxonomy): Bacteria > Pseudomonadati > Pseudomonadota > Alphaproteobacteria > Hyphomicrobiales > Brucellaceae > Brucella > Brucella sp. HL-2. The sequence continues at coordinate 63,621 of NZ_JAOYTK010000020.1, read as the reverse complement.
AATATAACTGCAAATTTCTTCAAAATTTGAAGTAAAATTGAAAAATGGAGAGCAAGAGATGCAAAAACTTCTGCACGAGGGAGTGGAAGTCGAAACATCAGTTGATGGATTTACTTCCGTTGACTTTCCTGAAGTTACCGCCGAAAAACAGGAACGCAGACATCCGGTCCATACTGTCGTAATTACGCATTTCGAACTGGCGCGGATGATAGAGCGAGTGAACCGCCGCTTTGTAAGCCTTCTGAAAACGGAGCTTACCAAGTTGGGCGTGGAAGATATCGGGCCTGCTCAGACATTGGTTCTGATGGCTATTGGTGATGTCGAGCTCACTGTGGGTGAACTACTGGATCGTGGGCATTATGTTGGATCCAACATTTCCTATTATCTTAAACAACTTACGGACGGCGGATATGTCGATCGCGTTGCCTCTCAGAGGGACAAACGATCGGCCCGAATTCGCCTGACAGACAAGGGTGAACGGCTGTGCACAAGCTTGCGAAATGCGAGCAGAACTTACAGCCATGTACTGGCCCGTGATGACGACGATCTTCGAAATCTTGAGATCGCTTACCAGACCTTGCACAGGCTTGAGCTCGTGTGGGGCAATGCTGCTCGTTATGGCATCTGATGCATAACGGCAGGTTTTTGGCCGATAACCGGACACTTTTTGTGACATGCGTATAGCTTTTGTGCACAGACGCGGTTTTGGTCAGTTTGCTGCGTTAGCCGAGCATCTGGCTACCAGCGGGCATGATGTCAGCCTGATTTGCGAGACAGTGGACCGTCGCCTCCCAGCGGTCCGTGTCATCCGCCACCGAGTAGAATCTGCTCCTCGCACCAAGGGTGTGATGGCCAGATATCTGGAGGTGCCCGATCATCACACCAGGATCGGGCATCGGGTGGCTGAAACATTTGAGTCCATGGCACGCCATGGTCAGGCACCTGACATCGTAATCGGTCACATAGGTTGGGGCAGTATGATGTTCGTCAAAGACGTACTGCCCACAACGCCCGCGCTAGGCTATTGCGAGTTTTTCTATCGCGCTCACGGTGCCGATGTAGGTTTTGCACCAGACGACAAGCCGGATGCCGAAATGCGCAAGCGTCTTCGTCTTCGCAATATGGCTCAGCTGGTGACGCTTGATGGCATGGACGGTGGCTTCAGCCCGACACACTGGCAGAAGAGCCTTTATCCAAAAGCCGTTCAAAACCGAATTGCCGTTGTGCATGAAGGCGTCGATACAAAGCTATTTTATCCTGACAAGCATGCCTCAATCCTGTTGCCAGACGGGCGGACGTTGAAGGCAGGGTCTTCACGCGTCATCACCTTTGTCGCTCGCGATCTCGAACCCTACAGAGGATTCCCGCAAGCGCTTGAAGCTGCGGCAAAGGTTATCCGGCAAAATGATGATGCAATCTTTGTTTTCGTTGGTGGTGATGGCGTAAGCTATGGAACACCACCGCCCGGAGGCGGCTCATGGCGGGAACATCTGCTGAGCAAGATGGATTTGCCACCTGATCGCTCCGATCGCATTGTGTTTCCCGGCACAGTTTCCCATGCGCAATTGCGCAAGCTCTACCAGATATCCACCGCACATATTTATCTCACATATCCGTTTGTTCTGTCATGGTCGTTGGTGGAAGCCATGGCCTGTGGAGCACTCATTATCGGCTCGGACACGCCGCCAGTGCGCGAAGTCATCAGGTCGGGCCAGAACGGTCTGCTTGTTCCTTTCTACGATACTGATGTGCTGGCACAAACCATTCTCAATGTCCTCAGAGATCCTGATGCTTGTCTTCAGATGCGCGCAGCGGCGCGCCGAACGGTCGAAAAACGCTTTCGGTTGTCGGAATGTTTACAGCAGCAAAAAACCTTGATCGATGCAGTATTGAACGGCAGATAATTAGTATGTGGCGACAATCGGGCATTCAAGACATAATAATATAATATAAAAGCCCGTATTTCTGCGTGTTTATCGCATATATCCAATATACAGTCAGATTGTTTCAAATTTTGAATTAAAACAGCTCAAAATATTCGTAATATTATCATATAGGCTTCGTTATATTACTGTTGACAATACATGGTCTGTATTTTCTGATTGCGCATAGAGGCCGAACCTCCCAAGTTGGCTCTTACACAATGGATGACTATGTTGAGCACACCACTTCCTGCGATCTCGGCGCGGAAAGCCCGCCGTTATGCCATTGCTTCGATGCGTGATCGTGAAGCGCTGGAATCGACTGCTCTTGGCGCATTGACTAGTTTTGTCGAAAACGATGGCAAACCTCTGCGGATGGCGAACACGTTTCCCCTTGTTGCTGTCGCGGCCTCCGATGAAGGCGCGAAAGAACTGAATTCCGTCCTGCAGCAGCTCTATCGGATGCGCACCATTCCCGAGGTACCTGTGGTGCGGATTGATGAGGGATCGCCTGAAAGCATTCCTCTGCTGGTTTCGCAACTGCTTGAAAGTAGCCTTGATCGCCTGGTCAGTCATGTCAGCAAAGTTCATACCGAACTTGCCATGTTGCGGCGTGAGCGCGAAACCATGTTCGAGAATTACCGGGCCATCGAAGATGCATTCCACGCACGCAACTGGGACTCTTCGACAGAGCTTTTCTCTCATGCGCCTTTGGTTGATCCGAAGGATGAAGGCTTTGCCAAGTTGCTGCGCGAATCGGAAATTGAGCAGCTGTTCCCGGTTTCGAGCTATGCGGTTTCTGGCTTTGCACTGCATTTCCGCGATCTGCCCGCCAATCGCAACGGTCAGCTGATCGTAACACTCGACTATCTCGAAAATGGCGAAGGCATCGCTGAATGGCTCGTACCTTACGCCACACTGCATTCGGAATGGAATTTCTTCTCGCTGCCTAAGGCTTGCGACGGTAGTCACCGTACCTTGCGCCTGCGCATTTCGGCGACAGGCGGTGTGCCACCAGAACTCTCGTTGGGCAATGTTATTGCCAATGAACGCTATGCGGCACGTGCCCGCATCCCGCATGGCGATCTTGATATGCGTCCGCTGGCACTTCGTATTTTTACGGGGCTTCCGGGCGTTCGGCCTGCATCATTGCCCAACGCCATCGTGCCGACTTCGCTCATTAATGGTCGCAAGGTCGATGATTATCGCATGCCCATTGAGCTGTTGCGCAATGTGGCCAATGTGTCCGTTACCCCGCTCACACCAGATTTTCCGACTGTGCGGTTTCTGGAGCACGAAGATGCCATCGGTTGCCATCCGCTCGAGGAAGGTATTACCGCAGCAGCGATCCGCAGGGTTGTCGCTCCCGGAACAGTACGCATTTCCGCACGTGCGGTCATTGATCATCCGGAAGGCCAGCCCTGTGTGGCCGGGCTATTGCTGGTCAACCTTGCTTCCGACGTGAAAGAAGAAATCGACGCGATTTCCAACCTTGATCGCCGTCGCCAGCAGGTTTTGTTCAGCGGTTGGTCGGAAGTGGCACCCAATCGTCCGATTGATATCAACTTCATGCTTGAAGAGCCGATTGATCGAACGATGGATTTGATCGTGCTGAGTAAGGCTGCAGGAGATTCTGTCGATTTCTCCTGGCTGAAAATCTTCAATTTCCGCCTCGTGAAACATGTTGAAGCGCGCGCCGTGCAGACAATAGTCAAAGAGGTTGCGAATGTACGATAGATCCAAGGATTTGATCGTCGTCGCAATGCCGCTCTACGGCCACGCGGCGCTGGCACTTGAGGCGCTGGAAACTCTGCTGGCATCGGAAACGGTATTCCGTACGCAGATCGTAGTTTCGGTGGATGGTGACCCACGCCGCGAGGTTTTTGATAGCCTCGCGCTTTATGCAGCAGCGCATCCGAATATCCATGTCATTTTCGGCGAGAATGCGGGCCCCGGTGGCGCACGCAATCGCGCTGTCGAATACATTTTGGAAGAAATGCCGGACGTCAAAGCGGTCTATTTCGTGGATGCCGACAATCGGGTTCATCCGCACACGATCGACACGCTCTACCGCAAACTTTTATCGAGCGGCGCTGGTTGGGTTTACACAAACATCGACACGTTCTCCGTCAACTGGCGCGCCCATTATGGTGACAGTTACTCACGGCTGATCCACTGCATTACCGACAATATCTGCGATACCGGATCGATGATCTCGGCCGAGGTTTTCAGAAGCGGTGTACGTTTTGATGATGATAGGCAAAACGGATTTGAGGATTGGGAATTCTGGCTTTCAGCGATTGAAGCGGGTTTTGTCGGCGCGCCATGCCACGATACCGGATTTGAATATCGACTGCGCGCTGAGAGCCGTTTCAAGGAAGCCAATCGCGACCGTTCAGGCTCAATCAACTTCCTGCGCAAACGGCACAAAGCTTTGTTTCGCCGCCCGACACTTGTGGGTTTTGAGCACGAGGAATGCCCGCGTTATGGCGTGATCCGCGCAGGCGAGGGGACTGTCAGTCTTTTCACTGATTTGAGCTTCGGAACGAAAGATCTCAAGTTTGACGATGCAATTCGCGCCTTCTGGGGCAGTGTGTCCGAGCCGGACAATTTTCACTTCCCGCCGTTTCTGGCCTCGTCGAACACGGAGACGCTGAAGCTTCTGGCGCGCTCAAGGCTGCTGCCAAATATTTTATCACGATTGGAGACGTTGGCCGAGCAGGCCAATATCGTTTTTGTGGAACTCACCAATGTCGAGGACGAGCGGCGGATTGATACTGAGATCATGCCGTCGGGTGCGCGGCAGGCACCTGCCGATCTGATCTTTGTTTCAACGCGGCTCATGCGTGAGATTATCGAAAACGATGCTTTGAGCTGGTTTGCCTCGCTTGGTACGCAGCAATTGTGGCCGACGTCCGCGCGCATGAAAGTACGGTTCCCGTTTCCAAGGGTGCGTCAGCGCCGCGCTTTGTCACGGCCTGAGCAGTCGATGCTCAATCTGGTGACGTCGATTGCCACAAGTCCGCTCAAACAAAGTGCGGCGATGCGCTGGACATGGCGCCCACGTCGTCTGCCAGCCCTTTCTGAAATGTATCAGGTGCTGCGCGATGAGCTTGGCGGCGGGCCGGTGCTGCCGCTTGCCCATAACAGTGCAAAGAAAAAGACAGCGGCCGTTCTGGTTCCCAATGCCTCTTTCGGGGGTGCTGAGAAAGTCGCTTATGCTGCTGGACGCGAGTTGAAAAACCAGGGTTTTGAGACCCATCTTTTCGTTCTCGGCAATGAACGCATGGATGTGCTGGACGAATTTGATCAGGCATTCGACTATCTTCATTTCTGGAAAGATGGCATTCCGGCATGGGGCGATACCAATCGCTTCCTAGGGCAGGATTTTATCACCGACGATCATCCGCTTGATTGGGGTATTCTGCGCGGTCAGCTTTCAGGCTTTGATCTTGTGGTGAACAACCACGTCATGGCAGCGCACCCGCTTATGGGTAAGTTGCGTTCTGAAGGCACGCGCACTGCGTGTTATCTCCATGTGGTTGACGAGACGGTTTTCCGCCGTCAGGCAGGGCAGCCCTATGCGGCAATTGCCTTTGAACATGCCTATGACGCTTTTCTCACCTGTTCGGACCAGCTCAAAATCTATCTGCACAGCTTTGGTGTGCCGTTCGAGAAAGTGTTCTCGGTCCCCAATGGTGCGAGTTTCTCCATCGATGCGAAGCTGCGCGCGCAAGTCACATCGGCGCGTAAGGAAGAGCGCAAAGGCCAACCAATACGCATGCTCTATATGGGGCGCCTTGATCGCCAGAAAGGCATCGATCGCCTGCATGATGCGATTATAAAGCTGAAAGAACAGGGCATCCCGTTCGAGGCTCAGGCGATCGGAGGTGAAATTCTCTCTGACGATCCAAGTGCTTCATGGATGACACGTCTCAAAGATGCAGGCGTGAAGGTTTCACCTCCGGTTTTCGACGGCAGAGACATCGCAAATCATCTCGCATGGGCTGACGTTCTTTTGATGCCGTCGCGCTGGGAAGGCGCGCCTTTGATGATCGCCGAAGCGCAGCAACTTGGCTGTGTGCCGGTAGCCACTGCGGTTGGTGCGGTTGATGAGCTTATCAATCATGGTCGCGACGGTATTCTCATACGCAATGGCAATGATGCGCAGATCGTTGCTGATATGACCCGCATCCTCACAATCCTTGCGCAGGATCGTGAGGCACTGAAGCGGACTGCGGAGGGTGCACTCGCTTCGGCAGCACACCGCACATGGTCATCCGCATTTTCCGAGTTCACGGACTGGGCCAATGAAATCAGCCCGGTCTATCCGCAATCCCGGCCCTCCCAGCCGGAAACACCCAATGATGCACGCTCTGTCACCATCCTCCCAGGTCGCGCAGTCGCTTAAGTGCATTTTATTGAAATTTAGAAAGGCCGCCTCATGAGCAAGAGCCCACGTATTCTTGTCACTGGTATTCCAAGCTATCTGACGCGTTTTATCCAGCGCGCCGACAAGGCACAGATTTACTATTCCGAAAAGCAGCCGATTTCAGAGCCAAAGGAAAAGTTTATTCAGGAGCTGAAAAACATCAGCAATACCGGAAATTATCTGATCGGTGAGGGTGCAATGACAGCCCTTCTGCCATCGGCCAAGCATGTCCCCTTCTGGCATCTGTATAATTGCGTCAACAACGGCACTGGCATGGAGGAGATCAACAAGGAGTACGATATCTGCGTCTTCACCTGCGCCAATCTCTTGCGTAAGGGCCTGTCAGCAGATGCGGAAGCGCTTGTTTTGTCCAAGCTCGACATGCCGGTTGTGATGCTCGGCATCGGCATCCAGAACCGACCCGACATCGAAGCAGATGACGGCTTGCCAGAAGGCACAAAAAAGCTGCTGGAAGTGCTGAAAACCCGCGAACATTATTTCCTCACACGTGGGGAAGATGCAGCCGGATATTTACGTGATCAGGGCTTCTCCTATGTCCGGCCTGTGGGTTGCCCTTCGCTCTATTTCCGTCCCGACAATATGCGCAAGGCTATTCATCGTCTGCCGGACGTCAAGGTTGGCGAGGGCCGCACTGTTTTCACCGGCTATATGGGGGCGGAGCTTGAAACCATTGGCGATATGAATGCGCTGAGTTCCGACGACGGACGTTCAGCCTATGTCATTCAGGACGAGCTTCTGCACTTCGACATGCAGATCGAAGAGGATGCAAACGGCCGCGCTTATGATTCCACAACCGGCGAGCTTGTTGGGCCGCTCACTTACAAGGGATCGGGTGATCTCAAGAAGAAGCTCAGCATTCATGCTTTCCTTGATACCAATCAATGGCGTGCGTGGTGTTCAACGATGGACTTCTCGTTTGGCCGTCGTTTCCATGGGAACATCATCTCCATGCAGGCAGGTGTGCCAAGCCTGATGGTCGCCGTCGATGATCGTATGCGCGAGATGCTGAATTTCTCAGGCCTTCCGAAAATTGATGCGCGTGATCTCAACGCTGCCAATGATCGCCGCGCCTTCGTCAGCGATCATATCGCGGCAATCAACATTCCTGACGTGATCGAGAAATATTCCGCACGCGAACGCAATTTCCGAAGCGTGCTTTCAGAGATTGGCGTTGGATAACTCCCATATCCGACAGTCATTTTATAACTCCAGCGAAGATGGATCACCATGCGCATAATGATCACCGGCATTCCGTCCTATTTGATGCGGACAGTCGAAAGCGTTTCAGGGGCGAGTGTCAAACACCGCCCATATTTCGAGCCCATTCGCAGCAAGAAAGATGTGATCGATCAGGTTAAGAAAATCGCCAATACCGGCAATTATCTCATTGGTGAAGGTGCCGCAAATGCCGTGCGCGGTCATGATGTGACCTATGTGCCGTTCTGGCATCTGGCCAATAGTCTCAATTCGCCTGATACGTATGCGAAGCTCAATGAAAGCTTCGATCTCTGCTTGTTTGCTTCGGCAAATCTGCTGCGTCCCGGCTATGCGGCAACGACTGAATCCTTCGTCTTCGAAAAGCTGAACATGCCGATTGTGGTCATGGGAATTGGTATCCAGAAGAAGGAAAATCTGAAAGCCGAGCTGCCCGAAGGCACGCGCCGGTTCCTCGAAATTCTGCGCCGCAAGGAAAGCTTCTTCCTTACGCGTGGTCATTTCACGGCTGAGTTCCTGAAGGATGCGGGCATGAAATATGTTCGGCCGACGGGCTGTCCATCGCTTTACTATGCACCCGATCAGATGAAGCTCTCGTTGAGCCGCCTTGCCGATCCAAGCCTTGCAGACGCGCAGAAAATCTCGTTTGGCGGATATCTCGGAAGCGTTGCAGATACGATTGTGGACGCGCACGCGCTGCTCGAAAAAGACAGTGTTGCAAGCTATGTCATTCAGGACGAAGTCATTGTCTACAATATGAACATGGCGGGCGAAGACCATTCAGAAGCCTATGATCAGGCTGCGAGCCGCATCACGGCACCTGTCGATTACAAGCATATGGAAAAATGGCAGCGCAAGAATGAGCTGCTGGTGTTTTTTGACACGCATAAATGGCGTAGCTGGATTTCCAGTCAGGATTTCGGCCTGAGCCGCCGCTTCCATGGCACGATTATCGGCATGCAGTCGGGTATTCCGGGGCTGATGATCGCTGTCGATGACCGTATGCGCGAAATGCTGAGCTTTGTCGGCTTTCCGCATATTGATGCGAGCGTCTGGAACAGAGAGCCGCAGAAAAAGGCTTTCCTGCGCGATTTCCTGTCGAAGATCGACGTGCCTGCTGCCATCAACCGCTATTCGGAATGTGAAGCCAATTTCAACGGCGCTCTCAAGGATATAGGCATCCGATGATGAGGACTCGCAAGAGCATCGGGGGTGGGATGGTGGCAGCGGTTGCGCTTTTAGGCGGCATGTTGCTAACGGCCCTACCTCAGAGCGCTCTTGCCGATACGCGCTTTGGCGTCAACCGGGTCAATATGGCCTGGCTCAAACCGGCAGAGCGCGAACAGATATTCGATCAAATGGTTGAGAATGGCGTGGTGTCAGTTCGGCTGTCGCTCACGCGACCGATTGATCAGAGCATTGATGCTGTGCGTCTTGCGCATGAAAAAGGTCTCGCCATCCTGCTCGAAATCTCGCTCAACAACGCGGATTTTTATCCCGAAGGAACCAAACCCCGTTCTGGTCGCGGGCGTATATGGGACATGTATCGGCTTTCCGACATATCGCCCGAGCGCTTTCAGCAGGCAATAGGTGATGCCTTGCAGAAGGTCGATGCGCTGGGCGTGCCGCTGGTCGGGGTTGAACCCGGTAATGAGATTAACTGGGGCGCTTATAACGGCGATCTCGCCATTCTGCCCAAGGAAAAGATGAAGACTGCACGCTCTTTAAGCGAGATGGAAGAGCTTCCGCTGGTTGAAAAAGGTACCGAGAAATACGTCGAACTTTTGCGTATTGTGCGCGGGGAGCTGGCAACAACCAAACACAGTGCCAATGCAAAGGTCATATCGGCGGGTCTTTCGGATATCCCCTTTCTCGATGCCGACCGACGCGGAATAGACAGCGTCGATCCAGCCGTCTTTACCGATCTTCTCAAGAAATATGGTCTAGACAATGCCGCCGACGGCTATGGTATTCATATCTATCCTGGCAGCAGCGGCACGCGCGCGGCGCGCGCAAAACATATAGGCAACGCGCTTTCTTTCTGTGGCGGAGCGGATGGCAAGCCATGCTGGATTACGGAATGGGGCTTTGCAAACACGTCCAAAGCTTGTCCGGCCAATGACAATAATCGCGAACAACTGGTCGAGAAGGCGCGCGACCGTTTCCGGCAGATGATGGATAGCGGCCAGATTGCTGCGGCTTATTATTTTGATTGGGATGCAAGCGCTTACGGTGTGTGGCGTTGCGGATCGCTAACGCCTGCCGGGAAAGCCGCAACCCGAGCTGCAACGGGGACAAAATGAAACTCAAGACTGTAATTATCGGCGGTTCCAATACCGTCATGCTGCCCGGTTATCTGCCGACACTTTTATCGACGATGGCGCGACGCGGCGTGGAGCTTGATATCGTCGCTGACCTCGCGGTGGGTGGTACAACAAGCGCGCTCGGCCTTTATCAGCTCAAGCAGTTCGAACAGCTCGAAGACTGTGAGCTGCTGCTGATCGAATATGCCATCAATGACGCCTTCGTTTATGGTGATGAGCGGCGCCCGTTCCGCCATTGGGCACGGTTCTATGAAGGAATTATCCGCTACGCTCTCGAGCGTAATCCGAACTTGCGGATTGCGACGCTCGTGTTTGGTGCACGCAACGGTTCGTTCCTGAATTCTGTTCCTTCGATTGACGCTGGCATCAATTACATCTCGCAATGGTACGGCACGATCTCAGCGGATGTCTCGCGAATGTTGATGCAGCAATATGGCCGCGATGTCGTGAGCAATCCGGCTTTCTATCTTGATCAGGGACATTATGCCCGACCAGTTTCGACGACGATTGTTGCGAACCTGATTGCCGATGTTCTCGAACCGGCTTTGTCTGTTCCACATCGTCCCAAGGCGTTGCCATTCGCCATTGATCCGGACAACTTTGCTAATGCGCGCGCGCTGAGTGGCGAACAGCTTTGCAAACGGCTGGGGCGCGTGCCGATCCAATACAGCAATCGCCGGTTTTCAATTTCAGCGCTTGACCTTGGTTCAGACAGGATGCGGTTTGAGGTTGATAACGGGCAATTGCTTGCGCTTGGCTATGTCTGCGATCCGCGCATTCCACCGTTGGATGTGACGATGGGCGAGGATGTCCATCGCGCCGCCATGATGAAGGGAGGCGTACGCGATGGAACCTATAAATTCCTCGTTTCGATGCTGAGTTTCGAGTTTCTTTATGGAGCGAAACTTCTGGAAGCACGCGGGAATGTGTCACTTGTCATGTCTGGTGCTGAAGATGGAACCGAGTACAAGCTGCATGTTCCCAAAGACAGCATCCATCATGAAGCGCTGCCTGCGGAACCGGTTCTGCCTATCACCGGCATTCTCTTTTCAGGCAATCTCAAAACCATGACGCTCGAGAGAAAGGCCCCTGCGATACCAATCATCGCAGAAGCCGCCCAGTAACCTAGAGCGCATCCCGAAAAATATGAAACGGTTCTCGGAATAAGATGCGTTTAAAAACAAATAAATAGAGCATTTCTAACGTTTCATCTTCAAAAGGAAATGCTCTAGCTTAGTAATTTAAAAATCTAATTTTTATGCCGCCTGGTTTGAAAGAGCCAGAGCGCAGTCTCTCCAGTCGCTGACTGCAGTTCCCTGAGTTACATTTTCTACAACAATGTGTTTTCCACCGAATACACCGGATGCGATCCAGTGACGTGCTTCTCGCTGATATACATCGATCGTAATACCCAGCTGTTCTACTTTGGCTTCTGCCAGCATATATTTTGCTCCACGAATGATGAATCTTGGGCGAAGGTCGCAATATAGACCAAATCCACAACAATCCGATGTCACGTTTGTGCTACCGGATTGTGAATGGCAATTTCAGTGCAATACAAACTTCTATTATGGAATATTGGTTCCCAGTTGCGGAAACAAACATTCAACAAAACGCGCAGCTGTGGGCTGCGGTTCATGATTGGCCAAGCCAGGCCGTTCATTAGCTTCAATAAACACATATTCCGGTGTCTCGGGTGATTTCACCATGAAATCGATGCCGACTACCGGAATTTCAATTGCACGCGCTGCCTTGCACGCAGCATCAACCAATGTCTTGTCCACGATTGTCGTGACATCGTGGATTGTGCCGCCGGTGTGTAGGTTAGCCGCTTTACGAACGGTAATTTCGCGTCGGTCTGCGAGCACGTCGTCTAGTAGCAGACCTTGCTGCTCAAGACAACGCTTGGTTTCAGCATCTATCGGAATACGGCTTTCACCACCCGTTGCGGCAAGGCGACGGCGGGACTGCGTTTCAATAAGCTTGCGTATGGTCAATTTTCCATCGCCAATCACGCGGGGTGGGCGGCGGACGGCGGCAGCAACCAGCTTGTAATCAATAATCACCAGCCGCAAATCTTCGCCCTCGAAACAGGCTTCGAGCAGAACATTTTCGCAGACCTCTCGCGCCTGCCTGATCGCTGCCCGCAGGTCTTTCATAGTCGAAATACCAACCGAAATTCCGCGTCCCTGTTCCCCCCGTGCAGGCTTCACAACCAGCTTTCCGTGCTTTTTAAGGAATGTCTCGAGCGTTTCGTCCGAGCCATCAGCAGGGATTTGTTCAGGCACGACAAGCCCTGCCTTGGCCACCGTGCGGCGCGTGACTGCCTTGTCATCGCAGATTGACATGGCGACACCTGATGTCATTTCAGACAGGCTCTCGCGGCAATGGATTGACCGCCCGCCATGAGACAGACGAAAGAAACCACCCTTGGCATCGGTGATGTCCACATGCACGCCGCGCCTCAATGCTTCATCAACGATAATGCGCGCATAAGGGTTGAGTGCCTCGACGGAGCTTGTTGGGAGTGCGAAGAACTTCTCGTTGATCGCATTCTTGCGCTTGATTGCAAAAAGCGGAACGCGACGAAATTTCAGCTTTTCATAAAGCCTGATCGCATTGTCATTGTCATAGAGAACCGACAGATCGACGTGATTGAGCCCGCGCGCCTGAAAATGTTCGGCGAGCTTGCGCACGAGTTTTTCACCGATACCGGGTTGTCGTGCCTGCGGGTGTACTGCAAGGCACCAGAGTGAGCCGCCCTGATCGGGATCATTGAACAGTCGCTGATGATTGATGCCCGTAACGGTGCCGACGATTTCTCCGGTTGCATCGTCTTGCGCCACAAAATAGGTGACGGCGCGATTATCGCGCTCGCAGGAAAAGAAATCGGCGCGCAACTGCACCATACCGCAGGCGGCGTAGACAGCATTGATGCCGTCTGCGTCTATTTCAGATACAGCGCGGCGAATGCTGATGCCGCGTGTCTGGCGACCACCGGCGCGATAATTGGAGAGTTCAAGCCGAAAAGTGTGCGATGGATCGAGAAAAATTTCCTGTGGCGCCTGTGAGAGCAGCACATGTGGATCGCTGACATAGAACAGGATATCGCGGCTTGCGGGGGCCTCGGCACGCAGCGCTTCGATGATTGCTTCGTTGCTTTCAAAGGTTTGCGCGAAAAGCAGCCGCCCCCAACCGCAATCGAGAACCACGTTGCGGTTGGCGGAGCTACCTTCTTCCTGATTACCCCCATGCAAATGGTCCTGGTAAAAACCAGCGCTTTCAGGAGTGCGCAGTCTCGTGAGCCTGTGCGAGAAAGCGTTTCTGCCTCGTGCTTTCTGCCGGGTCATTTCAATCTCACCTGTCTTTTTCATTTCAGGCTTCCCCAACTTGGGCTTCCTGCGTCTGCAGCCACATTTCCAGAAGTCCGGCCTGCCAGAGTTCTGAACCGCGCAGAGGCGTGATGTGATCGGAAGGATTTGCAAACAGACGATCAAGGTAATCGCGCTGAAATAGTCCTCGTTCGCGCGCCTTTTGTGATGACAGCGCATCGCGCAGCATGTCGAGATAGGGTCCGGCGATGTATTTGAGCTGCGGAACCGGAAAGTATCCCTTCTTGCGGTCGATCACGGCACTTGGCACGATCTTGCGCGCAACATCTTTCAAGATACCTTTGCCGCCATCGCGGAGCTTTTCTTCAGGCGGCATACGGGCAGCCAGTTCGACCAGTTCATGATCAAGGAACGGGACGCGGGCTTCCAGTCCCCATGCCATGGTCATGTTATCGACGCGCTTGACCGGGTCATCGACCAGCATGATGTTGCTGTCGAGACGCAGCGCGCGGTCAACCGGCGTATCGGCGCCGTCGCGTAGCAGATGCTCTTCGAGCAGCTCGCGGCTATAATCGCGATCCGGCATCCATTCGGGTGCAAGCTGAGTTCTGAGCACGTCATGCGAGCGATCACAGAATGCTTTTGCATAATCGCCGACCACATCGTTGGAATCGACCAGAGGCGGATACCAGTGATAACCGGCAAAGACCTCGTCGGCACCCTGGCCGGACTGCACGACCTTGATATGCTTGGAAACTTCCTTCGACAGTAGATAAAAGCCGACATTGTCATAGGAAACCATTGGTTCCGACATGGCGGCAATGGTGCCGGGCAGCGCATCCATAAGATCGGAAGATGGTACGAAAATCTTGTGATGGTCGGTGCCGAAATGCTTGGCAATCAGGTCAGAATAGACAAATTCATCGCCCTTTTCGCCGTTGGCTTCTTCAAAGCCGACTGAAAAGCTCATAAGCCCCGTCTGTCCAGCTTCCGCCAAAAGACCGACGATGAGGCTTGAATCGACGCCGCCCGACAACAGCACGCCAACAGGCACGTCAGAGATCATGCGGCGCTTGACGGCAACGCGCAGCATGTCGAGAAGCTGTTCCTGCCAGTCTTCGCGGCTCATGGTGCTGTCGCCAGCCAGTCGACTATGCGGCGGTTGCCAGTAGATACGGTCATTGAATTCGCCATTGGCCTGATAGACTCGGATGGTAGCCGCCGGCAGCTTGCGCACGCCATTGTAAATGGTGCGCGGCGGCGGAACCACAGCGTGAAAACTCATATAGTTGTGCAGCGCCCCGCGGTCGATTGACGTATCAACGCCGCCTGCTTTTACCAGCGCGGGCAATGACGAGGCAAAGCGCAGAGCGCCGCTTACTTCGGCCAGATAAAGCGGCTTGATGCCAAAACGATCGCGGGCAAAGATCACTCTGCCGGTATCGCGCTCATGGATGGCAAAGGCGAACATGCCGTAAAAACGGGAAACACATTCCTCACCCCAGGCGTGCCAGGCCTTGATGATGACTTCCGTGTCGCCATCGGAAAAGAACCGATAGCCTTGGGCTTCAAGTTCAGCGCGCAACTCGCGGAAATTATAAATGCAGCCGTTGAAGACAACACTGATGCCGAGATCGGCATCAATCATGGGCTGCTGGGATTTTTCAGATAGATCAAGGATTCTTAGTCGCCGGTGTCCGAAGCCGACATTACCACGCACCACGATGCCAGACGCGTCTGGACCTCTGGGGGCAAGAATATCCGCCATTTTCGAGATTGCCGTAACCGACGGCATACCGCCATCGAACCTGACTTCTCCGCAAATTCCACACATAAAAAGGGTCAAAACCTCCATTGTCATTCATAACAAGCAAGGCCGTCGCGTGAGTTTTGGCGGCGGCCTGTATATTTGCTAATGCATGCGCGTCGGGATGGTTCCGAAATTTCTAATTTTTATGCCGGTGGAGCTTTTTTCAGCTCATTTTCCTTGGAAAGCATATATTTTTCGGCAGAAATCATGTGTTCCAGCGCGATTTTATGTGCATCTTCGGCTCTGTTTTCGATCAGAGCGGTCAACAGCCGATGCTGAAAAAGCAGACCTTCTTCACGCGACGCAGGCGTCGGGTCGGCATAGATCGAGCGAGCAACCGGCATGTTGCGCAGCAGATTGTGCGTGAGGCCACTCATAAAACCGAGAAGCCGGCTCGGGCAGAGTTGTGCAAGCTGTGTGTGAAAGTCCAGCTCTGCCACACGCTGCTGAAACTGATCATCCAGATTGGTCGGTGGGCGATCATAAAACCGCATCGTGTTGTCTAACTTCTCCAAATCGTCCTGGCTCAGTTTGCCCGCAAGCGAGGCTGCAACTTCCGGCTCAAGCAGCTTGCGGATGGCATAAATTTCCTGAAGACCCGGCTGGTCGAAGAAGAAATAATTGCCCAGCATCTCCATCGCATGTTGCGCAGATGGTTCGGCTACGAAGACGCCGCCACCGGGGCCGGTGCGGGTGAAGAGCAGCCCTTGGGTTTCGAGCGCCTTCATCGCCTCGCGCACAGTGCCTTTGGCTGCCTTGAACTGGTCAATAAGATCTTTTTCTTGTGGCAACCGGTCGCCGGGTTGCAAATGATCCGTCTGAATGACTTGCCTGATGCGGTCAGCAATAATCTCCGGCCGTCGCTTCGCTTTGGTCAGCGATGCACGTTCTGGTTTGCTGCGGCTGTTCCGGGCCATGCCTGATTACTCTCTTTTCATACGCGGTGCGCTGTCTATCAGCTGACGTGTATAGGCATGTTGCGGGTTGGCAAAAAGAGCCTCCGCCGTGGCTTCTTCGACGATTTCCCCATAATACATGACGGCGACGCGGTCACTGATCGCTTCCACCACTGCAAGATCATGGCTGATGAACAGATAAGAGAGGCCGAACTGGCGTTTGAGCTCCTCGAGCAGCAAAAGCACTTGCGCCTGAACTGAAACATCAAGCGCGCTCACCGGCTCATCCAGCACGATAATTTCGGCATCTGCAGCAAGCGTGCGCGCAATGGCGATGCGCTGGGCCTGACCGCCTGAAAACTCGTGCGGATAACGCAACAAGGTATCTTTTGGCATCTGCACCGCATCGAGCAGTTCTCCCATGCGCTTCTGGCGCTGGTTGCGATCAAGTTCGCCGAGCAGTTTCAGTGGTGTTTCCAGTATTTGCCGAATGGTCTTGCGCGGGTTGAGCGAGGCCACGGGGTCTTGAAAAACATATTGGATGATTTTGCCAAAAGCGCGCGGGCCAGAGCGGCGAAGGGCACTTGCATCCTGACCGGCAATTTCCATCGTGCCATCGCTTGGCTCTGTCAGCCCTACCAGCATCCGCGCCAAGGTGCTTTTGCCGGAGCCGCTTTCGCCTACAATGGCCAGCGTTTCACCGCGCGCGAGGTTGAGCGACACGGATTTGACCGCTTCAACAGTATGGCGCTGTTTGCCGAAAAGTGTGCGCCCGCCGCCGAAGGTTTTGCTCAAGTTACGGACGGTGATTGCTGCTTCGCTCATGTTGCGGCCTCCGTCTCATTGCGACTGAACAGCTTTGACACGCGTTCATAGAAGTTCTTGCCCTGACCAAGTTCCGGCACACAGGCAATCAGCCGCTTGGTATAGCTGTGTTGTGGGTTCGCGAGCACGGTTTCGGCTGTTCCGGTCTCGACGATCACTCCGTCCTTCATGACGGCAACGCGATCACAGATTTCAGAGACTACGCCAAAGTCATGGGTGATGAACAGCAGCGCCATGCCACGCTCGCGCTGCAGATCGCGCAGCAACTCCAGAATGCGCGCCTGCACCGTCACATCAAGCGCTGTGGTTGGTTCGTCGGCGATGATGATGTCGGGATCATTGGCGAGTGCCATGGCAATGCCGACTCGCTGGCGCTGGCCGCCCGATAGCTGATGCGGATAATGATCTGCACGTTCTTTTGCGTCCGGAATGCCAACCTTTTCCAACAATGCGACGGCTTCGGCCCGGCGTTCGGATGAGCTGATCGATTTATGCGCTGCAATGGCCTCCTCAACCTGTTTGCCAATCGAGTACATCGGGTGCAGCGTCGTCAACGGGTCTTGAAATACATAAGCTACTTTGCTGCCGCGCGTTGCCGTCAGCTCGGTTTCTGTCATGTCGAGCACGTCTTTACCGTCAAGATAGATGGCGCCGCTGCGGATCAGCCCGGGCGGAGAGGCGACCAGACCCATGATGGACAGTGCAGTCACGCTTTTGCCCGAGCCGCTTTCGCCGATCAGGCCAAGGCATTCGCCACGATTAAGATGAAGCGAGACATTGCTTACTGCTGGGGTATAGCTGCCATTATTGACGAAGCCGGTCTCAAGTTTCTCAACGGCCAAAGCTGCATCCAGCATCTTGGTTTTAGGGGTGGTTCTGTTCCTGGCGATTGCCGTTACAGAACCGGGGCGGGCCAGAGCGCCGGAGCGCAAGCGGGGATCAAGCACATCGCGGATACCATCGCCCAGTACATTGAGGCTGATGACGATGAGAAAGATCATCAGGCCGGGCACGATGGAAACATGCGGTGCTGTGAACATCTGCGCGCGGCCTTCGCCCAGCATCGAGCCGAGATCGGCCTGCGGCGGCTGCGCGCCAAGGCCCAGAAAACTCAGCCCCGCTGTTTCAAGGATCATCCAGCCTGCAGTGGTCGACATGGTGATGACGATCACCGGCAGAACATTCGGCAACACTTCGCTGAGCAGGATTGAAATATGTCCTTTGCCCGAAAGCCGTGCAGCATCGACAAATTCGCGATTGGCAAGGCCGAGCGCTGTGCCACGCACATTACGCGCAAAGAACGGAATGTTGACCACGGCAATCGCATAAAGCGCATTCATCAGCCCCGGTCCAAGCGCCGCGACGATTGCCAGCGCCAGCAGAATATAGGGGAAGGCCATCAGCATATCGATGCCGCGCATCATGAGATTATCCGTTCGCCCACCCACATAGCCGGCGACGAGACCAATGGCCGAGCCGATGACGGCGGCAATCAGGGTGGCTGCAAAGCCGACAGCGACCGATACACGTGCGCCCCAGAGAAGGCGGCTCAGAATATCGCGCCCAAGCTGGTCGGTTCCAAGCAAATGGCCAGCAGAGAAGACCGGTTGCAGCCTGCTTGCAGGTGCCGTTGCATCCGGATTGGGCAATGGCAGGATAGGCACAATGAGGATCAGCACACAGATCAGAGCGAGTAGAAAGAAGCCGAAAGCTGCAAGACGATTGCTCATCAGCAGGCGCCATGAAGAAAGGCGTGCAGGCGTTGCGGGCGTGTAGGTTTCCGAAAGGGCGCTCATGTGCGTATCCTCGGATCAAGCATGGTTTGAAGAACATCGGCGAGTAGATTGAACAATACATAGCTGGCTGCCACGATCAGCACGCCGCCCTGAACAAGCAGGATATCGCGGGTAGAAATGGCCTTCACCAGCATCGCACCGATGCCGGGCCATTGAAACACGGTCTCGATATAGACCGCCCCGCCCAGCACAAAGCCTGCCTGAATGCCGATGACGGGAATGACACTGACAAGGGCTGCACGGAAGGCGTGGCCGTAAATCACGCGACGCTCGTTCAGCCCTTTGGCACGGGCGGTGCGGATATAATCCTGACGCAGCACTTCAAGCATTGCGCCGCGCGTCAGTCTGGCAATTACACCGGCCGCAACCACGGCCAAGGTGGAGGCAGGCAGGATCAGATGCCAGATCAGGTCTTTGAGATCACCGCCGCCATAGACCGCATACATGCCGGATGCCGGAAGAATACGCCAATGAACGGCGAAGAGATAAATCAGCAGAAGTCCAAGCCAGAATGACGGGATCGAAATGCCAGCCAATACAATGAATGTGATCGTGCGATCTGCCCAACCGAACTGACGAACGGCTGAGACAATACCTGCGAAAAGCCCGAAGAACGAACAAAGCACGAGGGCTACACCCGCCAGAATGAGCGTAGCCTGAAACCGTTCCAGCACCTCATCGAGAACTGGGCGGTTGAGCACGAAGGAGCGACCGAAATCGCCGTGCAACAGATTGCCGATCCAGATGAAATATTGCTGCACCAGTGGCTTGTCGAGACCGAGATCGCGGTTGATCCGCTCGACATTTTCCGGCGTCGCGTAAGAGCCGAGCAGGGCTGTGGCGGTATCGCCGGGAATTGATGCCATCACCAGAAAGACGATGACGGATAGTCCGAAAAGCACGGGAATAACTGCGACGAGCCGCTTGAAGATATAGGCTGGCATTGGCCCTCCTCCGCTTCGTTTAGAGCGCGTTTCGATCTGACGGAATCAAATCAGCGCTCTAACCCTTTTTGTTTTTGCGCACATCTTATCCCGAAAACCGGTTCCCAGTTTTCGGGATATGCGCCATCGGCTTTGATTGCTGGCGCAATGCTTTATTGTTTAGTCACTTCCTTGAGGTTCAGCAGGAATGACGGCTGGAGTTTGAAGCCTTGCACGGCTGCTGTTGTGACCGCATTCTGCTTCCAGTTGGCAACGAAGAGCCAAGGCGCATCGTCGTGGACGATCGACTGGATTTCACCATAGAGCTTGCCTCGTTCCGCCTGATCTGTCGATGTGCGGGCCTTGGTCAGCAACTCATCGACCTTCGGATTGGAGTAATAGCCGGAATTGAAACCGCCTTTATCCGGCAGCGCTTCGGTGCGCAGTGTTAGAAACGGAACGGTGTCGGGATCATTGGTCATCCAGGCCATTTCGGCCATATCGGCTTTGCCATCGAGGCCCGAGTTCACACGACCAAGGAAGGTGTTCCACTCATAGGTTTCAATTTTCACCTTGAAACCAACCGCCTGAAGATCAGCCTGAATGGCAGCACCCATATTGATGGGGTCAAGCATTCCCGAACCGCCTTCTGTCACATAGAAGGTGAGTTCAGGATTGGTGACACCGGCCTCTTGCAGTAGTGCTTTGGCTTTTTCAGGATCGTAAGCGTAAGGCTCGGTTTTGTCCTCAACCCAATTGAATGCGGGCGGCACAGGACCGGCTGCGACAGTGGCCGAACCTTGCAAGACATTATCGACCAAGCCCTGCTTGTTGACTGCATAATTTGCGGCCTGACGTACCTTCTTATCCGCGAATGGTCCGCTTTTGGTGTTGAGAATGCTGAACCAGACGTGTGGCCCGGCCTGTTCTGCAACGGCGAAATTCGCATCCTGTTTGAAAGTTGCGAGGTTGTCTGGCGGCACTTCGACCATGATGTCGATGCCCCCTGCCATCATTTCAGCAACCCGCGTGTTAGCATCGGTGATCGGTCGGAAAACGACAGCGTTCAGTATAGGCGCTGTATCCCAATAGTCTGGATTACGCTCGACTACGACACGTTGTCCTGACTGCCATTCAGCGAATTTGAATGGGCCGGTGCCAGATGGATGGCGGCCAAATTCAGCGCCATATTGTTCGACAGATGCTGGCGAAACGATAAGGCCAGTCGGATAGGCAAGGTTTGAAAGAAAGGGCGCAAATGGCTCTTTCAGCTTGAATTCAACCGTGCTTGCATCAATGGCGTTGACGCTTTCGATGGATTCAAAATTGAAAGAAAGCGGGAAAGGGCCTGTATTGTAGAAAGGATGATCCTTGTTCAACATGCGCTCGAAGTTGAACTTGACGGCTTCAGCGTTGAAATCGGAACCGTCGTGGAACTTTACGCCCTGTCTCAGCTTGAACGTATAAGTCTTACCGTCGTCGGAAATCGTCCAACTTTCAGCGAGCGAGGGTTCTATTTCGAGCGTGCCGTCCTTGTAGCGAACCAGACCATCATAAATGTTGACGAGGATGCGGAAATCGTTCGTCGCCGTGACTGTATGCGGGTCAAGCGATTGAGGCTCCGCAATCTGCCCGACAATCAGTACATCGGGCGGTGTCTGCGCGGCAGCTTGAAAAGTCGCTGTGCCCAGAACCAGAGTGGCCGCTGTTAAAACGGCGCGAAATAACCTCTTCATCAGCGGTTCCTTTCGTTGAGGCCAAATCTGTCAGACTTTAATTTATAGGGAGAAAATGACGTATATCAATAAATTATCATAATTAATTTGCGCGCATAGAAAAGGCGGGGTGAACCCCGCCTTCATTTTCCATACGTTTGGAGCCTATTCCGTCGGCATATCTTCCGGCTTCAAATCCTGCTCGGCGGTTGTCGACTTCTGATGTGTGAAACCCTTGATTCCCTTGGCTGTTTCCTCGGCGTCGCGCTTGATCTCAACGTCGCTCATTGCATAGTGAACGGTGAGTTTTGCAATTGATGTCAATGCGCTCAAGTGAATACGCTCATAGCCATGTGAGGCATCGACGCCAAATGTCAGCAGAGCTGTGCGAACATCGTGGCCGGCTTCCACTGCTGAGGCTGCATCGGAGCGGTAATAGCGGAAAACGTCCTTTTGTACGGGTATTTCATGCTCACCGCAGAGCTCGTAAAGCTTTTTCGTCAGGTGATAATCGAAGGGGCCGGTCTGGTCGGCCATGGCCAGGGTTACGCCAAATTCCGATGAGTTCTGTCCAGGCGCGGTGGTGCCATTGTCGATAGCAACGAGTGAGGCTATGTCTGGCACCACAACCGCTGACGCACCGACACCGACTTCCTCTCCGATGGTGAAAAGCCAGTATGTATCGACCGGTGTTTCGACCTTGAGGCGTTGCATGGCTTCAAGAGAAGCCAGCATGATGGCAACCCCTGCCTTGTCATCGAGATGCCGGGAAACAATGAAACCGTTATCAATGAATTCCGGCATTGGATCGACGGCAACAATATCGCCGACATCAATCCCCAGCTCGATCAGATCTTCCTTGTTGCGGGCGAGCGCGTCGACACGCAACTCGATATAGGTCCAGCCAACTGGCAGCGTGTCCACTTCGTCGTTGAAGGTGTGGCCGGAGGCTTTCAGCGGCAGGATCGAACCGCGATAAGTGCCTTTGGATGAGAAGATCGAAACACGGGCACCTTCTGCAAAACGTGCTGACCAGTTTCCGATGGAAACAAGCTCGAGCCGCCCGTTTGATTTGAGATATTTGACCTGCGCGCCTAGTGTATCGAGATGGGAAACGATGCCGCGCGCTGGTTTGCGGGAATTGCCGTTGCGGCGGGCACGAATAGCACCACGCCGCGTCAGCATCACCTCAAGGCCGAGCCTTTCCAGTTCGCGTGCAACATAGTGCACCGCTTCATCTGTAAAGCCCGTGGGACTTGGAATTGCCAGCAGAGCGCCCAGTTTTTCGAGCAGGTAATTTTGATCAATCGCAATATTTGTCATGGTGAGTCAATCTACGGCCCGGATATTCAACGTCAACCTCAGGCGTGGATTTAAACTGAAATCCTGAAACTAAGACGATATCATTCGTGCGGCAGGCTTGCCGATTGGTTTGATTTTCTTGATAAATTCGGCACCTTAAGCATTGGCTTCGCGCTATGACTTGTGTAGCTTTGCTAAAACAACGGGGGCGTTGATTTGCTGCTTGGGGACATTCATCCTGATGATAAAGCTGCGTACCAACGGGGATCGGTGGTTTGTTGCATTCGTCGCGTGTATCGGCGTCGCAATAACCATTCTCTTAGGACAGATGGAACTTGTCCGGCTTTCATATATCCGGCTTAACGACTATCGGGATAATCTTCTGTCCCATTCTGTGAATGTTGCGAAATCTGGCCGTGATACTCTGAGCATTGTGAATGATACGAGCCAAACCTTGTGCTCCGATGACAACCTGAAAGAGTTGCGCCTTCTCACATTCAAAGCACATTACCTGCGCGATATAGGTCGGGTGCTGAACAATCATATTGTCTGCACCGCACTATGGGGACGATTGTCTCCACCTGCTGAACTGCCCACGGCAGACAGGGAAGTGGACGGTGGCCATCGTTTGTGGGGGCAGGCCGCAGGTATCGGTAGCCATCTGACTGCGGTCGATATGGTTATGCATGGGTCAGCAGTGGTTTTCACATCGCCGGTTGCTTTTGCCTTATACGAACGTGCGCAGCCCAATCTGAGCGCGCATGTCATCAGCCAGGACGGTCAGTATATCTACCGGACATTTGGGGATGCGAGCCAGTTAACGACACAGCGGCCGGAAAAGCTCGCCTGGTACGATTTGCGCTCTCACCGGCTTGCGTCACGATGCTCCAATGACCTCGATATTTGTGTGATCGCAGCGCTTACAGGCGTCAGCATATTGCAGCAGGCACCGGGTGTTTTGTTGGCACTTGTTGCATTTGGTGGCCTCGCGGGCAGCGGGTTAGGCGTGGCAGCTGTCCAATGGCGGCGCGGCCATTCTTCGCTTCCGCAACAGGTTAAGCGGTCCATTGCAGAGGGGCGAGTAAGTGTCGTTTATCAGCCGTTGGTGCGATTGCATGACGGGCATGTGAATGGTGTCGAGGTGCTGGCGCGTTTGTCGGACGATCACGGAACTCCGATTGCGCCTGATGTATTCGTTATGATTGCAGAAGAATACGGTGTTATCAAAGACCTTACGCGCATCATTGTACGCAAGGCGCTCGATGAAATGCAGGTGCGCTTGCAGAATGACACGAATTTTTATCTCAGCCTGAATTTCTCGGTCGATGATGTGATCGATCCGGAAACGCTTGAGTTTTTGGATAAAGAGGTCAAGCGACACAATCTTTCATCACGACAAATCGTGTTGGAAATCACCGAGCGCTCGACTGCCCATCATGAACGCCTCATTGAGAGCATGAAATCATTTCGGGCAAGGGGTTATGAGTTCTTCATCGATGATTTCGGGACCGGATATTCCAATCTTGCCTATCTGGCAAAGCTGCCGATCAGCGGTATTAAAGTCGATCGCATGTTCACGCAGGCCATCGGAACCGAGGCTGTCAGTTCCGAGATTGTTGAGAACATCTGTAATATAGCTGGACGACTTGAACTTAAGCTCATCGTTGAAGGCGTGGAAACACAGGAGCAGGCAGATTACGTTCTGGCCCTACATCCAGAGGCGGTGGGGCAGGGTTGGCTCTTTGGGCGGCCAGTGCCTGCTTGGGGTCTGCCCCAGGTCGCCCCGAACGTTTGACGGCGGGATATAGCAATTTTAAGTTGACTATTTTAATCATATATAACAGTAAGAGATAACACTGCTGCAACAGGCGTGTCAGTGGATTGAATTCGGCGTTTGAATCCCGACTGACACAGATGCCGGTCCGCTGCGGTGATATTTGTGCGTTTCGAATGAGTTTCGATTGATGTGGAATCTGCAACGCCTTTTCCAAAACCATGCGCGGGAGTTGAACCGCTTTTTCCGGCGTCGAGGACATAATGCTGAAACGGCTGCTGACCTGACGCAGGATACCTTCGTCAGGGTTATGTCTGCATCTTCATCTGGGCCATCGGGCAAGGATAACAATCCTCGTGCATATCTGCACCAGATCGCGCGCAATCTCTCCATCGACCTTTATAGGCGTGAGCGTATTGTCGAATATGTCAATATGCCGGACGAGGAATGGCGCCGCGTTGCCGATGCGACACCGACGCCGGAGACAATCGTCTATGACAGGCAGCGCCTTATGATTATAGAAAAAGCGCTGCTTGAGCTGCCTGAACAGACACGTCGGGCATTTGAGCTCCATCGTCTCGAGGAAAAGACGATTGCCGAGGTGGCGAGCGAATTGGGGCTTTCTGTGTCGCGGACATGGACGCTGATCAAACGCGGTTACGTGCATTTGAGAGCGCGTTTGCTGGATGTTTCTTCCGACACATGAGGGAGAAAATTCTCGCTCTTCATTCGTTATAATCAATAAGAGTTGTTTTATGAGAAGCTGTTCAGCTGTGTGAAGCGGCTGAATCATGAGGATCGCCGCTGAATGGATGACAAACTATCGGAAAGCGAAAAGCTGTTCGAGGAAGCTCTGGATATTGTCATCCGCATTCAGGATGACCCGGACAATCCGGTCGCGCTTGAACTGGTCCAGCGTTGGCGTGCGCGCAGTCCCGAGCATGAAACAGCGTGGCGTGAGGCTATGGATATTTATGGCATGACTGGCAAGGTCATGCAGGATCAGCGCCGTGCGAGCCGTGGCTCGAAGATGTCGCGTCGCTCGATTTTGACTGGCGGGGCGGCAGGACTTACCGTTGTCGCAGGCGGAGCGCTTTTCGGACCACAGCTCATTTTGCAGGCACAAGCCGATTATATGACTGCGTCTGCTCAATTGCAGGATGTTTCACTCTCAGATGGCAGCCAGGCAACTCTGGGCCCTGATAGTGCCATTCGCTTGAAATTCGATGCAAATGCCCGTCATGTCGAGCTGTTGGCAGGGATGGCTTTTTTCGAAGTAAAGCCCGATCCCGCGCGCCCCTTCAGTGTCGAAACTGGAAATCTGATTGCCACGGCTTTGGGGACTGCCTTTGATGTCAGTAGTGATGCCGGCTATCTCACAGTTTCCGTCGATCATGGGCTGGTTGCGGTCAGACCAACTGGTGCGCGCGACACGCTGACCCCGCTTGGTGAGGGCGACTGGCTTACGTTCAATGAGCGAAACCATGATTTTGAGCGTGGTAATCGCGATATATCGCAAATCGCTGCCTGGCGTCAGGGCATCATCGTTGCTGAACGCGATACCATTTCCTCTGTTGTGGCCCGCATTGCACGTTGGCAGTCGGGTCGTGTGCTGCTCGCTCAACCAGGCTTTGGGGCGCAGAGGATCAGTGGTGTGTTTGATCTCAATAATCCTGTTTCTGCACTTGAAGCTGTTGTCGAGCCTTATGGCGGAAAGGTCCGCCAGATATCACCTTGGCTGACTGTCATCTCTTCAATTTGAGAATTACATTTTTTGCTGATTTTTTTGGAGCGGGGGAGAAAATCGCCCCGCTCCATTCGTTTTAAGCAACAGGGTCGGAAGTTAGCTGCTGCCATGCAACCGCCTTTTCACAAATTGATGGAGTGGTTGAGCGATGGGGCTTCGTGTCGGTAATAATGTTGTGCGGCGGCTGGGAATGCGAGTTCTGACGGCCGCGCTTTTAGGGTCGACATGCATTTATGCCTTGTCACTTTCGGTGGCAACAAATGCTCAGTCACAGGCCCAACGACAGGTTTCATTCAATATTCCCGCAGGTTCGCTGGCCTTGGCACTGGCAAGCTTTGGTCGTCAGGCCGGAATGCAGGTCACTTATCAGCCGCAAATTGCCGCTTCCAAGCAGGCTCCAGCTGTATCGGGAATGATGTCGCCACAAGATGCTTTGTCGCGCATTCTTTCGGGATCTGGTGTTTCCTATCGTTTCACCGGAAGCAATACGGTTGCACTTTCCGCTCCATCGGTAGCCGTTCAAGCCCCGCTAGCAGCTGATGGAACAACGTTGCTTGATACAATCACCGTCACGGGCGGAAGTGGGGCGGTGGCAGCAGATGCTCCATATTATACTGCTGCTCCGACATCTTATATTTCCTCGGAGACCATCGAGCGTTTTCGCGGCTCAAGCCCTGCCGATATCTTCCGTGGCACACCGGGTGTAATGTCCGGCGAGGCGCGCAATGGCGCAGGTTCAGTGGACGTCAACATTCGCGGCATGCAAGGCATGGGCCGAGTTGCGACCACCATCGATGGTGCTGAAAACAGCGTGACTGTTTATCAGGGTTATCAGGGCCTTTCTAACCGCACCTACATTGATCCTGATCTGATTGCCGGCATCGATATCAACAAGGGGTCGGACGCATCCTCACGCGGTATTGCAGGCAATGTCGCCATTCGAACCCTTGATGCCGACGATATTGTCAAGGAAGGCGATAATTGGGGTATGCGTGTGAAAGGTGAGTATGGATCGAACTCCTCCTCGCCTCATGCGGGTGCGAAAGGTGGATATTCATGGCCCTATTCGCCAAGCGATGTCCCGGAAGTTGTTGGATCGCCGGACGGCATGGACCGACCGTCTTTCCTGACGCCGACCAACGGTTCAGCAAGCGTTGTTGCTGCGATTAAGGAAGAAAATTATGATATTTTCGCGGGTTATGCCTATCGCAAGCGCGGTAATTATCACGCCGGTAAGCATGGTCCATCGGCTGATCCGGTGAATATCGGACCTGCCAGGACGTGCAATACCTCTGGCTCCTGGTGCCAGAACTGGCCAGAATATATCGAAAACGGTGGGCTTACGAATTACCGTGCTGGCGAAGAGATTCTCAATACACAGCTTGAGACAAAATCCTTCCTGACAAAAGCGACGCTCCGCTTTGATGGCGGTCACACGCTTAAGCTCGGCTATACCGGCTTCCGGGGCGAGGCAGGCGATCTGCTGGCATCCCGCTTCACAGGGGATCGCAGTCAGCCGATGCAACAGGAGCTGACATCCGGTTCCAAGCTCGATACCGGCACTATGCGTTATTACTGGAACCCGGATGACAACGAGCTGATTGATCTGAAAGCCAACCTCTGGGTAACAAAACTGGAACTGCGCAATCCGAGGCGCGGCAACATGATACCGACATCGGAGTCACTTGGCCTTTCGCCCAACTTCCGTACGGGGTCGAATACGATCATGTGGGGTGGTGATGTTGCCAATAAATCCAAGTTTTCGTTTGGCGATTATGGCGATCTCGATCTGAACTATGGCATCTCCTATCTCAGGGAGGATACCCGTCCGAGCGCCTACACGAACGAACTTGAAGGCTGGCTTAATCTACGTGACGCCTATCGTGATGAAATGGGCATCTTCACCAAGGCAGCCTATAAGCCGGTTGACTGGCTGACACTGAATGCTGGCCTGCGTTATTCCCATTACTGGTCGCATGACCGACGCACGCAAGCCAATGACTCGGCACAGCTAAACCCCGAACCAAATCGGGATTCGGGCGGCTTCAGTCCATCATTCGGCGTAACGGTTGAGCCATTCGACGGTAGCCAGCTCTATGTCAATTATTCCAACGCGCTGCGTTATCCGAGCCTGTTTGAATCTGTTTCTGCATTCACCGTCATTCCCAATGCCGGACTGCAACCGGAGCGTTCCAGCAACTGGGAAGTGGGGGCCAATTTCACCAAGGACGGTCTGCTCAATGACGATGATCGCGGCATGGTCAAGTTTGGTTATTTCAACTGGGACGTTAAAGATTACGTTGCACGGGCATTCCGCGATTTCTACGATGACAGCGGGAAATTTGTCTACAGCGGTATGCAGGTCTACAACATTGATCGCGCACGCTTCTCAGGTCTTGAATTCTCGAGCCGCTATGAGGCTGGCGGGTTCACTGCCGATTTCTCAGCCAACTATTATCTTGATGTAGAGTTCTGCCGTACTTCTGATACTTGCGGAGCCAAATCGCTTTATGGCGACTATGCAACCAATCAGGTGCCGCCAAAATACAGTGTTGATCTGACACTTTCGCAGAAGATGTTGGAAGACAGACTGACGCTCGGCGGGCGTGTTTCCTATGTTGGCCCGCGCGCTATCGGCCATGGCGATGTTACAGCGGTTGGTGCAGGTGAGTTTATCTCGCTGACCCGTTGGAAGCCTTATACGCTGGTCGATATTTTTGCCGAATACAAAATTACTGACAGTTTGACTGCGACAGCGCGGATCGAAAATCTGACGGACCAATATTATGTCGATCCGCTCGGTCTGGTTAACCAGCCGGGACCAGGTCGCACTTTCTATGCCGGGCTCACAAGCAATTTCGGTGGTGATCAGCGTCTGCCGCAGCTTTCGCCATTCTCGCGCTCGCAAACCGGTGCGCCCGGTATCGATTGGAGCGGTTTCTATGGTGGTGTTCATGCGGGTATGACGTCGGGTCGTACATGGGGCACCACGACCGCGTTAGACGGCACAGCTGATCCGATTTCAAACAGTGAATCTGCCGACCGTGGCTTTGGTAACTCTGCGCTCTTCGGTGTGCAGGCTGGCTATAACTATCAGTTCAGCAATCGTGTGGTGGTGGGTATTGAAGCCGATGTGAGCAAGACCCGAATGAAGGGTGCGCAGGCAGCCTTTATGCAGGAAGACTGGATTGCAGCACAGAAGGACATCGCCGGCATTCAGGCCAATACGCACTACGATATCGACTGGACCGGATCTATTCGCGGTCGCCTCGGTTATGCGTTGGATAATCGCTGGCTCGTCTATGGTACTGCAGGTATCGCCTTCGCCCATGAAAAAATGACCCGCGACCAGTATCGTTATGCGGAAGATATCATGGGCAAGCCGCAATCGAGTCTTTTTTCAATCGACAAACAATCGGGAACACGTGCGGGTATCACTGTTGGCGGTGGTGTGGAATATGCAATCAACGACCGCTGGTCGGTGAATGCCGACTATACCTATAGCCGCTTTGGAAACCGCAGTTTCAATTTCGAAAATGCACGTGCGGGAACGGGTGGCAACTACACGACCAGAGAGCAGACAGGTATAGAAATTACACCGCCCGATCCATTCCTGTGTGAATTTCTGGGAGATACTTTCTGCGATCCAACCGAAACACCAGTCTACAAATATACGGATCATACGGGCAGTTCGAATATCGTAAACGGTCGTAAGGCGTCTAATTCACTCGATACCCATACGGTCAAGTTGGGGCTTAATTTCCACTTCTAATGCGTTCGGGATGCGTCATTTTGTGCAAAGACAGATTTTTCTGCCTTTGCACTGCAAAAAACAGCTCCCTCAATCGTCTTAGTAATGAGAAAGGCTAGCGTCTTGTTCATACTGATCAGACCTCGCCTGCCAACAGGGATACACTAAATGACTGACGCCACTGTTCTTGAGCAATCGGTTGCTCTTCCTCGCTCTAAGCGCCTGAAGGCATGCACGACTGGAACGCATGAACGCCTTGATCAAAGCATTATGGCAAGCGACCCCTTTGCCAGCCGTGAGCGCTATGCTCTGTTTGTCGAAGTTCAGTATCAGTTCCACCGCGATATTGACGCGCTTTACGATGCGGCAGCACTCGATGCATTGCTGCCCGATTTGCAAGGCCGTCGTCGCTTTGTGCTGGTGGGACAGGACCTGATTGATCTCGGTTTCGACCTGCCTGCAGCAGACGCAGCGCCTGCTTTCCCAGTTGGCAACGATGTCGATTTGCCGACTGCACTTGGCTGGCTCTATGTGGCTGAAGGCTCCAATCTTGGCGCGGCTTTCCTGCTCAAGGAAGCGTTGAAGCTCGGCTTGTCGGAAGAACTCGGCGCACGTCATCTGGCTGGTGCGCCGGAAGGCCGTGGTCTCCACTGGCGCACTTTCACCGCAGCTCTCGATGAGATCGAGTTGTCGGATGCGGAAGAGGAGCGCGTTGTTGCAGGTGCGGAAGCAGCCTTTCGCCTCGTTCATGCACTGGTGCGGACAATCTTTCATGACCGCCTCTGACATAAACTCTGTGGAAGGCAGGGCTGCCCCGAATTCTCGATCACGCGCCTATCCCGATGAACGGCAGCGGGCTGGTTATCTCGCGTTGGGGCTGTTGCTGATCGCTGCAGCCTTGGTCGGTTGTCAGGTACGGCTGATGCCCTCTGCCTTGTTTGTGTTTGGTGCGTTGCTTTGCTTCGTACAGCTTTCGCCCAAAGCATTGTGCTGGCTGGAGACAAACAGGATCACGCGCCGCGTTATCGGCGCGTGGCGCAGGCTCAATGCATGGCCGCGATTATATCGGATCTATCTGCTTGCCATCTTTGCTGTGATTTGTCTGACGATGCTCATGTTTGTCCCCCAAGCGCTGTGTCTGGAATTTGCGATCAACGGAATACTTTGCACAGGCCTGTTGCTCTTTGTGGGGCCTCAAAGCCGTCAGCTTAAACACGTTTCAGAATAAAGATTGTTGCGATGCGATTTACCCGACAGGCTGAGCTATCGATTGAGTTTCTCGTTCTTTGCGCTCGGGCATCAGCAGGCAGTGCTGTGACGACACGCACCGCGGCAGAAGCAACGGGTACGACGAAAGATCATGCTGCGCAGATCGTATCCGAACTTATCCATCATGGTTTTCTGGTTGGCTCACGCGGGCGCGGGGGCGGCATTCGCCTTGCGCGGCCCGCAAAGACAATCAATGTAGGAACGGTTTTGCGGCTGATGCAGCCGGGCTTCAACGAGCAGTCGACAAAGCAATCGGGATCAGATTCAGCATTCGGCATGTTGTTGCAGGCGGCGATGCGCTCCTTTGTGGCGGCGTTCGATGATTTCACCATTGCCGATCTTGCGATTGAAAGCAGCGACGGGCGGTTGGCGTGTCTTGATTGCGATCTGCGTAGTCTGATCCATCACGGGCAGATGCTGTCTGAGTTGCGTCGCAGAAGCGATCACGCAGAGGTGCCTGCTTGGGCCAGCATATCATGAATGGCGATCTCGATAGCAGCACTCTGCACGGGGGTGTGAGTGAACTCGCACTTTGGGCGGGCGCAAGCCTTCTCGTGCTTTCCTTGCATGTGGGGGGCGCGATGTGGCTTTTGCGTGAGCCGGAAATGATAGCGGCCGACAATGCACCACCAGCCGCTATCATGATTGAACTGGCTGAAACACCGGAAGCAACTGAGACTGAAGAAAACGAGATAACACCCGACGAGGTGATGTCGGATGCGAGTGCTGCGGCTGAGAAGGTTGAAGAACCGGTCGATGAGCCGGAGGTCGAGCAGGAAGTGGTTCAGGACGAGCCAGAGCCTGTTGAAGAGGAAACTCAGGAAGAACTGACCCAACTCGACAAGGTCGAGGTTCCGCTGCCAGTGATAAAGCCAAAGCCGCCAGAGCCCAAAAAGGAAATCGTCAAGAAGAAAGAACCAAAGAAGCCGCCGGTCAGGCAGCGTCAGCAGGAACAGGCATCTTCCAAACAAGCAGTCAAAGCACAGGCGCAAGCTGTGCAAACGAACCGCAATGCAGCACGGCAATCGGCATCCGGTCTGTTTGCCTCATCAATGACGCCGGCGCGTTGGCAGTCGCGTCTGATGGCGCATCTGGAACGTCGCAAGAAATATCCTTCTGGCGCGAAGTCTCGCCGGGAAGAAGGCGTTGTCTATGTCCGCTTCCGCATCGACGACACGGGCAAAGTGCTGTCCGCTTCGCTTGCGCGATCCTCGGGCTGGCCAGAGCTTGATGAAGAGGTGCTTTCGCTTGTAAAGCGTGCCTCTCCGGTTCCCGCTCCGCCACCTGATGTCAATAAGACAATCACGGCACCAGTCAAATTCAGCAGGCGATAAGCAAGATGCGCTGGAAGAGTTTCCAGCGCATCTTCATTTTCAGAACTTGATTTTTAGAACTTGCGGCTGAAAGAAACTTTCAGGTTCCGGCCGGGCATGGCTGATATGCCGTCACTAAGATAAGGCTCGTATTCCTTGTCGAACACGTTTTCGAGCGCGAGCCGCAGCTCAGAATCCTTCATGAAGCCCTGTGTTGGTGTCCAGTTGAAGAACAGATCATGCACCGCATAGCCGGGGGTATTTGGCCGATTATAGCTCAGGTCACCTTTGACGTATGAGGTTCTGTCCTGCTTGTCGACAAAGGTTCCCGTCCAGCCAAAATTGATATCCTGATCGGGAAGTTTATAGCCCAGCGTCGTTACGACTGTCGTCGGCATGATGTCATTGATGTAGCTGTCTGGCCCGTAGATATTGTTGAGCGTGCCCTGACGCCTGCCGATCATGTAAGTGAGGCTGGCATCTGCGAACATGAAATCGTTCTCATAATGAGCTTCGAGTTCCACACCACGCGAATAATAGGAAGGCATGTTCCAGTAAAACGGTACTTCGCCGTCTTTCAGTCCGACCTTGTTTGCACTGCCCACACGCCGCGCTACAGGATTGCTGACGTGGTTGTTAAAGAACGAGCCACGCACCATCAACACGTCGCTGCCAGTGAAGATGCCACTGAATGAAGTGTCGGCACCGATGTTAATCGTGTTGTTACGCTCGACTTTAAGATCGGGGCTGGTTCCCGATGTTTGGGTGCGCCCGCTCTGCACCGAATAGATTTCATCGATGTTTGGCGCACGCATGGCATAAGCCCAATCGGCAAACAGCCGCGTGGTCGGCGTTATCTGATACGACGCACTGAGCGCAGGGGTGAAACCGTGATGTGACGTCGCCGAATAGTCGTGCCCGGCTTTCGGATCGTTATAGATCGCCGCCGCATTTGGCACGCCCTCGGAGCGAACATAATCATAACGAACGCCAGGCGTGACAGTCAGCTTGTCGGTAAGAGCCATGCGATCGCGAATGAAGAAAGATGTAACGTCCTGTTTGCCACCCGGCATGATCCACGGCGCGTAATAGCCGTAATTATAGTTCTTGTTGTTCTTTTTGGTGATGTCGAACATCGTCACATCGCGAACGTGATGATTATATTGCACACCGTAGTTCAGGCTGTGGTCGATGCCGCCTAGTTCAAAGTTGGAGGTATTTTCGGCTTCAATATGGAAATCTGAATATTTCGCATCATTCTCGGTGCCGCCAAGAGAGGCCGTCCCATTCACACCGGCTGCGCGCTCAGCATGCATATCAGTTGACGAATAGCTTGCCATGATGCGGGTGTTTACGAGGTCGCTGTCGCCATCATAGGTGTGCTCGATAACGGACGTGAAGTCTTTCAATTCGCGCCATGCGAGAAGTCTGCGCATGGCTTCCTTGTAGGCTGGTGTGCCGGGAACGAGGCTGTTGCTGCTTGGCTGAAGCTGGCCGCGAATTGCTGCCAACGGTCCCCAATTAGCACTTTCACCGTAAAGAACCGAAGCCTTTACCTTGTGACCGCCATACTCGCCGGAAAGCTTGCCGGAAAAGGATGTCAGTTCCGAACTCGAGTAATTATAGACCTCGCCGCCGCCGACGCGCATGTTATCGCCCTTGCGCCAGGTCAGGCTTGCGAGGCCGTCGAAAGTCATGCCGGTGCCGAGATTGGAGCGACCATAGACAGCGCCGGTTTCCAGAAACTGCTTGTTGGCCGTCTGATAAGCTGTCTTGCCCCAAGCGCCCCAGCTTTCGCCTTCGCGCAGCATATCGGCCGCGTCTTTGCTTTCGAGCTTGATCGTGCCGCCAAATCCGCCATTGCCGTAGCGAACGGAAGTCGCGCCCTTTTCGATTTCGACGCGCTTGAGCAATTCAGGTTCAACAAAGATTGTGCCCTGATCGTATTTCTCAAAATTCTTCGGCGCACCGTCCAGCAAAATGCGCACGTCAGTCTGGCGTGAGAAACCACGGATCGAAATCGACTGCCCTTCGGTGCGAACGCCACCCAGCATTGTGACACCCGGCGTCTTTTTGACGAGTTCCGGAATTGTCGAAGCCTGAGCCTGCTGCAATTGTTCTGATGTAATCTGAGACACACGGGGGTCGAGATCAACAAAGTTCACGCCGGTAATTTGCGAAAAGCTGATTGTATCGAGCTGCACAGCACCTTCGATTGCAGGTGAAGCCGCGTTGTTTCCAGTTCCACGCTCCAGCCGCACTGTGCGGTTGCCGGTGAAGCGGTACTGGATATCGGTGTTACGCAGCAAAGCGGAAAGAGCATCGGCTGGCGCCATGGTGCCGCTTACGCCCGAGGTGTTGAGCCCACTGGTGACGGATGCATCAAATGCGATTTGCAGACCCGTTTGCACAGCAAGACGGTTAAGAGCAGTTGAAAGCGCACCTGCGGGAATGTTGACAGCGACAGATTGCACTGCAGCCTGTGCAAATGCGGGTGTGGTCAGGATGGGGCTTAAAACCGTGCCGCTCAAAAGCAATGATGCAAACAGAGGGCGTGCGCAGGCACTGAGAATGCGCGAGGATGGGCTTTTCATGTCGTTTCCAGTCTCAACGTTCAAGGCGTTGGTATCGGGCGTTTAGGTGTTGAGGCTTTCGCACGGGTTGCGCAAATTGCCTTTCACCAACTGGACGAATGAATTGAGGTGTTTGGGACATTTGGCTGAAAATTAATTATGCAGCACTGTCAGCAATGAACCCACCCGTACCGCTTTCAAATCGAAAGCCTTGATAAAATCATCAAGTGCTGTCGATGGGGCAGACAAATCGAAGGTGCCGGTAATCCGACGTTCTGCGAGATCACTGCTTGCAATCATCACCCGACCCGGGAGATGTCTAGCAATGTCCTCGACCACATGACCAAGCGGTTGATCTTCAAAGATCAAGCGGCCACTGCGCCACGATGCGGCGAGTTCCGGGTCGATCACGGCGACCTGTCCGATGCCGTTCTCATTATCGTAGACAACGCTATGACCCTGTTCAAGGCGAAGCGTGTCTAGTGGGCTTCGTGTTGATGAGGTGGCGCTGGTCTGCACCTGAACGGCATGTTCAGTGACCACGACATCGGCACCATCATCTTTCAGCTTCACGTCGAACTCGGTGCCGAGTGCGGTTACCTCACCATTGGCAGCTCGGACGGTGAATGGCCTCTGTGGATCTGGCGCAACGATGAAATAGGCTTCGCCGCGAAGCAGCTGAACCTGACGTTCACCCTCTGTCATGACGAAAGCGATTGCCGAGCCTGCGTTGAGCTGGACGGTCGAGCCGTCCTCAAGTTTGATGACCGGCATTTCGCTGCTGGCGGACATGGCGTCTGCGCGCAGACGCATCGGGCCATCGAAAGCAATAAATCCGCCTGCGAGTACGCCAAATAAAAGCATGAAACTTAAAGCCGCGCGCACCGGATAACGCGGCTTTCTTGCAGCGGTTCGAGCGAAATCTGTATCCTGCAGGAGTAGAAAGCGGGAATCGCTGAAAACGCGCGAGGCTTTGGCAAACGCCAGCTCATGCCGCGCATCGCTGGCACGCCAGAGTGCACACGCTTCGACAATTGCCATGTCTTTAGGTGAAGCCTGAAGCTGCATCAGCCAATCAACAGCCTGCTCCTGAATGAGGGGCTGGGTCTTGTCTTGCTTCTTTGCCGCCGCGCGCATCATGCCTGATCCAGTTCGTCGAGCCGAATGAGGCAGTGCATAAGCGCTTTCCGGAGATGTCTGTCCACCATATTGCGGGTGATTCCGAAGCGTATGGCTATTTCGTCCGGCGACAGATTGCCAATTCGGTTGGCGATGAACACGCGGCGTTGGCGCAACGGCAACTCCATAATCGCATCGCGCAGACAGGCGAGACGGCGCGGCATATCCAGTGCCAGATCAGGGTTTGCATCCTTGCTTGCGATATTTAAGGCTTCGTCTTCAGTGCCACAAAAGAGCTTTGCCTCGAAGTGCTCGCGACGAAAGCGGTCGAGACCAAGATTGATCGCGGCGCGTGTGAGAAAGGCGCGCAGCGACGACTTGCCTTGAAGATCTGTTCTGCGGTCCTTCAATTTCACATAAAGATCGTGGACGATTTCGTTGGCGTTTGAAGATACGTGTCCGCGTCGACGGACTGCACGACACAGTTCGTCATAATAATCTGTAATGGCAGCATCGATGTCAGCGATTTCCTGTAGAGGAAAAGCTGATGTCAGCTTGGATTTGTCAGATTGGTTCACGGCTCGCACCACATTTTTGTGGCGGCACCATAGGCATGCGCTTATTCAAACGCAATAATATATGAGCATTATACTCATCTTACGTGAGCGCTGTTGCATTTCGCCTACAACTCCTGTTTCGCCGCAACGGTGGAGAGCACTCCACCGCTGCGAACGAGAGCGAAGTTTTATTTCGGCAACTGAGCTGCGGCTTGCTTGATGGCCGATGTGATCTGTTGGCAGAAAGGCTCAACGCTCTTGCCAGAGGTCTTGGCGTAATCCTCGACGTCGGTCTCCTGACCCATCGACTGAACAACGCCCTTTTTGCCAGCGGCCTGCGCCTCTTCAAGACCGGACTTGTCGGCAGGAGCCTGCATAATCTTCATAATGGACTGCTGGCTGTCGATGTCTTCCTGTGTAGCGAAGCCTTTGTCCTTGCAATATTCGACGATACCCAGCTGGTTCTGTGCTGCTTTATAGAGCGCTTCCGGTGTCATCTGCTGTGTGGCCTGGCCTTGCGCCATGGCGCTGCCTGCGGTGACCGATGCAAGAATAAAAGCGCAGATACCTGCATTTTTCATCGTTTCAACCTTTCAATTATATCGCATTTCCCACCCGAACGAACAGATAGAGCGGGTTTGGAAAAACGGAACCCGCTTTGAAAGGCTTAAAGCTCATAAAAGGCATCGCGAAATAAAGACCTGCTAATCGGGGTAACAAGTTTTTACTGCTCTTGGGGTTTCCGAGGCTTTGTTTCGTCACATTCGGGGTTGGAAGAGTTACGCCCAGAAGTAGCGCACGATATGAAAGAAGACGGGAGCCGAGAAGACCAGACTATCGGCGCGGTCGAGCATTCCGCCATGACCTTCGATCATATGCCCCCAGTCCTTGACGCCGCGATCCCGCTTGATGGCAGAGGCGACAAGCCCGCCAAAAAAGCCCATGACACAGGCAGTTGCAGCTAACGCACCCGCCTGAAGCGGCGAAAACGGCGTCAGCCATGCAAGACTGGCACCCAGCAATGATGCAGCCGCAACTCCGCCGACGAAACCTTCCCACGTCTTTGAAGGAGATATATTGGGCGCGATGCGATGCTTGCCGAACAATTTTCCGAAAACATATTGCAGCACGTCGCTGCCCTGAACGGTTGCCACCAGAAATGCGATCAGCAGTAGTTTTTTGCCTTCGAAGCCCGGAATATCCAGTGTCATCAGCGCAGGCACATGGCTGATGCAGTAAACCGAGAGCATGATGCCCCATTGCTGTTCACTGATGCGTTCCAGAAAGCGCGACGTATCGCCGGAAAGGGCAGTCAGAACGGGCATGGCGAGGAAGCAATAGACCGGAATGAAGATGGAATAGAGACCGTACCAGTCGATCCAGATCAGATAATATTGCACCGGAATGACCAGCAGGAACATGCCAAGCAGCACGCGGTGGTCGGCGCGACGGGTTTGGGTGAGCGTGGCGTATTCGCGCAATGATGCAAACGATATGAGTGCAAATAGTACGATCACGCCGCCTTTACCAAACAAGAAGGCGATGCACATGGCGCCGACCATGATCCACCATGCCTTGATGCGGGCATTGAGGTTGACCAGCGTGGATGAAAGCGGTTTTGGCGCACGCCATGACAACACGCCGGCAACGGCGCTGGCTGTGACCAGCACACCCATGAGGCCAAGGAAGAGTTGGGTCGTTTCGCTCATGGATGATTACCGTTTTGAGGCTGAATATCGAGAAGGCTTTGCCGCGCGCGCGTAAGAAATTCCTTGCGGTCCTCGCCCTCGCGGAGCTGAACAGGTGCACCAAAAATGACACGGCAGAGAAGCGGCACAGGCAGCATTGCGCCTTTGGGCAGCACGCGTGACATGTTTTCTATCCAGCATGGAACAAGTTCAACATCGGGCCGTGTCAGCGCCAGATTATAGATGCCGGAACGGAAGCGCAGTAGCGCTTCGTCGGTCATGTTGCGGGTGCCTTCCGGGAAGATGATGAGAGAATGGCCGTCGGCCAATGCTTTCAGCATCACTTCCATTGGATCTTGCGTCCGCTCCACCCAGTTGCGCTCAACAAGCACGGTACGAAGCAACACTTCCGCCATGAATTGGCGCACACGGTTTCCGCGCCAGTAGTCGGCCCCGGCGACTGCTCGTGTGCGCGCACGCTCCTCCTGATTGAGACAGGAAGAAAGCAAAATGAAATCGCCATGGCTGGTGTGATTGGCGAAATAGATACGCTGGTTGAGCGATGGTCCAGTGCCGGTCCAGATTGGCCGCACGCCGGTTATCCCGCGTGAGAGAATTGCCAGAAGCGAGCCGAAAATCGATTGCACATGGTGGCGGATCAGTTCGCGCATACTACAGCTCCACCCCGATCGGCAAGACAGCCATCAGGATTGTTAAGACGATTGCGGCTGCCAGAAAGACGCGAAGACGACCAAGAATGCGTTTCGACCCTGCGATGCGGTCGTTGAGTGGGCGCAAGGTCTCAGTCTTGGCGCGCAGACCCATCCGCGCAAGAATGGTGTCTAGTTCTGTGAGGCCTTGCTTTTCATCCGTACTGGACGCGAGCAGTCGAAAAAGTGCGGCATCAAAAAGCAGATGCGTCGCGATGCCCATAACAATCAGAACGCTTACAAACAATAGCGGCCAGATAAGCCAGAATGCAAGGTCGTGGATTGAGCGTAAGAATGGTGCGGAACTGAGTATCACCACTGCAATACCAATGCCGAAAAACGCATTTCGGCGCAAACGGCCTGCAATGTCGAGGGCCTGATCGAGTACTCGCGAATTCATGTCAACACCTCGACGTGGTGTAGATGTACCGGCCACCCTTTGGCGCGAATAAGCGCTTCGGCTTCACGTGCGTTTGCAACGCGCCCTGTCCCGATCAACCAGTCCACGGCAACTGTTGCGCTGCGTTGAAAGCCGAGCGCACAGCAAATAAGAACCGGGCCGTGATGCCGTGCAGCTTCAACTGCGCTGGATGCCAGATGCACGGTTTCAGGAACAGGCGCAACAAGATCCATTGTGCTGAAGCTTTTCCATTCGACAGCATTGCGCGCTGCCACGATTTCAGCCGCGAGGTCTATGACTGTCGTAAAATGATTAAGCTCTGAAGCTTTCGGGAAACGTCCGAGAAACACACCGTCGGCCAGCTCGATATGTGGAGGCAGTTTTCGCGTCCAGAATCTGATGTTCAATCGCGCAAAGAGGCGATAGGGAGCCAGA
This sequence comes from Brucella sp. HL-2, assembly GCF_025846885.2. Classification (NCBI taxonomy): domain Bacteria; kingdom Pseudomonadati; phylum Pseudomonadota; class Alphaproteobacteria; order Hyphomicrobiales; family Brucellaceae; genus Brucella; species Brucella sp. HL-2. Next base: position 23,772 of record NZ_JAOYTK010000020.1, on the reverse strand, counting down.
AGCCAGCGACTTGCGAGGCTGACGGTTCCATCTGTCTGTTTTTGGAATATCACAACGCCGGCACCAAGATAACCGAGCGCAACAATCGTCAATGCGGTGGCAGGCCAGAACCAAAAAATCGCGTAGCCAGTCATACTGAGGCCATGGATGCCGAGTGCGAGTAAAACAACAGCGCCTGCCAGATAATATAGACCCAGTCGGCGCGCCGTTGGGTTTGACGTCAATTGAAAACCGGCAAGTGGTGATGACCCATTACGTGGGAAAAGCCATAGGGCAAAAAAACCGAGCAAAGCGCCTGCAGGTATATCGACTGCATGATGCTGGTAGGTGGTCAGCACCGACAATCCGATCAACAGACACCAGATATGCCAGACAATCCGTATTGCATCGCCCATCACACGACGCATCTGATCCCAGATGATAAGCAGCAGCGCGATATGCAGCGACGGTGCCTGATTGAACGGCTTATCGAAGCCCCCCAGCACTTCAAACATGAAGCCCGGCAGGCCAGAGGTTTCCGGCTTCACAAATGTTGCAGTCAGCGGAAAAGCGACAAAGCAAAGAACAGCGATGATCTGTGCGGTGAGGTAGCGTTTTGCCAGACGGTCCACCTGCTCAGGGCTGTCATTGACGAACAGCGCAATAGCGTAAAACAGATTGACCGACCAATAAGGCACGATGCTCCACGCGATAAAGGGAGCGTGACTTTCCCAGTTAAAGACAAGACTAGGAACATCATGGCGCAGCGAGGCCAGCCAGTTTGCGGTACCATATGTGAGATAGAAAAATGGGCCGAGAAACAGCAACCACAGGATCGCGCGGCGGATTACTAGCCGCCGCGATGCTCCATCGATCCTGTCAACGGTCGCTGTCACGCTTGATCGTCTCCGACCCGTTCGGCGATGCAGACAGTGAAGATGCCCCATTGATCGATGCGCTGATCGATCTTGCGATAACCTGCCTTTTCAACAAGCTGATCCATTTCGCCTTGCGTACGGCGACGCATCACCCAGGCCTGCCCGCCGCGATGTGACGTCAGCGCATGCGCGATCATTTCGAGCTGCGGATGCCATGGTTGGTTGGTGTAGATCAGCAGCGATCCCGGCTTTTGAACGCGTGCAAGACCCGACAAGGAACGAGCGATCAGCGCGTTGTCAGGAAACAGTTCGTAAAGCCCGGAGACGATTGCGAGATCGGGTTGCGGTGTCACGGTGGCGAGATTTTCCTCGTCAAACGCATCACCCTCTTCCATATGAGCGATTGCCTCAAGTCCGCGATCCTTGATCAGCTTGCGCCCGGCAAGAACATTGATCGGCGAATAATCGCGCAAATGAATGCTGTCCGGCATATCGCCAGCGCGGGCCACAGCATCAATCACATAGCGACCATGGCCGCAGGCAATATCGAGGATATTGGTCGAACGCCCTTCACTCTTAAGCCGTCTGATGGCCTGCCCGATCAGCTCTTCCAGATGCACCTTACGCTGGCGAATACCGCGCCAGCCAATGGCTTCGAGAAACTGCTTGTCGATGAGCTTGCCGCCGGGGCCTAAGCCACGCGCTTCGTTCTCGTAGACATAATCAAGTGTGGAGCCGGAATCGAAACCAGTAAGACGACCGACTTTCAGGCCGTTGGACAAAAGCGAACCGAAGCCGATTGATGCGCGCGTTGAAGCCCAATAAAGACCGCGCGCCGAGAGAAGTGGCAGGGGGCTCGACAATTTGTCAGCCTCGTCACGCGTGTATCCAACAATATGGGCGTCAGTCAGATCGGCGGGTTGCGGCTCCTCAGCGAAACGCGCTTCGATGAAATCATGGATCAACGCGAGTGCTGGTTTGCGATCTCGCTCGCCCAGCGTATCGTGATAAAATCCTTTGAGAACATGGCGCTCTTTGATGCGGCTGCCGAGGTTTTCAAAGAAGCGATGCTGCGGCGTTGGCCGCACGACAAAATCGCTGCCGGAAATGAGCAGCTGTGTTGGAACGGTAATGGCCCGTGCATCGTCCACCACGCGTTTTGCTGCTTCGTGAAGCTGCAGCAGAATATGCGAGGCGATGGGACGTGTGATCAGCGGATCAGTGCGATAGGATTCAATGCGCTCCCGATCATGGGTGAGAAACTGCGGTTTGACATAGGAATTGACGTAGAACGTGCCTTTCAGCTTTTGCCAGAGCGCAATACCCTCTTTGGCAAAAGGAACGTAAAGCTTGATGTCAAAGGCAGGCGACGCCATCACCAGCGCGCGGATATTGGGCGCATAATCATGCACCCATGCGGCCGCGAGAACTGCACCAACGCTTTGTGCGATCAGTGCCACGTCTTCAATTCTGACGCCGGTTTCAGCACGGATATGCGCGACGAAACTATCGAGGTCACGGATCGATGCGCCAAAGCTTGGCGAAAAACCACGCTCGCCCGGCGAGCGACCATGGCCGCGTGCGTCCCAGGCATAGAAAGCATAATCGTCAAGGCCGAGTTCATCAACGAGATGCGCCACGCGTCCGCTATGTTCATGTCCTCGATGCAGGAGAACAATCACGCCTTTTGGCGTTCGCAACCGTGCAGGCCAGAAGCGATAGAACAGCGATGTACCGTCATGGGTGATGAATTGGGATTCAGCCGGCTCACGATGTGAAGCCGTTTCATGCCCCGGCATGTCTGCACGCTGGTTCATCAGTTCTCCTCTCAACAGGCCTTCTCCCGCTTTTCGGGATGCACTCCAAGTTATTCGACCCAATTACTATTGAGTAGAATAGAATGTTTGAATAAACGAGCTAGGGCCGGTCGCAAATAGCTGATTTCTACATAATCGTCATTTCCAAGAGTTTCGCGAAAGTTTCTTATGTCAGTTTATCAACTTAAGTCCCACTTCCAGAACTTGCTGAGACCTCTTGTCGTGCAGCTTGCAGCAAAAGGTGTGACGGCCAATCAGGTCACGATTGCAGCTGCACTGGTTTCCATCGTTCTGGGTGCTTTTCTTGGCTGGAGTGGAAATGCGATCTGGTTTGTGCTGGTGCCGATCTGGCTTTTCCTGCGCATGGCGCTGAATGCAGTTGATGGAATGCTGGCGCGCGAACATGGTCAAAAGTCGGTGCTGGGCGCTTATCTCAATGAGATCGGTGACGTGATTTCTGATGCCGCGCTCTATGCGCCCTTTGCGATCATCGCGCCGTTTTCTGCGGTTTGGATTTTCGCGATTATCTTTATCGCCACTTTGACCGAATTCGTCGGAGTGACTGCGGCTTCGCTCGGATCAAGCCGCCGTTACGATGGCCCCATGGGCAAGAGCGACCGCGCTGTGGTATTCGGTGTGCTTGGTGCTTGGATCGCCATTGATGGTATGCTGCCTCAATGGATGTTCTGGTTGCAACCGGTGCTTTGTGCGCTTCTGGTCCTCACCGTCGTCAAGCGTATCCGCAACGCAATGAAAGAAGCCCCGATCTCGTAAGCTCGGGGCCATATTCTGTTTCAAATGCTCTCGGCTTATTAGTGCGCCGAAACGAAAGCCGACATGCTGGTAATCAGCAGCATTCCGACAGTTGCGCCTGCGTCCTGAAGACCAATGGTCTTTTCCTGGAAAGCGGCTGCCTTGCCGTGCTGGGCGACCATGGTCTTGGTCGCTTCGAGCGCATCTTCGGCCGCCTTTGCTGCTGCGGCAAGCGCATCTGCAAGTGATGCACCCGCTGCGGCCTGTGCTTCAAGTGTTACGGCGATTGGATCAAGCACATCGAGAAGCGTCTTGTCGCCAACCTTTGCCTTGCCGCGCTCGGCAATACCATCACGATAGGCGCGCCAGAAGGCGGCAATCTCTGAGGCTCCCAGTTCGTCGATACCGTCACAGGCCTTGCTTGCCCGCAAAAAGCCGGTTGCGGTCAACGTACCCATGGTTGATGGCGCAACGCGGGCCATGATGGTGCCAGCGACACGCAGCAGTTTTGAGATGCCTGCAGCTTCACCTTCCGCATGGACAGCTTCTGAAGCTGCTGCAAAGGCCTTGCTCATGGTGATGCCGAGATCGCTATCGCCAACCTTGCCGTCCAGCGCGATAAGGAATTCGCGCTGTTCTGCAAATAGCTGCTTCCAGCTGTCGAAGAGGTTGATCAGATCAGATGATGTAATGACGTTCATGACCGCACCTCAACCCGCAAAATGCTTGAAGAAAGGGGTATTAGCGGAGGCGGCAACGAGTGGCTCCAGTTCTTCATCCAGATGCAGCACGGAAACCGATGCACCAGCCATTTCCATCGAAGTAGCAAATTCGCCGATCCAGACATGCTTGACCTTGACGCCACGTTCGTCGAAGAGCTGTGAAACGCGACGGAACATGATGTAAAGTTCTTCCAGCGGCGTGCCGCCAAGACCGTTGACCAGAACGGCAACTTCATCGCCCTTGGCATAGGTCTGCTCAGCGAAAATACGTTCCATCAGTTCATCGATGACTGCATCTGCACTGGCAAGCTTCTTGCGGCTGATGCCGGGTTCGCCATGGATGCCCATGCCGATTTCCATTTCGTCTTCGCCAATGGAGAAGGTTGCATGGCCAATTTCCGGCACAACGCAGCTTGAAAGCGCAACACCCATGGTCCGTGTGCGCAGGCGTGCCTTGTCGGCAAGGCGTGTCACTTCATCAAGCGACAGGCCATTGGCGGCGGCTGCACCAGCTGCCTTGTAAACAAAGAAGATGCCTGCAACGCCGCGACGCTTGTGTTCTTCACCGACGACTGAGGAAGCCACGTCATCATTGCCGACAACCTGCTTGACTGCAATGCCATCGAGATCGGCAAGTTCTGCAGCCATATCGAAATTGATGATGTCGCCGCTGTAATTGCCGTAGATGTAAAGAACGCCAGCGCCTTGATCGATAGCCTTCGTCACCTGATACATCTGCTCAGAGCTTGGCGACTGGAAGACGCCGCCGACAGCTGCGCCATCGATCATGCCTTCGCCGATATAGCCGAGGAACAGCGGCAGGTGGCCGGAGCCGCCGCCTGTTGCAATGCCGACCTTGCCGGATTTGATATTGGCTGTGACCATGCAACGCTTGTCATTATCGACAAAGGTAAGCTCGGGATGTGCCCGATAGATGCCTTCGAGCATCTCATCCACGAAATTGACGGGATCGTTCAGGAATTTCTTCATGATTTCCTCTTGAGAGTATCGGGTTATTTCTTGCGTTGGCGGGTGACGAAGAAGGCGGCAGCCAGCAGGATGAAGCAGCCTACGACGAGACGCTGCCATGTGCTGGGGATGCCCACGAGCACCAGAACACTGTTGATGACGGTGATAAGCAGCACACCGAGCAGGGTGCCGAAGACTGTGCCGGTGCCACCGGTTATGCGTGCACCACCGAGAACCACAGCGGCGATGACCGCAATTTCTGTGCCAACAAAGTCGAAAGGGCTTGACTGGCGATTGGCGCAGACATGGATGATGCCTGCAAGTCCGGCCAGACCACCTGCATAGCCGAACAGGAAGATATGGATGGTGCGCAGATTATAGCCGAGGCGGCTTGCGATCTGGCTGTTACCACCCATCGCAAAAATCGCCCGGCCCATCAAAGTGTGGTTCAATATCCACCAGGTTAGGATTGCAGCCGCAGGCAGCACCAGAAAATAGAATGGCATGGTGATGGTGGCACCGGTTGCCGATTCAAACTGAAACAGCGGAAGGCGACCGAAAGCACCCATTGTCGGAGGCAGGGACATAATCCAGACCGTGCCGACAAAAGCCAAGAGGAAGCCGCGGAACAGATATTGCGTGCCGATGGTGACGATCAATGATGGCACATTGAGGTAATGCACCAGCAGACCGTTGAGAACACCAAGGAAAATACCGCCAGCAATGGCCATCAGAATGATGAAGATGATCGGCAGTTCCGGCATATAGGACTGGACCAGAAGCGTCAGCGAATAGACTGTCGTGGCTGCAATCGCGGTGAAGGAAACGTCGATGCCGCCCGCTGCGAGAATGATGAAAACGCCAAGCGCAAACAGGCCCATCACCACACTGGCACGGCCAATATCGATCAGTGTCGAGGGTTGCAGGAAGGCTGGGTTGACGATCGATACAATGGTGCAGATCGCGACCAAAAGAAGGAAAGTGATCGATTCAGGGCGCCTGCGAATGAATTCACCCGGCTTGAAGGATTGGGCACGGCCTAAATCTGGATCATATTGCGACGCGCTCATTGGGCAACTTCCTTCTGCGACGACATCATGGCTTGATAGAGCTGGTCTTCTGTGGCCTTTGCCGCATCAAATTCTTCAACGATGGTGCCAGCATTCATGACGAGAATGCGGTCCGCATTTTGCAGGAGCTCCGGCAGATCATCGCTGACGATGATGAGGCCCATTCCAGCTTCAGCCAGCGCCTGAATTGCCCGATAGATCGTATCTTTCGATCCCACATCGACGCCAACGGTCGGCCCGTGAAGAACAAGAAGCTTGGGTGCGATGCTGAGCCAACGACCAATCAGAACACGCTGCTGGTTGCCGCCTGACAGCGCGCCAACAGGCAGATCGAGATTGGTGGTGTTGAGCCGCATTTCCTGCATGAGCGAAGCGGCGATATTCCGGCCCTTTTTCTGATCAACAATGCCGAGACTGTTGCAGAGCTTTCTAAAGATCAGCGCGATCTCATTTTCAAAGATCGACTTGTCGAGGAACAAGCCTTCCGCAAGTCGGTCCTCCGGCACGTAGCCAATGCCACGCTCAATCGCTTCTGCCGGGCTTTTAACCTGAGTTGCCTTGCCGTCGAGGCGGATCGTGCCGGAGTTTGCCGGAGCGACACCTGTGATCGCCATGGCAAGCTCATTGCGCCCTGAATCGGCAAGGCCGGTGATACCCAGAATTTCGCCCTTATGAAGGCTAAACCAGATATCCTTGAAGCCAGAAGCCGTCAGCCTGTCGAGTTTCAGCAGTTCTGCTTCACCCGGTTGGCCCGTGCGGTAGCGTTCGGCATCGATTTCTCTACCGATCATCAGCTCGGAAAGCTGCTTCTTGGTATAGTTTTCGATTGGTCCCTGTGCCACGCACTGGCCATCGCGGAAGACAACCGCATTCCCGCCGATGCGGTAGCATTCATCAAGTTTATGCGTCACGAAAAGCACGGCAACGCGCTCAGCACGCAGACGCTCGACCACCGCAATCAGATTGTCCACTTCGCGACGGGTCAGCGATGTGGTTGGCTCATCCATGATGACGAGTTTGGCGCGGGTCGCGATGGCGCGCGAGATGGCAACCAGCTGGCGCATCGCAAGCGGCAGCTCTGATACGATTGTATTGAGAAAAGCCTTGTCGGTCGGAAGGCCAACCGTGCCCAATGCACGTTCTGCCGTCTCACGAAGCTGCGAAAGCTTGACCCTGCGAAACAGTCGGCCATTGCCTTCAACAAGCTGCTCATTCAGCGCTACGTTTTCGGCCACGGTCTGGTTGGGAATAAGCGACAGGTCTTGATAGACAGTCTCGATACCAGCGGCAAGCGATTGGATCGGGTTCAACGACGGATAGGTTTTTCCATCGAGAATGATCTCGCCTTCGCTTGGTGCGTGGGCGCCGGACATGATCTTGATGACGGTGCTCTTGCCACAGCCGTTCTCGCCCAGAAGGTGATAGGCTTGGCCGAGATCAATGGTCAGGTCAATGCCGCGCAGCGCGTGAACACCGCCAAACCGCTTATGGATGTTGCGCAATTCGAGAAAGCGATCCTGAGACCGGTCATTGCCCGTTGTATGGCCCATCGCATTGTTCATCGTAGTTGACACGTTAAATTCCTTTGTCGCTGCACCGTCGCGCGAGGTTACGATTGGCGCTACAGCTGTAGGATCGGTCGGCTTTGGCTTGCCGCGCTAACTCTTTGAAGCGCGCTCTAAGCAAATGATGTGCCGTGATAAATTAATCGACAATCAGCCGGGTTCAGCCACCCGGATGCGGCTCCAATCAGAGCGCATCCGGGCTTTTGACACTATTGCGCGAGGCTGAACGATGTCCCCGCACGATAGTCAGTCAGCCTGTGCAGAAACGCCTAGAACAGGTGTTCCTTGTAAGTGCTCTTGTCAGCGATAACCATGCCGTTACCGATGACGAGAAGGCCTTCACCGGCACCCTTTTTAACGCTGACCTTGTTGTAACCGTCAACGCCGAGATCGGTGCCTTCTGTGACTTCCTTCTTTTCGAGCAGAAGCTTGGCAACCGCATTCATCGCCATGCCAGCCTTCTGCGGATCCCAGAAGCCGATTGCGGTGATCGCGCCTGATTCAAGAAGATCAGCCGATGGATTCGGCAGGCCGGTGCCGACGAGGCAAACCTTGCCGCTCAGGCCAGCTTCATCGATTGCACGACCAACGCCGAGAACGTCGTTACCGGCAGAGGTCTGGAAGCCCTTCAGGTCAGGGTGCTTGCGCAGGATTTCCTTGGCCTTTTCATAGGTGCCATTGGCATCGTCGAAGGATTCGTTGTTTGGATCGACGAGCTGCATGTCAGCGTATTTCTTGGCATTTTCTTCAGCCGAACCAACCCACTGCATGTGGGTGCGGCTGCCGAGCGAGCCGACGAAAGTTGTCCACTTACCGCTCTTGCCCATGCATTCTGCAAGGCGTTCATTGAGTGCCGTGCCGTAATCCGCATTGTCGAAGGCTTCAACGTCGGCCATTGTGTTGACCTGGTTGTCGGCTTCATGGGTCACAACAACGATGCCGCGTTCGATTGCGCGCTTGAAGGTGCCTTCAAGAACAGCCGGGTCCATTGGAACGACTGCAAGTGCGTTCACGCCCTTGGCAACGAGGTCCTGAACGATCTGAAGCTGCTGTGCTGCGTCTGCCGTTGCCGGTCCGCTCTGTGTCGCAACCACATCAGGGTTGGCCTTCTGATAAGCTTCAACGCCGGTGTTCATACGGTCGAACCAAGGAATACCGCTGATCTTGACGACAGTTGCGATGACCGGCTTTTCCTGTGCGACGAGCGCACTTGCACTGCCTGCTACAATCGCTGCGCCAATGACAGTTCCAGCGAGCAGTTTTTTCGTTACTGATTTCATGATTTCCTCCACGCTAACTTTCCCCCAATGTCTATGTTCGGGTGCCTGAGGGTTGAGCACCGATATTTCCCTTTTGGCGATTGCCGAGGGTAAAGAAGCCCGCGATGTCGTATTTGCCGACTGCGAGGAAGGCGAGCAGCAGCAAGCCCCAGGCAAAGTCGCGGACGAAATTGGAAAGACCGCCGAAGTTGAGCAGGCTCGACATGAGCTGCAACGCAATGGCACTCAGCACCACGCAGATCACACGGCCATAGCCACCTTCAGGTTTAACACCGGCCATCACCGCAATGAGAATGGCGACCAGCAGATATGAGCTGCCATAGTCGAACTTCACATTGACGTTGCGTGCCGCAATGATGATGCCGGCGATGCCTGCCAGCAGACCGCTGGTTGCATAGGTCGCTATCAACACGCCATTGCGTGGAAAGCCTGCAAAAATTGCAGCTTTCGGATTGGTGCCCATCAACATCAGCCAATAGCCATAAGGCGTGAAACGCACCACTGCAGCAATCAGCAACGCAACTGCGATGAAGATCAGGAAGCTGATCGGAACAGCCCAAAACATGTCATTGCCAATGCGCGACAGAAGATCTGGGCTACCAACCATGACAGCGCGACCGCTCGAAACGACAACTGCCAGACCCGTAAAAGCCATCTGAGTGCCAAGCGTGCAGAGGATCGGCGTGATATTGAAACGCGCAATCAAAACACCGTTGACGATGCCGCCCGCAAGACCGATCACCAATGCCAGTCCGATGAAAGCGAGGCTGAAACCAAGCTGGTTCTCGGCACTGGAGATGAATGTCGAAACAACGACTGCGGAAAGCACACCGGAAAGATTGGCCAGCGCAATACCCGAAAGGTCAATCCCACCATTGCCAGCGCACATGGCCAGCATAACGCCGATAGCCAGAAGCCCGATTTCGGGTACCTGACCTGCCATCGATTGCAGATTGAACAGGGACAGGAAAGATCCCCCCGAAATATACGCGCCAAGCGCGAGCAATCCCAGATTGATGACAACAAGCATAGCAAGCTGATTGCTTGTCTTCTGCATGGTCTCCTCCTACCATGTTTAGTAAACAAAACTGTTATTCACTAAATAAATGACCAAGAGGTTGGGGCTTGTCAAGCGTATTATCGAGGAATTATGGTTGCCTAACACAAGGAATTACCCTAATCGTTTTAAATCGCGGCGTTTCTGTTTACTAAACGACAGTCCAATTCGCCCTTAATATCGAAGTGCCGCCCGGAAAATATGAAAAAGAAAAAGTCCTTTACGATCAGAGATATTGCTGAGAACGCGGGTGTTTCACCTGCGACGGTGTCGCTTGTTCTGAACGGCAAAGGCGAGATTTCAGGGGAGACGCGTGCGCGAGTTCTTGAGTCGGTGTCCCGTCTCAATTACGTGCCGCGCGCAGCCAAAACCGGGTCCGGCGGCGGCGAGACGATCCGTTTTCTGAAAATTGCCAAGCATGGCGAAACGGTCAATCGCGATCACAGCGTTTTCGTTTCCGATTATATCGACGGCATGTCGTCGGAAGCGACACGCCGCAATTACACGCTTGAAGTGGTGAGCTTTGAAGGGCAGCCGATCAGTGCGGTTGCTGAATCGCTGGCCGGTGCGCCGATCCGGGGCGTGATTGCGCTTGGAACCGAGTTGTCTGCGGCAGATATCCACATGATTCAGGGGCTTGGTCTGCCCACTGTTTTCATCGATACGTTTTACGAGGTCATCGAAGCCAATTTCGTCGATATGAACAATGAAGATGCGGTGTTCAAAGTTCTGTCACGCTTTAAGCAGCTTGGCTTTTCGCGCATCGGTTTTGTCGCCAGTCATACTGAGACCACGAATTTCCGTCTTCGCCGCGATGCGTTTTTCAAGAATATGCAGCGTCTGGACTTAAACGTTCAAGAGCGTGACATTCTCTCGGTCGAATCAACTTATGAGGGCGCGCATCGCGATACTTGTGCGATGTTGCATTCGGGGCTCGATCTCGCTGAATGCTATTTCTGCACCAACGATATCATAGCCTATGGCTTCATCCGGGCGCTGAAAGGTAAGGGCATTCGCATTCCAGACGACGTTTCTGTCATCGGTTTCGATAATTTGCCGCAAAGTGCGACCATGGAGCCGGGGCTTACAACGGTTGAAGTTTCTAAACGCAAGATCGGTAATCTTGCAGTGACCGTTTTGGATGATCTGATCAATACGGCTGATACGCAACCGCCGGTCAAAATCCTGGTCGGAGCGAACCTCGTCATTAGATCAAGCGATTCCGGTGTTGCTACAAAGATTGTGGCCCCAAAGACCGGCGCTTTTACAAGCTAACCCGATAAAAAATCGATAAAACTCAATCGGTGGCAGGTGCAAACCAGTCGCTGATTTTGCGCGTCTTTGTGCTTGATGCCTCCTTTCATGACCGAGCGATCCCTCCGGTGCTTTGTCCAAAGTGCTGCGCAGTCCACTGTCCACGCCTCCCTACTACGTAGATAATTACTCTTGTAATTCTAATTATACATATGTATTCAAGAGTCGAGTTCGCTATGGGCTGGAGGCAGAGGAGCCTTCCCGGGTGATCTTTCAAGCGGCCAGGCGGGAGGATGTTTCGTCTGGTTTCCAAGGGAGGAATTTATGAAAAAGCTTGCTACGCTGGCGGCTCTCGCTGCCTTTTCGCTGCCTATTTCCGCCATGGCACAGGATGCGCCAGGTACGGTGAAGAAGGACAGCTATCGCTTCGTGATCGTTCCAAAGGTCGTTCATCCCTGGTTTGACAAGGTGAATGACGGTGCCCAGCAGGCAGCTGCCGCACTGAAGGCTCAGACCGGCGCGAATGTTGAAATCGTCTACTCGGCACCACAGAGCGCAGACGTTGTTCAGCAAAACCAGATCATCGACAGCGCGCTTTCCACGCGTCCTGATGGCCTTGCTCTCGATTTGCTCGATCCATCGGGCAATCGTGCTTCGCTTGAGGAAGCGCAGGGACAGAAAATTCCGCTGGTTCTGTTCGATTCCGTGCCACCTGAAGGCATGACAATCACCCATATCGGCTCCGATTTCTGCGAGCAGGCAAAGATTGCTGCGCGTCGTCTGGTCGAAGTTCTGGGTGGTGAAGGCGAAGTCGCGATCATGATGGGCGTGCCAACCGCACCAAACCATTCGATCCGCGCCGACTGCCATCGCGAAGTGTTCAAAGAACATCCGGGCATCAAGGTCGTAGCCGAAGGCATCGACAATGACAGCATCGAAATTGCTCAGCAGCAGGCTGCAGCAATCATGCAGGCCAATCCTAACCTCAAGGGCTGGGTTGCATCGGATGCGGCTGGTCCAATTGGCATCGGTCAGGCAATCGTAGAAGCTGGCAAGCAGAGCAAGGTCACGCTGGTCGGTCTCGATAATCTGCCGGAAATGCTCGACATGATCCGCAATGGCGTGGCAGACAGCTCGTCTGCCTCGCAGCCCGAACTTCAGGGCTACTGGTCGGTGATGACGCTTTGGGCACAGGCAACCGGCGCACCGGTTCCAGGCTATATCGACACCGGCAATGCATTCCTTACCAAGGAAAACGTAGGCAACTGATCTGATCCCGTTCAGGTCCGATCTTGTTGCAGGGGCACGGGTTCTCCCGTGCTCCATTCTTTCCCGTCCTATCGGCTTTGACCGGCAGCTTGCCGGACACGCAGCGATAGCTTCCCAAGGTGTCCATCATGGCTTATCTTGAAACAAGCGGATTAGGCCGGGACTTTCCGGGCGTAACCGCGCTGGATGGTGTTGACCTGAAAATCGAGCTGGGTCGCACGCATATTCTTGCTGGCGAAAACGGCGCCGGCAAATCCACACTCGTTAAAATTCTGACCGGAACCGATAGCGCTTCGCGCGGTCAGGTGCTGATCGATGGTCGCGACCCGACGACCGATCCTGCTCTTTATAAAAACGTTGCCTATGTTCCGCAGGAGCTGACGCTTTTCCCGCAGATGAGTGTCGCTGAAAATCTGTTCATGCCATTCAGCCGAACCGGCCATGGCGGCTTTCTCGTCAACCGCAATGCGTTGATGGAAGAAGCGAAATCCTATCTTGACCGCTTCGGCATCGAAGCGCAGGCAGATGATCTGGTCGCCAATGTTTCGGTGTCCGATCAGCAGCTTTTGCAGATCGCGCGCGCCTGCACCAATGAGCAGATGAAAGTGCTTATTCTTGATGAGCCGACCTCATCCTTGACGCGTGTCGAGGTGGAGCGTGTCTTCAAAGTTATCCGTGGTCTGCTTGATCGCGATCATGCCATTGTTTTCATCAGCCATAAGATGGAAGAAGTCTTCCAGATTGGTGATGATTATACCGTTCTTCGTAATGGCACCAAGATCGAAAGCGGTCACATCAAGGACGTGACGGAAGCCGATCTGATCCGCGCCATGTCTGGCCGCGATCTTTCTTTTGATGAGCATTTCCGTCCAGCTGCACCAACAACTGAAACCATCATGGAAGTGCGTGGACTTTCCGGCTCTCGCTTTGAAGATATCAGTTTCGATCTGCGCAAAGGCGAGATTCTGGGCTTTGCCGGTCTGGTTGGGGCAGGGCGCTCTGAGGTTATGCAGACGATCTTCGGTTTCCTTAAAGCCAAAGCGGGCGAAGTGAAGGTTGAAGGCGAAAGCTGGACGCTTAACGATACGTCGCGCTCAGTTGCGGGCGGTATGCTTTATCTTTCGGAAGAAAGGAAGCATCACGGAATTTTCCCGCTTCTGTCGCTGCGCGAAAATATCGGCATTTCTGTACTCTCTCTAACGAGTGGCAAACTCGGTATCAGCGATAGCCGTGAGCGCAACATCGTGCAGAAAATCATTGATGATTACGGTATTCGGACGTCCGGCATGGGCAAGCGTATTTCGCAGCTCTCTGGTGGCAATCAGCAGAAAGCGATCATCGGGCGCGCTATGGCCACCCGCCCGCGTGTGCTGATTTTTGACGAGCCGACTAAAGGCATCGATATACGCACCAAGTCCGAGATTTATCGCATCATGAAGAATCTCGCCGAAGAGGGCGTGGGCGTTATCCTCGTTTCCTCTGAACTCAACGAACTCCAGAAATGCGCGAGCCGGATCATCACCATGCATAACGGTCATATCACCGGTGAGTTCTCCACCACCGATACCAACAATGAAACACTCGTGGGCGCGATCTTTGGAACAGAGGTAAAAGCCGATGCAAACTAGAGCCTTTTCCAATCTCATTCGCACACCTCTCGCAGGCGTTTTCGTAGCCTTGTTGGTGATATTTGCCCTTTCGGCGATCCTGTCGCCATATTTTCTCACGCCGTACAATCTGTCGGTGGTCGCACGCGGTCTTGCCTTCGTTGGCCTCATTACCATCGCCCAGTCCATGCTTATGGTGCTTGGCGAGCTTGATCTTTCGCTCGGCGTGATTGGCGGATTGAGTGGCGTTGTGTCCGGCATTCTGATGATGCGCATGGGCTTTGAGCCTTATTCGGCGATGCTGCTGGCCATTCTGCTCGGGCTTTGCCTCGGGCTGTTCAACGGCTTTCTCGTCACTTTCCTGCGCCTGCATTCGCTGGTGCTCACGATTGGTACGGCCGGCATTTTCGGAGGCGCCAATCTGGTGCTGACGCGTGGTGTTGCCATCACCGGCATTCCGCGTGAAGTGCATTTCCTTGGGCGCGGTGATTTCTTCGGCATTCCAGTGCCGTTTATGATCATGTTTGCCATGCTGCTAATTGCGACTTTCGTAATGCTGAAAACACCCTTTGGTCGCTATATGTATGCCATCGGCAACAATCGCGATGGCGCACGCATGCTGGGCATTCGCGTGGATCGCGTGCGTCTTCTGGTGTTTGGTGCTGCGGGTGCAATTGCGGGCCTTGCCGGTGTGCTGATGGTTGCGCGTCTGGGTACTGCACAGCCTTCCATTGGTGACAGCTGGGTTCTGGCTCCGATTGCTGCATCCGTCATCGGTGGCGTTGCCACAACGGGTGGTATCGGCAGCCCGATTGGTGCGATCCTCGGTGCAGGTATCATCGCCATTATTGAAAACATTATCGTTCTGTTCGGTGTCTCCCCCTATTGGCAGGGCATTGTTTCAGGTGCAATCGTCGTGCTGGCTATCTCGTTCGATGCCATATCGCGTCGTTATCTGCGCCGGGATGCCCACTGATCTGACGACCTGACACGTTTTAGAAAGCCAGTAATATGAATGAACAAGTCAAAACCAAAAAGCTGATCAACGCGCCGGAAAACATCATTGCAGAAATGATCGAAGGTATGGTCGGCGCGCATCCCGATATGCTGCGTGTTGAAGGCGAAACTGGTCGTGCAGTTGTGGCAGTTGATGGTCCGCGCGAGGGTAAGGTCGGTATCGTGGTGGGCGGTGGTTCGGGTCATGAACCCGCGTTTGCAGGCTATGTTGGACGCGGCCTAGCGGATGCTGCAGCGGTTGGCAATGTGTTTGCCTCACCGTCACCCGCTCACATTGCGGAAGCGGCACGTGCTGCTGATGGCGGTGCTGGCGTGCTGATGCTTTATGGCAATTACACGGGCGACGTTCTCAACTTCACCATGGCTGCGGAAGAGCTGGCGCAGGACGGCATGGATGTGCGTCATGTCGCCGTAGCTGACGATGTGGCCTCTGCTCCGCTGGATCGCAAGTCGGAACGTCGCGGTATTGCCGGTGATTTCTTCGTTTTCAAGGTAGCAGGTGCTGCTGCTGATTTGGGTGAATCCCTCGCGCGCGTTGAAGCGTTGGCACAGGTGGCCAATGAAGCGACCCGTTCGATGGGCGTGGCATTGAGCCCCTGCTCGCTGCCACAGACCGGTAAGCCGAATTTCACTATCGGTGACGATGAGATGGAAATCGGCATGGGGCTGCATGGCGAGCCGGGCATCCGTCGCCAGAAGCTTGCGCCGGCCGACGAAGTTACCGACGAGCTGATGGATGCTCTTATTGGCGAATTGTCACTCAAGGCCGGAGATCGCGTAGCAGTTCTCGTCAACGGGCTTGGTGCGACCTCGCAGATTGAGCTCTATCTGGTGTTCCGTCGTGCGAAGCAGTTGCTGGACGCCAAGGGCGTTCTCATTCACGCGTCATGGGTTGGCGAATATGCCACCTCGCTTGAAATGGCAGGCGCGTCCATCACGCTCATGAAGCTTGATGATACCTTGCAAACACTGCTCGATCACCCTTGCCGCACTCCGGCGCTGACAGTTGGCGCGGTACAGGCTGGCGACAGGGAGCCTGCGACCCATCGTAAGGCAGTCCGGGCCACCGAGCACAAGGAAGCAGCGCAGGAAGCGCCGCGCAAGCTCATCACCGATGGTGATGTCACGCCTGCACTTTTCAAAGCGATGATGATGAATGTCGGCAATCAGATTATCGCCGAAAAAGACTGGCTGTCTGAACTTGATGGCGTGATTGGGGACGGCGACCATGGCGTGACCATGGAGATCGGCTGGAAAGCCGTTCAGCATGCACTTGAAGATGAACAGGGCGACGAGACAATCGAGGCCATCTGCAAGCGTATGGCCAAGGCGTTTCTCGATGCAGTTGGTGCGTCTTCTGGTCCGCTTTATGCGACAGCCTTCCTGCG
Source organism: Brucella sp. HL-2 (assembly GCF_025846885.2). NCBI lineage: Bacteria > Pseudomonadati > Pseudomonadota > Alphaproteobacteria > Hyphomicrobiales > Brucellaceae > Brucella > Brucella sp. HL-2. The sequence goes on along the minus strand of NZ_JAOYTK010000020.1, from coordinate 7,147 downwards.
TGCAGGAACAGCGGTCGGCAATCGCCTTAATCTCGATAGCACTGGCATGGCCGATTGGCTGGCGGCAGCTTCGCAGGGAATTCGCGATCGCGGTCGTGCCGATCCGGGTGACAAGACGATGATCGACGCATGGGTGCCTGCGGTTGAAGCTGCAACTGCAGCTGCCCAAAACGGTAAGTCGACACTGGAAGTGTTGATTGCAGCGCGTGATGGTGCAGAAGCTGGCATGAAGGCGACGGCTGCGATGGAATCCCGCCGCGGTCGATCAGCGAAGCTTGGCGAGCGTTCCATCGGTCATATCGATCCGGGCGCAGCTTCAACGTTCGTGACGCTGCGCGCCATGGCAGAAGCCCTTCAAGCACAGAAATAATCTAATCGCAGGGGCCGTGTCTAACGCGGCCCCTGTAGCAATGCGCGCGCCACACCTTCATTGGTGACAAGGCGATTGACATAGCCACCGCGCAAAATTGCCCGGATAATGGGGATTTTGTTCAACCCACCTGAAACCAGAACCGATGCTGGTTTGAGCTTCAGCTTGTCCGGTGGCAGAGCAATGATTGAATCATTGAGAAAATGGTCAATCGGACGGCCCTGAGCGTCAAGAAAATATCCCAGAAACTCACCAACGGCGCCAAGTTTCAGCACAGCGTCGAGATTGTCCTTGACGACGCGAATATGCGTGAGCGAGGTTTCTGACGTCAGCGGCCCGCAGGATACGAGACCGATATCGGCGATTTCAGTTCTTGCCAACACGTCTGTCAGCTCGTCGCTTAGCAGGATCGCATTGCGGCTTTCGCGATTGGCGCAATAAATCGGTGCGGTTAGATAGTGACACTCGACACCTAGTGCTCGTGCAAAATCCGTCGCGACTTCAAATGTATTGGTCGATGAGCCGCTGGTGACACCGCCAGTCAGTCCGACCACCCAGCTTTCGGGTTTGGGTTTTGCGCGCAAACTGCGCACGGCAAAACTCAGTGTTCTGCCTGAAGCAATCCCGACGCCCATATCGCGCCCGTCAATCAACTCGCCAGCCATGGTTCCGGCAGCTTCACCGATAACGCGTTTCTGCTCGAGAAAATCATCGAGATCAGGAACGACAACAGCATCTGCAAGACCATAGCGTGCTGCGACTTTTTCCGCCAACTCGACGCAGTCTGACAATGGCAGGCTGACACTGATCTGGATTTGACCGGATTCCCGAACCTGCCCAATGATCTTGTTGACCTTGAGCCGGGTAATGTTGAGCCGCTGTGCAATTTCCTGCTGGGTCTGCCCACCGATGAAATAAAGCCAGGCTACGCGCGCGCGTTCCTGTTCTTCATCGACAGACACGAATTTCTCGTTCATTCACTGACCCTTAACAGTCGCTTCACGCAGCAGAACATCCTTGAGAGCATGACTGCAAAGCAGCATATCCTGTCACTTGTAACTCATTTCATAATTAGGGGCGTAGCTGCAATGTCTTTTGGCAGAACTGGATTTTAATTGTGGTTTCCGCTGTCGAAATTGCAGCCTGTTTATGCCTCCCATAAATTAGGAAAATCTTAGCAATTTAACTTGACTCAAATTATCATGTTAACTAGAAGTTGCGCCGGGGAATATCCCTGACGGCGGGTAAGATCATGTATAACAAAGATAGTCAGAAGTCGGCGCTCCATCGCTTTGTCGAAGGAGATGCGTTCTGGGTGGCCTATGCAGGTTTATTTGCAGTGATCGTTATCGCTGCAAATCTTTACCTTTGAAAATTGTCAGTCTGCAACTGCAAACAGCCTTTTGTAGACCGACCAAGCATATCAGCAGCAAGCAATAGTTCTCAGGTAGCCAGCCACTGATTTCCACTTTCGCGAGGAAACAGTGAAGAAAATACACTCAAAACACTACAGCATTCTTTTAATCGGTGTGGCCTATAGTGCATTCATGGCGGGAACTATCGCGTCCCATGCGCAATCAGCCAGTGATACTCAGCAGAATGCACAGACGAGCGACACGACGCAGGCAAAGAAGGCGGCGGGCTCTGTCGAGCTTCAGCCAATCATCATCAGCGCTGGCGTTGATATGGACGCACCTTATCTGACGCCGGGCGGTGTCAGCGTTATTGATGGCAATATCGTTCAGGAAAAATATGGCGGCGATGCGAATGCGATTGTGCGTTCCATGCCGGGCACATTCACGCGCATATCGTCGAGCCAGCCGGGCGTTGCGGTCAATATTCGTGGTTTTGAATCGGATGGGCGCGTCAATACCATGATCGATGGCGTCCCGCAGATGTTCAGAAACACGGCGGGTCATGCTTCGACCGGTGGCGAACTGCTTTACATGGATACGAATCTCCTTGCAGGCGTGGGTGCCGAGCGCGGTGCCGTCAACGGTGCGCACGGCATGGGTTCTCTTGCGGGTGCCGTCAACTTCAGAACCATTGATTTTGATGATGTGGTTCTTGAAGGGCAGGATCAGGGCGTCAAGACCATCATGAAAGCCGGTAACAATGGCTATGGTCTTTCCGGGATGATTGCCGGTGGTGCGCGGACAAATATTCCGGGATCAGGAACGGCGTCGATTGTGGGTGCTTTCAGCTATAGCGACCACGAGAATTACCGAAGAGGCGATGGTGTTTACAACACACCTGACGCGAGCAATAAGCCGGGTTCGGGTTTGTTGAAGTTCCGTTTCCAGCCGGACGATGTGCATGATCTGAAGCTCGGCGCACGCTGGTACAAGAACAACTTTCTGGTTTCCGGCTATGAGTGGGGCGTGACCAATTCCACCTACACCGCCAACTATTCCTATAACCCGGACAGTGAGTGGATCGATCTGAAGATCAATGCCTATTACAATCGCACGGACATGTCTTATGACCCCACAACTGGTGGCTCATACCGGCAGCGTGAGACGCGGGATAATGGCTACGGGTTCGATGTGACCAATACGAGCCGCTTCGACATTACGGACGAACTCAGTGCCCGGTGGGAATATGGTGCGGCCTATTCCTCAGATGACTACAAGGTCAACAACTACCGAGGTGCGAACCCTCCCGGCAGAATGCAGAAAGCACGCGCCTTTACCGACATTACATTGTCGCAGGGTATTTTCGAACTGAGCACGGGACTGAATTACGATTACTGGACGCTGAGTGGGCATCAAAGCCCATGCACGGCCAATGTTGGTTTCTGCCCGCCAACGGGTGGTAATGTGGACGTTTCGCGCAATGAAAACGCACTCAACCCAAAGGTCACACTGTCTGCGAAGCCGGTCGACTGGCTGCAGCCCTATGTGACCTATGCCCACACATTCAGACCACCATCTGCGCGAGAAGCGCTTTGGGCATTGGTTCCGATTGGCGCTGGCATTGGTGGTGGCCAGTTTTCCAATTTCTATCTCGACCCAGAAAAATCCAAGGGATGGGAGTTTGGAACGAATGTCATCAAAGATGATCTGCTGATCGCTGGTGACGCGTTGCGGTTGAAGGTCAATTATTTCCGATACGATATCGAAAATTATATCGTGAACAACCTCTTGACCTTACCCGGTGATCCATATGAAAGGGCGATCTGGGTCAACGTACCTGGAACCACGAAGTCACGTGGCTTTGAGATCGAGGGTGGTTACGATGCTCGATTTGCCTATGTGAACCTCTCTTATACCCATGCAAGCAACGATCAGCCGGTTAGCTGGGGCGCTGGCATCGGCAATGGCGACTCGACTTTCCTGCCGGAGGATTATGTCACCGTTGATGTGGGTGTTCGTGCGTTTGAGGAAGCTCTGACGGTTGGCGGGTCGATGAACCATGTCGGCGGCAGCCGTTATGCGGTTGGCTTTGGCGACACTGAGAAAAAGGAATCCTATACGCTTTACAATCTCTACGCCTCGTACAAGTTCAACAAGCACGCGACTGCTTTCATGAATGTCGAGAACCTGACGGATGTAGCCTACAGTCCGGCAGTGTCCGGCGAAATGGCGGAAAAAACTGGTCGCGGCCGTACCTTTATGGTCGGCCTCACGACACAGTTCTGATTTGATCGTGGTGTAAAAAATCAAATGGCTGGAACATTCCAGCCATTTGTATCTAAAGCTCGATAGGTACCGTCACCACGACCTTCAGGCCCGGATTGTTGTCGAGTTCTTCCATCTCTCCACCAAGCCCCAGCACGATGGCATTGAGCATTTTGCTGCCAAAGCCAGTCCTGTTGCGTGTTTTACCCGAGCCGTTATCTGCCACCACCAGACGGGCTTGATTGAAATGCTGATCGAGCGTCACACTTGTTGGTCCGGGAGCGCCATCATAAGCATATTTATTGGCATTGGTGACGAGCTCCGAATAGACCAGTCCGATATTGATCGCTCGATCGGCATTGATCAGGACATGTGAAAGCTTGCTGGTATGGTGGCTGCGCCATTCCTCGCCCATCGACTGGAAGAGTTCGTTCGATAGCTCATCGAGATAACGGGCAAGATCGACCGATCCGACATAGCTGTCGGAATAAAGACGGCGGTGCACGAGCGCCACGGCAGCGATGCGGCTGCGTGCGTCGGTGAGATACTGCACGATCAACGGGTCATCGGTTTCGCGCATCTGCATACCGAGAAATGTCGAGACAAGCTGAAGACTGTTCTGCACCCGATGATTGATTTCCTTCATCAGAAAATCTTTCTGTTCCAGAAGCTTGTCCTGCTGCTCCAGAGTTCTCTGTAATTCGCGGTTCAGTCTGTCGATCCGGCGGCGTTGATAGGCTTCATGAATGACACGACCAATGCGGTGCATTGCATCAGTTTTGTTGAAGTTCCAATAGCGCGATCGGCCATGCACCTCTTCTGACCATGCTTCAAACGACGCGCGGGGCGTCAACGGTGCAGACGTCGAACTGGATGCGTCCTTATGCGGGTTTCCGGCCCATTCAACGATCTGCACTTTTTCGGCGCGCGACCAGACCAGAAAAACATCCTCATCCAGATGCAACTTGAATACTGCAATGCCGCTGGCAATCGATATGACATGCGCGGGCAAATCTTTATGCCGGCCAAATTCGTGCGAATAGAAAAGGCCATCCTTGAACTTGTTCTGGATCAAACCGAGGATAGTACGAAGATCGGAGATGTTCGGTGACGTTCCGGACTGTGCGACCAATTTTTCCTTGGAAACGACGGCAAAGCCATCTGCAATCATCATCTGGCGCAGATTTTCAGTGGTTTCTGCAAGGCGCTCTTCAAGTGGCGCGTTAATCAGCAGCGTTTCGACAAGTCGATCCTCGTGGGAGCGCAGCCGGAGTCGCTCACGCGCGTTCTCAGCCTCGTCTTTGGAGTTCATCTGTCGGGCAAGGCTCGCAGCCAATGCGCGTGCCGCGGCGCGCGTTGCAAAGGGCATGGCCAGCGGTGCCACATTGTGACAGGCGATGAGGCCCCATAGTACACCATCTTTGATGATGGAGACAGACGCGCTCGAGCCCACGCCCATGTTCTGCAAATATTGCAGATGTATGGGAGAAACACTGCGCAAGGCGACATCACTCAAATCAAGCGGTTGTTGCGGTTCATCCTTATACCATCGCAGCGGTGCCGGAATGTAGGTGGAATCCGGTATGACGCGGACACGATTGCGCAGATAAAGCGCACGTGCCTGTTTGGGAATGTCGCTTGCTGGAAAATGATGATTGAGAAAGGTCGGATAGTTGTCGTTGCCATCTTCAGCCAGCACAACGCCAGATCCATCTTCAAGAAATTGATAGATCATGACACGGTCAAAGCCTGTCAGCTTGCGAAAAGCCACGACGGACTTCTGAAACAGCGTTCGGACATCCGGTGCCGCTTCAAACTGGTGCGCGACGGCTTCAAGGCCGGACAGCGACTGTTCTGGCGTTATGAACGACTGTAACGCTGGCTCGATTTCAACGAGCAGATATTCATTGAGAATATGGCCGAGCAGATCAAAGGCTTCATCCCCAATGATAAGTTTGCCAAGAATGATTTCATCGGCTCTTGGAGCTTCTGCAGCCATCGCCAGCACATCAAACTGCAACAGATAATCGATGTGCTGGCCGGGCCAAGCCTCGCCGAAATAGTTTTCGAGATGTCCGGCACCGCCGACGATCTGGCCACTGGTCAGTTCCGCAACCAGTAGCATGCCATGAGGTTGAATAGATCCGGGTATGTGAATGGGTTCGCGGTCGCAGGCAGTCTGATCAAGCGGGCTGTCTGGCGACATGGTTGAAAACCTTCTGATAATTATACTCAAAGGCACCGAATGCAGCGATGGCTGCAAACGTGCAACGCTCTTCATCGTCGTCATCAAAAGGCGTGATATCGATTAGTTTAAGGGTCTGATTCCATGAACGCAAATTGTTGATCTGTCTGGCAACGTGCCGCGCTCCGAACTCTCCGGTGAAGCCGAGCTTATTGACTTGATCGGCCCGCTCCTGCGCGAGAATTGCGAGAGCTTCCAGAGCATAAAACGTTCCAATAATAGTTGGCAAGTCGACGGGCTCAGTTGCTCGTTTGAAGCGCAGCATATCCGAACCGAGATCAACATTGAGGTCGTCGATGTCACGAGCAAGGGATGGTTCGAGCTTGCGTTCATTCCAGTCTGGGACGAGCGCTTCTATATGGCTCGTTTCCAGCATCGATTCCAGAAGCAGGCAGCTTGCGAGGGTAGCGTGCAAATAGATTTTGTATGAAGCTTCTGTGCCGAGCATGGCCAGATCGCTGTACAATATATCAACTCGATTATGGTGCGGGCTGGTTGCCGATTTCAATCGCCAGTACCGTCCCGACATTGTTTTTTGGAACATTAAAGAAATTCACTCCGCTTCAGAAAAGATCATGTGCATGAGCAATATTCAGGCGCATATCTCCGCGCGCAATAACGCGGTTGACGGCTCTTGGTTCCAATTAATTTAAGAGATAGCTGAAAATAAAGCTGCTTTATGCAGTGCGCAAATTGCAAAAGGGAGGGCTCATCTCAAAGCCGATAATAAAACGAGCCTTGGCACTAGCCACGGACTAAGCGCTTCATTCCTTTTAACAATTTCAGTCCTGGAGATCGAATGGTGGGCGTAACAGGGATTGAACCTGTGACCCCTACAATGTCAATGTAATTTTTAAACGTTTCCGTTTGTTTCCAGAAATTTCTTTTAAGTCGATTATGGTATTAAAATCA
>NZ_JAOYTK010000019.1:0-73034 GCF_025846885.2 Brucella sp. HL-2 | reverse complement strand
ATAAGCTTGCTGGAACATAGCTTTTCCTCCTGACCCAATGAATCATCAATCTAAAAAGCGCGAAATGCCAACAAATATCACCCTCTTTAACGATTCAAAATAATCGCCCCACGCTCTAATAATATTAATTGTTACGTTTACTTCACTACAGAACACGCTTAATCTAATTCTCTGAGAGACATTCTGCCGATGCGGCCCCAGATCAGCTGGTTGCTGCGATGGAGCAATATCTCTTATAGCGACACGAACAGCCGAACACATTCGAGCGCCGAGATATGCAATTGTCATTGAGCATTGCGCTCCCGTGTTTCGATGATGGCGATCAGTCCAGCCACGCCAAAACCGGCGGACGCACATGGCATAGGCTGTGGACCGATCAGATTGAAGATGAAGCCGCCGAACAGCGTGTCGACATCTGAACCGGGCGACACAAGCTTCAGACCATTCGCCTTTGGGGGGCAATGTATATCATTGGAATTTTCAGAGAATTCACCGCAATCCTAGAGCGAGTGCCGTGGGTGCGATCAAGCGCGATACGCTCTACAGCATAATTCTTTAAACTTGAATCAGTTTAAGGTAAAATTATGCTGTAGATATAAAGTGTTAGAGCGACCTTCGTGCGCCCAAGAGGGCGCACGGCGCTCTAATGCGTAGGCCCAAGCAAATCAGCGCAACAAAAAAGGCCGGGGCAAAAATGCACCGACCTTCCTGATCATCAATGTCTACCAGTGCCAGTACATCCGTGGTCAAAAGCGTCAATTGATGAAGGCTATTGCGAGCGACAGACGCGTTCCAGCGCTCATCAGCAATGCCTACGCCGAGATGTATAGAATGATATTGTGTTCAAAGAAAGTTTGATAACAAAAAACTCAGGTTCGACGAGAAAACTTCAATCTTCCGCACAACTCAAGACATGCAATGATCAGCACGGCACCGATGCCATAGGCCAGCACATCAAGCCAGTCAGGTGTAGCACCGAGGATGATCCTCAGTGCTCGATTGCCAATTTCGATACCGGTAATCTTTGCGAGACATTGACCCAGCTCGATGGCGACACCAATCAAGAAGGCTACAACGGCCAACAAGATCCTGTTCCCATCAATCATGATGCGCAAAGCGGAATAGACAAAGATCACTGCGATCACATCGCCCAGAAAGCTTCTTATCCAGCCCAAGCCAGCCCCCGCTGTGGCTAAGGCCGCTAACGCGAGGAAGAGAGCAATGGCGGTGATGAGTGCCGTCAGAGAAAACTTGAACTGCAACAAGATCTCCTGAAAATCAGCCCTCGAAGGCTTTGAGCGCAAATTGTTTAGCCTGAAACAATTGAATTAAAATCCGCCACCCCTGCAAAGCGCGCAGCGCGGACCTTGCCGAATTTACTTTCATCAACGACCAGATGCTTTTGTAAAGCTCGCTGCATCGCCATCTGCTTGACCGGCACTTCATGAAAGTGAGAGCAGGTTACACCGTGCTGATCATCCACTCCGCCTGCTGACATGAAAGCCTTGTTGATATTCACGCGCTTGAGAACTTCAATGCCCTCGTCACTCGAAAATGAAGCCGCTTCGGGGTGATAAACACCGCCAAGCACGATCAACCGGACATCATCCCGACGAGATAGAAGCTCAGCAACATTCAGGGAATAACAAACCACAGTGATGTGCTGATTATGCGGAATCAACTGCGCCAGATGCGGTGTTGTCGTGCCACAATCGATGAACACGGTATCATGCGGCTCGATGAGCGCGGCGGCAGCGGCACATGCCAGAATCTTCGCGTTGGCATGACAGTCTTTTTCAAAATCAAAGACATAATCGCTGCCGTTTCCATTATCCTGAACAGGAATAATGTAACCACCCAAACAATTGAGCGGTCCGGTATCATTGCCTATATCCCGGCGGATTGTCATTTCTGACACGCCGAGCCTCAAGGCCGCATCGCGAATACGCACGACTCCTGTTTCGTCCACAAGGGCTGCGAGTTCGGCAATCCGTTCGTCTTTACGGCTGATTCTGCTCACTGATTCCCCATTTCGGTTGCTGCTCACCTTCGTTTAACTTGCCGCATCAATTGGTGCAATTGCGACGACACATACTTGACAGGTCGAACAGAAATATGAAACGATCCAAACATAATGATCGAATTGTAACATTATAATTCGCATTATTGGGAGGTTCTGACAACAAGAATTTATGGCAAGCGGCAGCGCAACACGCAGCCAGCGCCAAAGAGAGGAATTTGCGGCGCTTAGTGCTGCAAAGGAGGAGACACTGGTGTCAGCATCAAGCAGCGAAGCACCAGCGTAAAAATCAGTAGTCACCAATCTCGTCTGACGATGATGCGTTTAGGCGGGGGCTATTCATTTCCAGGGAGGAAATACCGGTGAAGAAGTTTATCGCGTCCATGGCTATTGCCATGTCTGTTGCCGTGCCACATGCTTTTGCTGAAGGCGTCGTCGATACATCCAAGATCAACAAAGATCTGATCACAACCGCAAACGATAAGAAATACACGATTGCGACGGTTGTTAAGGTCGACGGAATTGCCTGGTTCGACCGTATGCGTGATGGTGTTGAACAGTTCAAGTCAGATACCGGCAACGACGTGTGGATGGTCGGCCCAAGCCAGGCAGATGCTGCAGCTCAGGTGCAGATCGTCGAAAACCTGATCGCACAGGGCGTTGATGCTATTGCCATCGTGCCGTTCTCGGTTGAGGCGGTGGAACCAGTCTTGAAGAAGGCTCGTGAACGCGGCATCGTCGTCGTCAGCCATGAAGCTTCCAACATTCAGAATGTCGACTATGACATCGAAGCCTTCGACAACAAGGCTTACGGCGCGAACCTGATGAAGGAACTCGGCAAGTCGATGGGCGGCAAAGGTAAGTATGTTGCTACTGTCGGCAGCCTGACCTCGAAGTCACAGATGGAATGGGTTGATGGTGCCGTTGAGTACCAGAAGGCCAATTTCCCGGAAATGTCGCAGGCAACCGAACGTCTCGAAACCTATGACGATGCAAACACCGACTATAACAAGCTCAAAGAAGCGATGACCGCTTATCCGGACATCACCGGCATTCTCGGGGCTCCGATGCCAACTTCTGCTGGCGCTGGCCGTCTGATTGCCGAAGGTGGCCTGAAGGGCAAAGTCTCTTTCGCAGGAACAGGTCTTGTGTCGGTGGCCGGTGAATACATCAAGAATGATGACGTTCAGTACATTCAGTTCTGGGACCCGGCCGTCGCAGGCTATGCCATGAACATGCTGGCAGTTGCAGCGCTTGAAAAGAAGAATGAGCAAATCAAGGCTGGTCTAAATCTCGGCCTGCCTGGCTATGAAAGCCTGATCGCTCCCGATGCTTCCAAGCCAAACCTGCTCTATGGCGCAGGCTGGGTCGGCGTAACCAAGGAAAACATGGATCAGTACGATTTTTAATCGTTGCTGAACAGGAGAAAGAGGCCCTCGCCTCTTTCTCCCCATTCCATCTGCATTTGCAGCCTTGCACGAGGCCTTTATGACTGAGAATTTCATCGAATTGCGCCATATCGGCAAGCGCTTCGGCGGCGTTAAAGCGCTGGACGACGTATCTCTTGCCATCAAGCCGGGCGAAATTCATTGCCTTGCGGGCGAAAATGGCTCTGGCAAGTCCACTGTAATCAAAATCATGTCTGGTGTTTACACGCCTGAAGACGGTGAAATCCTTATCGACGGCAAGACAGTCGGCAAGCTTGATCCCGTCAAATCCGTGCACCACGGCATTCAGGTTATTTATCAGGACTTCTCCCTGTTCGGGAACCTGACGGTCGCAGAGAACCTCGCGATTAATACTTTTCTCATGGAAGGCCGCAAGGCTGTTGACTGGAAGCGCGTGCGCGAACTTGCGCAGCAGGCGCTTGATCGTCTTGGCGTTCAGATGGATCTGGATGCCGATGTGGACAGTCTACCAACCTCCGGCAAACAGATTGTAGCAATTGCGCGCGCGATGATGGCTGATGCGCGGCTATTGATCATGGATGAACCGACAACCGCCCTCACCCGAAACGAAGTCGATGCACTTTTCAAGATCGTGCGCGATATTCAGGCGCAGGGCATCGCGGTACTTTTCGTCAGCCATAAAATGCGCGAAATGCTGGAAATCAGCGAGAGGCTCACGGTTTTTCGCAATGGCAAGAAGGTTGCGGAAGGTCCGATCAACGAATTTGACGAACCGGCTATCACCCGCGCCATGACCGGTCAGGAATTGATGGCGCACAGCTATCATTGGGCACCGCGTGATGGAGCGACCAGCGCACCAAGCCTTGAAGTCGAAAATCTGACCGTACCGGGTGCCGTGGAAAATGCCAGTCTCACACTTCATGCTGGTGAGATTGTAGGGATTTCCGGGCTGATCGGCTCAGGCCGCACGGAACTTGCGCTGGCGCTCTTCGGCATGAAACCGGATTTTACTGGCGCTGTGCGGATTGATGGCAAGTCCGTTCATCCCAAAACCGTGCAGGAAGGCATCGCCAGCGGCGTTGCTTATGTGCCGGAAGATCGCCTCACCGAAGGGCTGTTCCTCACCCAGTCGATTGAGCGCAATATTATTGTGACCTCGATTGAGAAATTCGTGCGCGGCATATTTATCAATCGCAAAAAAGCTGACGCAACAACCCGCGATATGTTCTCTGCGATGAATATCGTCGCCCCCGGCCCGCATACGCCGGTCAACCATCTCTCCGGCGGCAACGCGCAGCGCGTGGTGCTGGCGCGCTGGCTTCTGACAGGTGCAAGAATCCTGATCCTCAACGGCCCAACAGTTGGCGTGGATGTGGGTTCAAAAGCTCAGATTCACAACATCATCCGCAAACTCGCACAGGATGAAGGTCTGGCCGTTCTGATGATTTCCGATGATGTGCCAGAGCTTGTTCAGAACTGTAACCGTGTGCTGGTGATGCATCGTGGACGTTTTGTCGATGAACTCTCCGGTGAAAACATGACTGAAGACGCCGTCAATGACCGGCTCAAGACGTTGAATTGAGGAACCGGCACATGAAATTCTTTCGCAGTACCGAATTCATCATTGCCTGTGTGCTTCTGGCCGCAATGATCATCATTGGTCTTATCAACCCGGCCTTCTGGTCACTGGATAATATTTTCGGGCTTCTTCGTTCCAATGTCGTGATCGGCATCATGGCGCTTGGCGTTCTGCTGGTGATGATTTCCGGCGGCATCGACGTATCGTTTACGGCTTTTGCCATTGCGGCAATGTATCTGACCGTCCGCGCCATGGTTTACCTTGGCTATGACGGCGTGTTCATTCCTTTTGTAGCGGCAACGCTTATCGGCCTACTGCTCGGCGCATTCAACGGCTTCATCATTCATCGCTTCAAGATGATCCCGCTGATTGTGACGCTCGGCACCGGCTCCATTGTGCGCGGCCTTGTGCTGGGTCTCGTTGGTACCAGCATCGTCAACATCAACAAGATGCCCAAAGAGCTAATCGAGTTTGGCAAGACAGATATAATCTCGCTTACCTCGGCTACCGGCACGACCTTCGGTCTCACAGCGATGTTCCTCGTCTATTTGGTGCTCGCCCTGCTGATCCACCTGATCCTCACTCACACCATGATCGGGCGCAGTGTTTATGCCTATGGCGGCTCGCCCGAAGCCGCAAAGCGCGTCGGCTTTAACACGCGCCGCACGATCTTCTTCGTTTATTGCGTGGCGGGTGCCTTGGCAGGTTTTGCGGGGTTGCTGCATTCATCCATGATCTGGCTTGCCAATCCACGCGATTTTGTAGGCCTTGAGCTTGATGTGATCGCAGCCGTGGTTCTCGGTGGCGCGTCGATTTTCGGCGGTCGCGGAACGGTACTCGGCACACTCATGGGCGTCTTCATGCTCGTGATGGTCAAAAACTCGCTCATCATCATGAAGGTCGACACCACATGGCAGCGCGTTGTGGTTGGCCTCATCATCATTGCGGCCACTGCCATCACAGCATGGCGTGATCGCAAAAGCATCGCCTAAAGGGAGAAAGCGACATGAAACAGTCTTTCGACATGCGCCGCATCCTTGGCGGAGACAATAATATCATCCAGCTCGTTGTTATCACCGTGCTTGTTTTTGCACTGATGACATGGATGAACCCGGACAAGTTCCTGCGTTACTACAACTTTGAATCCATCAGCTACATCATGCCGGAGCTGGGCATCCTGGCTATCGCAATGATGATCGCGATGTTGACCGGCGGGATTGATCTTTCGGTCGTCGGCATTGCCAATCTGGCAGGCATTGTCGCTGGCGTCTATTTCCACTCAAGCATGGTACAGGCGGCGCAGACGTCGGGCTCTGGAATGTTGTTCTACACCATCATCGGCATACTGCTTGCCATGCTGATCGGCCTTTTATCCGGACTAGTGAATGGTTTGCTGATTGCCAAACTGCGGATCACGCCAATCCTTGCAACACTAGGCACCGGACAAGTCTTGATGGGACTGGCACTGGTACTCACGGGTGGACCGGCCATCGTCGGCTTTCCTGATGCGTGGAACTGGGTAGGCAATGGCAAGATCATGGGCATCGCTACACCTTTCCTGTTGTTCATTGTCGTCTGCATTCTCGTCGGAATTTTGCTGACGCGCACCACGCTTGGTATCAATCTGATGTTGATTGGCACCAACCCGCGCGCAGCCGTGTTTGCTGGCATCCGCAAAGAGCGCATGATCCTTTATTCCTACATGCTGACGGGCGTTCTAGCCTCGCTTGCGGGGATCATTTTGTCGGGACGTACCAATGCGGCTAAGTCCGATTATGGCGCGTCCTATCTGTTGCAGGCAGTTCTGATCGCCGTGCTGGGTGGCACCAATCCGGCTGGTGGCAAAGGGCGTGTTTTGGGCATCGCCATAGCGCTGATCGCTCTCATGCTTCTTTCCTCCGGCTTCCAGATGATGCGGTTTTCCAACCACCTGATCGACTTCATCTGGGGCGCGTTCCTCATCCTCGTCATCGCGATCAATGCTTCGCGCAATCAAGGCAGGTGATCCCAAATGCAGGATATTGAGTTTCATCTTCGTCGCAAGGACTTTGTCGAACAGCCGCATGTCATTGCCAATGCAGACGGCCTGAGTGTGACGGCATTTCGCTATCCAAGCGGCATCGAAGCTCTGCTGATCGAAAACGAACGCGGCAATATCATCGTGCTTCCATTCATGGGGCAGATGGTGTGGGCCGCAGAGTTCGACGGCATTGACCTCACCATGGGCAACAGCTTCTCCATGCCGCGTCCGGCAACGACCATCGTCGAGACTTATGGATGCTTTGCTTTTCACAGCGGAATCTTGCGCAATGGCTGCCCTTCGCCGCAGGATAATCACCTTCTGCATGGTGAAATGGCCTGCGCAAAGATGGACAAAGCAGGCCTTTTGTTCGGCGCAGATGAACATGGCAGCTTTGTCGAAGTCACTGGCGAATATGAATATGTCATGGGCTTTGGCGCGCATTATCTCGCTCGGCCAAGCGTTCGGCTTCATGCGAAGGAAACGCTTTTCGACATCACCATGGATGTCGAAAACCTGTCATCGGCTCCGATGGAGCTGATGTATATGTGCCACGTCAATTTCGCCTATGACGAAGACGCGCGCATTGTGCAGCCGGTCGCCTTTACACCGGATCAGGTGCAGGTTCGCACGGCCGTTCCGGGCCATGTGACACCCAATGACGATTACCTCTCCTTGATTGATGAACTGGCCGCAGATCCTTCCGTGATGGAAGTGCTCGATGAGCCGGAGCGCTACGATCCAGAGCAGGTATTCTACATTCGTGGCTTACCAACCGATGCCGATGGCAAGACCCATCAGATGATGCAGTTAGCCGATGGCGACGGCTTTGCGATCTCCTATCCCGTTGAGGCTTTCCCAAAAACTGTGCGGTGGATTCTCGTCAACGGTGATGCGCAGGTTGCAGCCTTTGCCCTGCCTTCCACCTGCGAGCCGGAAGGCTATCTCGCCGAAAAAGCCAAGAACAATGTGCGGATACTGGCGTCGGGTGAACGCGCCATCTTCCCCGTGCGCGTTGGCTATCTCGATCAGCCTGCCGCTGAACAGTTTGAAGCCAAGATCAGGGCACTCTGAAATTTCAAAGGAACTTCTCATGACCAGAAAGATCGGAGTGGTCGGCTCCAACATGGTGGATCTCATCACCTACGTGAACCGTATGCCCGGCCCCGGCGAAACACTTGAAGCACCGACTTTCGAGATTGGTTGCGGCGGCAAGGGGGCAAATCAGGCTGTTGCAGCTGCACGTCTCGGTGCCGACGTGATGATGGTAACGCGCGTTGGTGACGACGTCTTTGCCGATAACACGATCCGCAATCTCAACAGCTTTGGCGTCGATACGCGACACGTTCTCAAAGTATCGGGCAAGTCGAGCGGTGTAGCCCCCATCTTCGTCGAACCTTCAGGCGAAAACTCGATCCTGATCGTCAAAGGTGCAAATGCAGACCTCTTGCCCGCCGAAGTCGACAAGGCTGCCGATGATCTGAAGGAATGCGGCCTGATCCTCATGCAGATGGAAGTGCCGGTCGAGACCGTCTACCACACAATCGCTTTTGCGGCTGAAAATGGCATCGAAACCATATTGAACCCCGCGCCTGCGGCGGCTGATCTTGATCCGGAGCGCATCCGGCAAGTGACCTTCCTTGTGCCTAACGAGAGCGAGCTTGCTATTTTGTCTGGCCTTCCGACCAGCACGGATGATGAGATTGTCGTTGCCGCTCGCTCGCTGATTGCGCGTGGCATCCGCACGGTCATCGTGACGCTGGGCGGACGTGGCGCACGCATGATTACCGCAACTGAAATCGTCAATATCCCGCCGGTCAAAGTCACACCGAAAGACACGACTGGCGCAGGCGATGCATTTATCGGCTCGTTTGCCCACTTTTATGCAGAGAGGGGCGATGTGGAAGCAGCGCTTCGCAAAGCCTCCCTTTATGCCGCTCATTCCATCACCCGACCCGGCACGCAAAAGGCTTATGCCAGTGCCGATGAATTTGAAACGTTCTGCCGTGAACACGCGCCTTTGATCGAACGCGCCTAAGTGCTCTTGAACGTCAACAAACCTCACAGACGGACAATACAATGACCGAAGCCCTTCCCCGTAATAATGGCACACCGCTCAAGCCTGAATGGTTTGAAGATGTTGTCGTGAACCGCAGCGCCTCGGAACGTCGCGCTGCAACGCTGCCTGCACGTCGTTCGATCAAGAAAGAATATCAGGCAGCATGGCTCATCCGTGCAATCCAGTGCATCGACCTGACCACACTTGCTGGTGACGACACTGCCGGGCGTGTGCGCAGACTTTGCGCCAAAGCGCGCCGTCCTGTGCGTGATGATATTCTGGAAGCCCTCGGCCTTCTCGATGCAGGCATAACCACCGGCGCAGTCTGTGTTTATCCGACCATGGTATCCCATGCAGTCAAAGCACTGGAAGGCTCCGGCATTCCCGTAGCCTCTGTGGCAACAGGTTTTCCGGCAGGCCTGACACCTTTGCCATTGCGCCTTGCAGAAATCACCTATGCGGTTGAGCAGGGTGCCCACGAAATCGACATCGTCATTACCCGCGAGCATGTGCTGACACAAAACTGGTCCGCGCTTCATGACGAAATTGCCGCCATGCGCGAAGCCTGTGGCGAGGCGCATATGAAGGCCATTCTCGCAACCGGTGATCTCAACACGCTCACCAATGTTTATCGCGCCTCAATGGTGGCGATGCAGGCGGGTTCTGATTTCATCAAGACCTCGACCGGCAAGGAAGATGTCAACGCGACGCTGCCCGTCAGCCTGACAATGGTACGGGCGCTGCGCGATTATGGCGAATTGTCCGGTCAGATCGTCGGCTTCAAGCCAGCTGGTGGCCTCAAGACCGCCAAGGACGCTCTCGCGTGGCTCACGCTCATGAAAGAAGAACTCGGTAATCGTTGGCTCGAACCAGATCTCTTCCGCTTAGGCGCCTCATCCATGCTTGGCGATATCGAACGGCAATTAGAGCACTTCGTGACCGGACGCTATTCGAGCGCCAATCGTCACGCTGCTGCGTAAGGAAAATTTGAAATGCGACCCATCAAGGACATTCTGAAGACCATGGAATATGGACCTTCCCCCGAAGCAAACGGTGATGTGAAGCAGTGGCTGGAGCAGCATGGCCATTCTTTCGGCCATTATATCAACGGCACTTTCATCAAACCGGAAGGCCGTAAAACCATTGCCGTGGCTAACCCTGCTAATGGTGACAAGCTTGCCGAGATCACGCTTGGAACGCAGGAAGACGTTGATCAGGCGGTGAAAGCCGCGCGTGGTGCATTTGGCAAATGGTCGAAACTATCGGGCCATGAACGTGCTAAATACCTTTATGCAATTGCCCGCCATATCCAGAAGCGTGAACGCTTCCTCTCGGTTCTGGAAACTATGGATAATGGCAAACCTCTGCGTGAAACCCGCGACATCGATATTCCGCTGGCAGTTCGTCATTTCTACCATCATGCCGGTTGGGCGGAGATGGTTGAAGATGAGTTCAAGGGCTTCTCGCCGGTTGGCGTTTGTGGTCAGGTGATCCCTTGGAACTTCCCATTGTTGATGCTGGCGTGGAAGATCGCACCGGCCTTGGCTGCGGGAAACACAGTTGTCTTGAAGCCTGCTGATCTCACACCACTGACCGCTATTGCCTTTGCAGAAATCTGCCACGAAGTTGGCCTGCCTGCCGGTGTAGTCAATATCGTACAGGGCGATGGCACAACGGGTGCGAGCGTCTGCGGTCATGACGGCGTCGACAAGGTTGCTTTTACCGGATCAACGCAAGTGGGTCGCATCATCCGCGAGCAAATTGCAGGTTCTGGCAAGAAGCTCTCGTTGGAGCTTGGTGGCAAGTCGCCTTTCATCGTATTTGAAGATGCTGATCTCGATGCCGCTGTTGAAGGTGTCGTCGACGCCATCTGGTTTAACCAGGGCGAAGTCTGCTGCGCGGGTTCACGTCTTCTGGTGCAGGAAGGCATTGCAGATCGGTTCTATGCCAAGCTGAAAAAGCGGCTTGAAAGCCTGCGCGTCGGCGATCCGCTCGACAAATCCACCGACGTTGGTGCCATTGTCTCGCCTACTCAGGTGAAACGCATATCCGATCTGATCCAGAAAGGTATCGATGAAGGTGGCCAACTCTGGCAGACACCCAATCCGCTGCCTGCCAAGGGTAATTACATTGCGCCCGGTTTTTTCACTGAGGTCGATCAGGCGGCAACGGTCTGCCAGGTGGAAATCTTCGGACCAATCGCCGCCGCCACAACATTCCGTACGCCGGATGAGGCTGTGGCACTCGCCAACAATACGCGTTACGGTCTTGCCGCATCCATCTGGTCAGAGAACATCAATGTTGCGCTTGACCTCGCAGCCCGCGTGAAAGCCGGTGTTGTCTGGATCAATTGCACCAACATGCTTGATGCGGGTGCAGGCTTTGGCGGCTATCGCGAAAGCGGCTACGGCCGCGAGGGTGCACGCGAAGGCTTGTATGAATATCTTTCAGCCGATTGGGAAAAAACCCTCGACGCTCCCAAGGCTATCGAAAACTTCGTACCTTCCGCCTCACCATCCGGCGACGACAAGATCATCATCGACGGCATCGATCGCACGATGAAAAACTATATTGGCGGTAAGCAGGCACGTCCGGACGGTGGTTACAGCTATTCGGTCACTGGCAAAGGCGGAGCGGTCATCGGTCAGGCTGGCATCAGCAACCGCAAGGACATCCGTAATGCGGTCGAGGCCGCGGCCAAAGCATCAAGCTGGGGTAGCGCCACTGCCCATAACCGGGCGCAGGTGCTTTATTATCTGGGCGAAAATCTCGATGCACGCCGCGACGAATTTGTGGCTCGCCTCGTTGAGAGCACTGGCGTCAGCGAAAAGAAAGCTACCGAAGAAGTCGAAGCATCACTGCGCCGCATTTTCTATTACGCGGCACAGGCCGATAAATTCGACGGCGCGGTGCATTCGACCAAGTCGCGCCATGTGACGCTTGCCATGAATGAACCTTGGGGTGTGATGGGCATTGTCTGCCCGGATGAAGCACCGCTGCTCTCGCTTGTATCGCTGGTTCTGCCTGCCATTGCCATGGGCAACCGCGCTGTGGTCGTGCCTTCAAGCAGACACCCATTGATCGCTGGTGACTTCTATCAGGTGCTCGACACATCGGACGTACCCGGTGGCGTGATCAACATCGTCACCGGCGAGCGTGATGTCTTGGCCAAGACACTGGCTGAACATGATGAAGTGGCAGCCCTTTGGTACTTCGGTTCTAAGGAAGGCAGCGCGATGGTCGAGAAGGCTTCTGCCGGAAATCTCAAGGCCACATGGGTCAGCAATGGCCGTGTGCCGAACTGGATCAACACCAGCGAAGCACAAGGGCGCGATTACTTGCGCAGGGCTGTCCAGGTCAAAAATATCTGGGTGCCATACGGCGCATAAGAAAAAGGCCCGGTCATAGCGACCGGGCCTTTTAGCTTCCAACAATAACGACGCTGGCTTTAAAGCCGGATCACATATTCCTTGCGCGTGGTTTCGATCACTTCCCAGGTGCCCTTGAAGCCGGGGCGAATGACAAAGCTATCGCCCGCTTTAAGCGCGCGCGCTTCACCACCCTCTTCCGTCAAGACCGAATGACCAGCGAGAATGTGACAAAACTCCCATTCATCATATTCAACACGCCATTTTCCCGGCGAGCTTTCCCATATGCCTGCGAAGAGCTTGCCATCGGCAGTCTCTTCGAGGTTCCATGTGCGGGAGCGCGGATCACCCGACAGGACACGCTCTGGTAAAGGTGCGCCCTCCTCCGGCTCAACGTCAGTCAGTTCGAAATCAACAAGCAGGCTCATAACATCAGACCTTAGCAAGCGCCTGTTCGATATCAGCTATAATATCATCAGCATTTTCGATGCCGATGGACAGACGAACGACATCCGGGCCTGCACCCGCCGCAACCTTCTGCTCATCGGTCAGCTGACGATGCGTCGTCGATGCCGGGTGAATAACCAGCGAACGGGTATCGCCAATATTGGCCAACAGCGAGAACAGTTCGAGGCTATCGACAAACTTGACGCCCGCTTCATAGCCGCTTTTCAAGCCAAAGGTGAAAACAGAGCCTGCGCCCTTCGGCGAGTATTTCTGCTGAAGCGCATGATACTTGTCATGAGGAAGCCCGGCATAATTCACCCAGGATACTTTCTCATGTCCATGCAGCCATGAAGCGACCTTCAATGCGTTGTCCACATGGCGCTGCATACGCAGTGGCAGCGTTTCAACGCCTGTCAGAATCTGGAACGCATTGAATGGCGAAATGGCTGGGCCGAAATCGCGCAGGCCAAGCACGCGCGCAGCAATGGCAAAAGAAATGTTGCCGAATGTCTTGTGCAGTTCGAGACCGGCATAGTCTGGACGCGGTTCGGTCAGAAGCGGATAGTTTCCGGACTTGGCCCAATCGAATGTTCCAGCATCTATCAGAATACCACCCATTGAATTGCCATGCCCGCCGATGAATTTGGTCAGCGAATGCACAACAATATCCGCACCGTGCTCAATCGGACGTACGAGATAAGGCGATGCCAGCGTATTATCGACGATCAGCGGCAGACCGTATTTGTGAGCGATTTCGGCAATCGCCTCTATATCAACAACGATACCGCCCGGATTGGCAAAACTCTCAATGAAGATTGCGCGTGTGCGATCATCAATCTGCTTAGCGAAATCCGCAGGATTGGTTGCATCCGCCCAACGAACCTGCCAACCGAAGGATTTGAAAGACTGGCCAAACTGGTTGATCGAACCGCCATAAAGCTGGCGTGCAGCAACAAAATTATCACCCGGCTGCAGCAGCGCATGGAATACCAACAGCTGAGCGGCATGTCCCGAAGCGGTGGCAACTGCTGCCGTGCCTCCTTCGAGAGCAGCAATGCGTTCCTCCAAAACAGCGGTAGTCGGGTTGGTGATGCGCGTATAAATGTTGCCAAAAGCCTGCAAGCCAAACAGCGAGGCAGCGTGATCGGCATCATCGAACACGAAAGACGTTGTCTGATAGATCGGCGTCGCACGTGCACCCGTCGTCGGATCGGGTTTTGCGCCCGCATGGACTGCTAGTGTTTCGATGCCGGGTGAGCGTTTAGACATAAGTTCCTCCTAACAGTCTATGCCAATTAATTCGAGTGGACGTTAGGCTGTGCCACAAAGAAAGCAAAGGAGGAATTTGCGCCAAGCGATACAATTAAAGAAAATAATTCCGTGGCTTACGATCGGCCAATCAGCCGCGGGTATTCGATAGCTGGGCAGCGATCGATTATCACTTTCAAACCAGCATCTGCAGCCTTCTTTGCTGCTTCTTCATGCACCACATCGAGCTGTGTCCAAAGAACCGCTGGCCGCTGCTTCATAGCGAGAATTTCATCTACAATGCTCGGAAGCGAATAAGATGCTCGGAAAACATCCACCATATCGATCAGCTCATCAATATCGGCGAGATTGGCCACTACTTGCTGTCCGTGGATACTTTTTCCCACCTGCCCCGGATTAACGGGAATGACATGGTATCCCCGATCAAGCAGAAACTTCATGACGCCGTTGCTTGGGCGCTCAGGCTTGGGCGACGCACCAAGCAACGCAATCGTTTTGACAGACTGAAGAATTTCGCGAATTTGATTGTCTGAAGGTGTCTGCATTTGGTTCCTCCTCCGCAAATTTCGACTTTATTGGTGGCATATCGCAACACATGCTTGCAAGATCGGCCTTACTCCCGTTAGTTCTTAAAGATAGGGAGAGGAAATGAATATCAATACTGCACACCATACGGCCTTGAGCCCAGTCATGAATATTGACGATTTACGCCTCTTCATGAAGCGCGAGTTTCCGCAACTTGACGACAGTTTTGAGATTGTCTCTATAGAGGACGGCGTCGCGACAATGCATCTTCGCGCCGATGCTCAGCACTTGCGCCCCGGCGGCACTGTTTCGGGTCCTTCTCTTTTCACACTTGCAGACGTGGCAGCTTATGCAGCAATTCTTGGTCATATAGGACCAGTCGCGCTTGCCGTAACTACAAATCTCAATATCAATTTCCTGCGCAAAGCCACGCCGGGGACGGTGAAGGCGTTGGCAAGGATTCTCAAGCTCGGAAAGCGTTTGGCCGTACTGGATATAAGTCTGACCAGTGATGAGCGAAACGAGCTGATCGCCCACGCAACAGCGACTTATTCCATTCCACCGCGTTAAAAAATACGGTATTATAATACCTCATTCATAAGTGATTGTTTTTATTGTATTTTTAAATAACAGTCGTAAAAACAGCGCTTGACGACCTTCTCGAGTTTGTGTATCGACCCGCCTAGTGCGTTAGGAAGCTCGCTTTCAAACGTCCTTAAGGTTGGCCGTCGTTACAATTGGCGTGACTAACACAAGCAACAAGAAAAGCCTGGATCGTAAGATCTGGGATTAAGTCAAGGAAGACTTCAATGGCAACTTTTTCTCAGAAGCCAGCCGAAGTGGTGAAGAAGTGGATTCTGATCGACGCAGAAGGTCTCGTCGTCGGTCGTCTCGCATCCCTCGTCGCCAATCGCCTGCGCGGTAAGCACAAAGCAACCTTCACCCCGCACGTTGACGATGGCGACAATGTCATCATCATCAATGCCGATAAGGTTGTTCTGACCGGTAAGAAGTACACCGACAAGGTTTACTACTGGCACACTGGCCATCCAGGTGGCATCAAGGAGCGTACTGCTCGCCAGATTCTCGAAGGCCGTTTCCCAGAACGCGTTCTTGAAAAGGCTATCGAGCGTATGATCCCACGTGGCCCGCTTGGCCGTCGTCAGATGAAGAACCTGCGCGTTTATGCAGGTGCAGAACATCAGCATGAAGCTCAGCAGCCAGAAACTCTGGACGTTGGCGCGCTGAACCGCAAGAACAAAGGGAATGCATAATCATGGCTGAGCAGCTCAACTCGCTCGAAGAACTCGGCAGCGTAGCCGCTGAACAGGCCGCTCCGGTTCACGTTCAGAAGATCGACGCTCAGGGCCGCGCTTATGCGACCGGCAAGCGTAAAGACGCGATTGCTCGCGTTTGGGTCAAGCCAGGTTCCGGCAAGATCACCGTCAACGGCAAAGAATTCGCTGCGTATTTCGCACGTCCGGTTCTGCAGATGATCCTGCAGCAGCCAATCGTTGCGTCGAACCGCGCTGGTCAGTTCGATGTTGTTGCGACTGTTGTTGGCGGCGGTCTTTCCGGTCAGGCCGGTGCAGTTCGCCACGGCATCTCCAAGGCACTCACCTACTACGAACCAGGCCTTCGCACGGTTCTCAAGAAGGGTGGCTTCCTTACTCGCGATAGCCGCGTTGTTGAACGTAAGAAGTACGGTAAGGCAAAGGCTCGCCGTTCTTTCCAGTTCTCCAAGCGCTAATATTTATCGCTTTGGAATTACAGAAAGCGGACCTTCGGGTCCGCTTTTTTGTTTTCGCAATGTCTGGACTGTTTCAACCTGCCCAGGCACGAATGGCTTCCCGGCTGATCTGCAACTGTTTCTCGACAGACTGTTTGTAATATTCCGGCGCCATGCCGGAAATCCAATCGCCATAGCTTGGATTTGGAAGCATGAAAAACTTAGTTCCAAAGGCCGCTTGATTGGCTGCAACGAAAGCGCGTCGCTGCTGGTTGTTCTTGTGATACGTGACACCTCCGAAATCATTGAGATTATCACCAACATAGACCACCGCATCAAAGCCGGCCGCTTTAATGGTATCAAAACGCGCCTGCTTGTTTGATTGGCCACTGTTCAGAAGCAGTGTCTTCGTTGATACACCGGGAAAGCCGAGCTTCCTGATGTTGGCCGCTGTATGTTCAAATGATTTGGCATCGCGGTTCGTGACATAGAACATGGTGCCTCCATGCGAATTCACATGACGTGCGAAATCGACAGCACCCGGAATAGATCGGGCCTGTTCGGCAACCATCCAGCGCGCCCAAGTTTTCTCTGTGTAAGGCACATTATGCTGGATACGCCATCCGGCATAAGCCGAATTATCGATCATCGTTTCATCAAGATCGACGATCACCGCTTTACGGTATCCTTTGCGAACCTTCGCCGTGTCGAACGCTTTGCGCGCACTGTTAAAGGCCTGATAGGCAAGCGCCTCGTATTCGCCAGATTGTTGCATCCAGTTGAGCGCGCCCACATTCTGCTGCTCCAATTGATAGCGGGCCGCACGCTGGTCAGTCACACAGCCAGACAGCGCGGCAGAACAAACAAGCGCGATTGAAATTGGAAATATTACTTTTCTCATAAAACCCCTCTTTGAAAGAGAGGTATTTGCCAACACGCTCCGTGTTCTCACAATCGCGGTTTATCGCCCGCGCAATTTTGCACCCTGAGATGTTGAGCAGCGCTCTAGGCTATTGAAGCCACCCATCGAGCTTTCCAAAAATAGATTCCGATTTTTGGGCTGATGCTGTAGTCGCAGTTGCAAGCCCCGTCGACAGCATTCATGAAGAGTGAAGTCCACGATTCTTCGAAGGTGGAGCACGCCTATGTCTACGACTGAATGTTTTGCCAACACACCGCAACCGCCCTACTTCGTAGTCACATTTTCATCGCAACGATTTGGCGCTGATGATGGCTATGGTGAAATGGCTCAATGCATGGCGGAACTGGCCTCAAAACAACCCGGTTA
The DNA here is from genome assembly GCF_025846885.2 of Brucella sp. HL-2. Taxonomy (NCBI): domain Bacteria; kingdom Pseudomonadati; phylum Pseudomonadota; class Alphaproteobacteria; order Hyphomicrobiales; family Brucellaceae; genus Brucella; species Brucella sp. HL-2. Next base: position 55,321 of record NZ_JAOYTK010000019.1, on the reverse strand, counting down.
TATTGGGGTTGAAAGTGCGCGCGATACGGAAGGCTTCGGCATCACCAATTCGTTCTGGGCAGACGAAGAGAGCATCCGGGCATGGAAGCGCGACGTTGATCATCTCGTCGCGCAAAAACTCGGTCGCCAGCAATGGTATGAAACTTATCGCGTTCGCATCGCCCGGGTAGAACGCGCTTATGGTTTTGACGCAAAAACCACATAAAGCAATCTCCCAATTTGCTTCGTGAAGCGCTATGAGAGTTGTGAAACTATTCGGGAGCCAGCCATGCCCTCAAAAACCATCGACCATGCTTTCACCGCCCGCAGCCTAACCAGCGCTGCCACCGACCCCACCCACGCGGGTGTGCTGTCGTTCATGCGGCGTGTTTATACGAAGTCGCTGAAGGGTGCTGAAGCAGTCGTTTGGGGCATTCCGTTTGATGCGGCGGTTTCCAACCGGCCCGGCGCGCGCTTCGGTCCGCAGGCGATCCGTCGCGCATCGGCGATTTTCGACAACGATCCACAATATCCGTTTGAGCGCGATCTATTCGAAAACCTCGCCGTGATCGACTACGGCGACTGTCTTCTTGATTACGGCAATCATTATAAGACGCCCGCAACGATAGAGCGGGAAGCCGGAAAAATCCTCAAATCCGATGCGTTTTTGCTAACGCTTGGCGGGGACCATTTTGTGACATGGCCACTACTCAAAGCCCATGCCGCAAAATACGGCCCGCTTGCACTGGTTCAATTCGACGCGCATCAGGATACCTGGTTTGATGATGGCAAGCGCATTGACCACGGTTCTTTCGTAGCTCGAGCCGTGCGTGACGGAATTATCGATCCTGAACATTCTATCCAGATCGGCATTCGGACGCATGCGCCAGAAGATTGCGGAATCAAGATCATCTATGGTCACGAGGTTGAGGACATGTCGGCGCAGGCAATTGCCGACGTGATTCTGAAACGCACTGTTGGCAAGAAGACCTATCTGACTTTTGACATTGATTGTCTTGATCCGGCATTTGCACCAGGAACCGGCACGCCAGTTGCTGGTGGCCCGTCTTCAGCGAAGGTGCTGTCTGTGCTTCGCAAGCTCACACAACTTGATTTTGTGGGTGCAGATGTTGTTGAGGTTGCACCCGCTTACGATCATGCCGATATAACGGCAATAGCCGGAGCGACCATTGCGATGTATTATCTCGGACTTCTGGCCGAGCAAAAAGCGCGACGATAAAAACTAAGCCTTGCTGCAGCTCAGAAATTGATTCAAGCAGCTCGAAAATTGATTCCGAATAATGGCGTAACTTTCTGAAATCTAAAGGCAAAGCGCATGAAACCGAAAATCTTCATCGACGGCGAACACGGCACAACTGGTCTGCAAATTCGCAGTCGCCTTGCCAAGCGCGACGATCTTGAAGTGATTTCCATTCCAGAAGCCGAGCGTCGCAACAAGGATTTGCGTACCGACTATCTGCGTTCTGCCGATATTGCGATCTTGTGCCTGCCGGATGACGCTTCCAAGGAGGCTGTTTCGCTGCTCGAAGGTCACAACTCGACCCGGATAATCGATACGTCGACTGCTCATCGAGTGCACTCAGAGTGGGCCTACGGCTTTGCGGAGCTCGCCAAAGGCCAGCGTGAGCGGATTGCTGAAGCACGCCTTGTTGCTAATCCCGGCTGCTATCCGACCGGCGCTATCGCCCTTGTTCGCCCCTTGCGCGATGCCGGGTTGTTGGCGGCTGATTATCCAATCAGTGTCAACGCGGTTTCCGGCTATACAGGCGGCGGCAAACAGATGATCGCGCAGATGGAAGATAAGAACCATCCGGAGCATCTAGTGGCCAACAACTTCCTCTATGGCCTGCCGCTGCGTCACAAGCATGTGGCTGAACTGCAATTGCATGGTCGTCTGGATCGCCGCCCACTCTTCAGCCCAAGCGTCGGCCGTTTCCCTCAAGGCATGATCGTTCAGGTTCCGCTCTTTGTGACCGAACTTGAAGGCTCGCCGTCGCTTAATGATATCCATAAGGTTTTGACCGAACATTATGCTGGGCAGAATATCGTTGAGGTTGTTTCGCTGGAGGAAAGCAGTCAACTGCCGCGCGTCGATGCTGAAGAGCTTGCTGGCAAGGATGGCATGAAGCTTTTCGTGTTTGGAACGGAAGGCGACAATCAGGTCAATCTCGTAGCGCTGCTCGACAATCTCGGCAAGGGCGCATCGGGTGCCGCTGTTCAGAATATGAATCTGATGCTCGGCAAAGCCTGATGACGGAAAGGCCGATATTCCCCGCCGAATGGAATGTCGGTTCTTATGTGCCGCTCGCGGACACACATTCAAGTCTGGTCTGGAAAGTCGAACGCAATGACTTTCCAGACGAAGTTTTTGTTGTCAAGCAGCTCAAGCCCGCTGGGATGGAGGAACTGCGAGGCACACATTATCTTTCATGGCGTGACGGTCATGGGGCTGCAAAGCTCTATGATCTCAAGGAAACATCGATGTTGCTCGAATATGCGGGCGGCTACCACCTCGATGAGCATCTCAAAAGTGGCAAAGACGAAGAATGTCTCGCTATTTTTGGGCAAGTGCTGACTGCATTGCATCAGCCTTCCGCCTCACCTGTTCCAGATGATTTGCAACCACTTAACAAGCATTTTTCCGGCCTCTTTGCAGTCGCAAGACACAAACCAATTTATGCGGAGGCTACGGAACTTGCAAAGCGCCTTTTGGAAATGCCGCGTGAAGCAATTCCGCTGCACGGCGATATTCATCATGAGAATGTCATGCGAGGGCCGCGCGGCTGGCTTGTGATCGATCCCCACGGGCTGATGGGGGATGCGACATTTGATGCCGCCAACATCTTCTACAATCCGCTGGATCGCGATGATCTGTGCCTCAATCTCGAACGCGCTCAGCGCATGGCAGAGCATTTCGCGCCGATCCTCAGATGCGATCCTGCCTATGTCCTCGATTTCGCATTTTCCTATGGCTGTCTCTCAGCCGCTTGGCATCGCGAAGACCGCAATGATGCCGATGAAGCGCGGGAGCTGAAGATAGCTTCCGCGCTAAGGCATCTGCGTCAGACTGTTTATTCTTTGTAAGCGCCTTTTGTTGCGCGCCAGTGTGCAACGGCGAAAGCCAGCACCATCAACGCCACGAACTGGTGCGTTAGGCCGAGATCAAGAGGAACACTCATCAAAAGTGTGGCAATGCCTATCGCTGCCTGCACGAGTATCAGGCCGAGCAACACGATTGTACGGCGGGCATGGGTGGTTGCTGCCGCATTTTTCCAAACCTGCACGGCGTGAATGACCGCCAGAACCAGAACTGTGTAGGCGAACATGCGGTGTACGAACTGCACGGTCTTTGGATTTTCAAACAAATTGCGCCACCAAGGCGACTGGATGAACAAATCTGACGGGATGATCGCACCATCCATCAGCGGCCAGGTATTGTACGTAAGACCTGCATGGAGCCCGGCGACAAGACCGCCAAGATAGATCTGCACCAGCACAGCAAAGACCAACCAGCCTGCGAAACGCTGGATAGACCGTTCCGCCGGGCGCTCGGTATAAGTGACGAGCCCTCGCGCGATATAGAACACGGCCGTTATGATGACGCAGGCCGTCGTCAAATGGATGGCAAGACGATACTGGCTGACGCTGGTAAGCTCGCTCAGTCCCGATGCAACCATCCACCAGCCAATAGCGCCCTGAAAGCCGCCGAGTGCCAGAAGGCCAAGCATCCGGTATTTAAGGCTGCTGTTCAGACGTCCGGTCAGCCAGAAGAAGGCGAGTGGAATTGCAACCAGAAAGCCGACAAATCGCGCAAGCATGCGATGCGCCCACTCCCACCAGAAGATGGACTGGAACGCTTCGAGTGACATGCCCTTATTGATCTGCTGATATTGCGGAATCTGGCGATACTTATCGAATTCTTCCAGCCATTCGGCATGATTGAGCGGCGGAATGACGCCGTGGATCGGTTTCCATTCAGTAATCGACAAACCAGAGCCAGTCATGCGCGTTGCACCACCGACCATGACGATTGCGATCAGAACGACAAAAACTGCATAGAGCCAATAGCGGATCAGCCGACGATTTTTATCCTCGCCGGATCTCACTGCGCTCTGCCCTTCATGTCGAACGGATACTGCCGCCATGCCATTTTATCCCTGACTGTTCATCTGCCCGATACATGCCGCATAGGAGAAGCGGTTACAAGCCAAGTTCACGCGACATGCCGACGCGTTTTCACTTCCTTTGCGTGTTCTCACAAGCTAGTGAAGAGCAGGATAGAGGAGAAAGACATGCCCGTTCGGCTGAAAAAACTCATAGGCACATTTCTGCTGGTTGCTCTTGTGATCGTCTATGCAGTTTTTGCGACAATTATAGCTGTGGCCCAGCTTGGTAATTCACCTGCATGGGTGCATCTCCTTTATTTCTTCTTCACCGGTATTCTCTGGGTGTTGCCTGCTATGGGTATCATCTGGTGGATGGCTCAGCCTCCTCGCCCAAAACGTCGTTGAGTGATTTGCGGGGGCAACCGAAACGTGACTGATGAAGCCCAAGCCAATCTAACGCCACGCCTCATTGTTGATTACGCGCAACTGCGTGCTTTTTGGTCAAAGCCGGGTGCACTGCACGGTAACGCGCAAACTTTCGACTGGATCGACTGCTGGCGCAGGCATGTCAATTCGGACACTCTGGTTGCTGGTCTGTTTGCTGACAATGCGCCGGTTATGTTGCTGCCACTTGAGACTGTTAGCGTAAACGGCACACGCGTGTTGCGTTATCCAGGCGGAAGCCATGCAAACTGCAACTTCCCCTGGCTTGACGGTTCGGTCGACCACGCATCCGTCGGCCTGCTCGTGTCGACCATTCGGATCGCTAGGCCAGATATCGATGTGCTTTCGCTAACGCGGCAACTGCCCATTCTATCCGGCCAAGATAACCCTTTGTTGCAGCTGAAAAGTATGGAGAACCCCAATCCTGTGCTTGCCGCGTCTCTGGTCAGCGGATTTGATGCAGTCCTTGAGCGAAGCAACGCCAAGCGAAAACTCAAAAAACATCGTCAGCATGGCCGTCGATATGAAGAGGCTGGCGGGTGGCGAATTTATGCCCCCCAGTCCCGTGAAGAAACGAACGAGATACTCAATGCTTTCTTTGCTCTCAAAGCGCATAGATTCCGGCAAATGGGGATCGACGATCCTTTTGCCGATGCCCATATTCAAACGTTCTTCAAAGAGCTTTACGGAAACGCGACTGGGAGCCTGCACGCAGCATACGAACTGCAAGTCCTTGAAGTCGGCGGCAAAATCCGCTCGCTGATCGGCAAAACCCGTTCGAAACTCGGTCCGACTGTCGAATTCAGCGCGATAGCCGATGACGAGTTAATGACTGCCAGCCCTGGGGAGTTTCTGTTCTATGAAGACATCAAGAGAAGCTGTGACGCTGGCCTGACCATCTATAGCTTTGGGATCGGCGACGAGCCCTATAAGCGAGAATGGTGCGATATTGAATCGAGCATCTTCGACACCATTATCCCTCTAACGGCCAAAGGCAAAGCCTTCACCGCACTGCAATCAGTCCGTAACAAAGTCGTCGCGACAGTTAAAGGCAATCCCCACTTATGGCAGTTCGCAAAAGCGCTACGCAGCAAACTGGCGAAACGCTAAGATTTCACGATAAGCGCTTCTCAATTTGATTCAGACGAGAGCGCTATCTCGTTGATCGTGAATCGAAATCAGGCCGTAGGTTGTGACGCATCAGGGTTAGCACCTGTCGCCTGCTGATTGTCCATCAGAATGATGACGTCTTCATAGCCGCCCTGATCCATATCAAGCGCTGCCATAACGACACTGTTGTCGTCGGGATCGACAATATTCATGATCACGACAGCCGGACCGTCGGCAATACGGCGTATCTGCCGCGATGTGGAAGGGCCGCATTCGACCACCACGAAATCATAAACCGTTTCCAGCGCATCCAGGATATACGGCAGGCGATCAGCCGAACGCATCGCGTTCTCAGGCGCTACCTTGCCTAGCGGCATCACATGCGCCTGAGAATAGTGGTCCGTATGAATGACATCGTTGAAGCGCCGCTCACCGGCCAGAAGCTCTGTAATACCGGCTCGGTTACTGCCATCGAGCATAACTAGCCCCAGCGTACCGTAGGCTGTCATATCGATCAGAATAGCGCGTTTGCCCCGATCCGCCAGCTCCCGCAGAAGACGCACAGTCGCAGCGGATGCACTATCGCCTTCCGGAGATATCGCGATGACCCGCTTTAAACTGCCTTCAATCAGGCCGTTAGCCACCGTCTTCACACCATTTGGATTTTCTGGTGCGTCTTCCGCAGAGGCAATTTTTGAACCTGACATGAAAGGCGACGTCCAGCGCCGCACAGGGCGGCTATCGGCAGTTTTGAACTCGCTTGCGGAAGGCGGCGTGAAAGCCATGTCTGTTGCAGCTTCAATCACTGGCATTTCAATTTCTTCCACCGCTGCAATAAGGCGCCCGTCCACTGTGACAAAGGCCCGTCCACTGAACAATTCACGCAGCAAGACGAAAATTGATAGGAGCAACAGTCCAGCAACAAAGGTCGCGCTGACAACCGGCAAGGTCTTTGGATAATATGGCAATCCCGGCGCATCAGCGCGAGAGAAAATCCGCGCATCGGCGGGGACATAATTGCGATCCGTGCGCGAGGCAGCTTCGCGATAACGCGTCAGATAGGTCTCAAGAAGCTGACGCTGCGCAGCCGCTTCACGCTCGAGCGCCCGCAGTTCCACTTCCTGCTCACCAGCCTGGGCGGCCTGTGCCTTGACACGATTTAACTCACGATTGAGTTCATCCTCGCGCAGTCTCGCAGCACTCACCTCATTGTTGAGGCTCGTCAAAAGCTTGCGCCCTTCTCCATCGATCTGTCGGTCGAGATCGGCGAGTTGCGAGCGCAACGATTTGATGCGCGGATGGCCATCAAGCAACGTTACTGAAAGATCAGCGATTTGCGAATTGAGCTGAATGCGACGTTCGGAAAGGCGCTGCATCATACCGGATGCTACAACATCAGGCAGAGTATCAACCGGGACACCGGCTGCAAGCGCTCTGCGAATGCTTTCCGCTTTTGCTTCCGAGGTTGCGCGGCTTGAACGCAGTCGCGTCAATTCCGTCGAGACTTCGGATAGCTGCTGGGTGGCAATGGTGCTGTTTGTCTGTCCCGTCAGAAGGCCATTTGCTCCGCGATAGTCCGCAACTTTCTTTTCTGAATCCCGCACTTTGCCGCGCAGATCCTCGATTTCTGGTGCAAGCCAGCCGGTTGCATCATCGTTAGACTGGAGTTTTGCAGCGCCTTGCAGCGCGATATAGGCGTCAGCCACTGCGTTTGCGATATCCGCTGCTTCCTGCGGATTTGAAGACGTATATTGGACGACGATCACACGCGAACCGCTGACGTTGAAAACCTGCAAGTTCTGGCGCAACCTTTGCAGTACACGCTCTTCAGGTGCCAGACTGGTCGGATTGTTGCGCATACCAAGAAGAATCAAGATACGCGTCCAAGGCCTTACATTTGTTGAGGTAAATGCCTCGTTGTCGGTGAGCTTGAGCTTATCTGAGACTTGTTTCAGAAGATCGCCCGAAGTCAGCACTTCGACCTGGCTTTTCACCCCTTCCGGGTCCATCAATGGCCGTTCAGCTGTGGCTTCACCATTTGGACGTGTGAAAACGGATTCACGGGATTCGATCAGAATACGGGTCTCAGCGCGATAATCAGGTGTCAGAAGGAGACATATGATCCAGGCAAGCACTGCCATAATGAGTGCGCCGCTGACAATCAAAAGCCAATTGCGGCGCAAGCTCGAAAAGAGCGCACCAATATCAATATCTGCGTCTTTCGACAGCCTATCGACTTCAGACATTCTCATACTCCGCCCGATGTTCCGCCCAATACTCTGGATGTGCGGTTCCCGAGCCATCACCTCGCCCACTCAAAACGTGTCGAAGGCCAATTTTGTAAGAAAATGTAAACGAACAAGGTAACCAGAGGGTTAAACTGTCTATTTGTTCGGTTTCACTGGAAAGAGAGAAAGTTTTTCCGGAAGCGCATCACTTCTTTACCAGCCATTAACCTTAATCAATCGATAACGTCATGTATCAGCATTTGGATATCTCCTATCCGAATCTGCAAATGCGGCAATGCTTTTCGGAAGAGACCGAGGCGACAATGACGATGCAGAAAACTCATAAAAAGCGCACGAGCCGGTTGGTTCTTGTTGCGCTTGGCCTTGCGGCGATGACGCTTTCCGCATGCTCCAGCTATCGCCCTGCCCCACAGGCGTTTCATGCCGCGTTAAACGAACCCTATTTGCTCAATGCAGGTGACCGTGTGCGCGTTACCGTGTTTGAGCAGGCAAGCCTCACCAATAATTATAGCGTCGATCAGTCGGGCTATATCGCATTCCCGCTTATTGGCAGCGTTCCGGCAAGTGGAAAGACGGTAAAGCAGCTAGAAGGCACAATTGCCTCAAAACTGCGTGGCGGCTACCTGCGCGATCCTGACGTCAGCGTTGAGGTCGACCGTTATCGTCCGATCTTCATCATGGGTGAAGTGGGCGGTGCGGGCCAATATTCTTACGTGCCAGGTATGACTGTGCAAAAGGCAATCGCCGCAGCTGGAGGGTTTACTCCACGCGCCAATCAGGAAAGTGTCGATATTACACGCACGATCAATGGAGACGTGATGACAGGACGCGTCCTGATCTCTGATCCGATCCTACCGGGCGACACCGTCTATGTGCGCGAACGTCTATTCTGATGACGATAAATGTCTGATGAAAAGCACAACACGCCCTTACGAATCGTCCATTGTTTTCGCGAACCTACGGGTGGCTTGTTCCGCCATGTCCGCGATCTCATCAGCATTCAGGCTTCAAACGGGCACCAAGTTGGCATTCTCTGCGATGCGACAACCGGTGGCGTGCGCGAAGATGAATTACTGGAAGAATTACGGCCCAAGCTTGCATTGGGCATCCATCGTATCGCCATGCAAAGACATATCGGCATTGGCGATATCAAAGCTGCATACAAAGCCTATCGCATTATCAAGAAATTGCAGCCGGACATCTTGCACGGACATGGCGCCAAAGGTGGCGTTTATGCACGTCTGTTCGGCTCAGCTCTACGGGTTTTTAAGTCTCGCGTAGCCCGTATCTACTCACCGCATGGCGGCAGCCTGCATTTTGACAGAAAGACGCGTCGTGGTGGCGCGGTCTTTCTGGTCGAAAGGTTGCTGGCTCCGCTCACCGACGCTGTTCTGTTCGTTTCAAACTTCGAGAAGCGGACATATGAAGAGAAGGTTGGCAGGCCATACGACCTTCATGCGGTTATTTATAACGGCTTGTCTGATGAAGAGTTTGTTCATACGACAACCGCAACTGACGCCACTGATTTCCTTTTCATCGGAACGATGCGTGAATTAAAGGGGCCCGATCTGTTGATCCGCGCCCTTGCTTCTCTTCGTGACAAATCCGGGAAGCGTTTTACCGCCACTATGGTCGGCGATGGCGCGGAGAAGTCCGATTTTCTCACGCTCGCAAATGAGCTCGGCATGGCTCACCAAATCCGCTTTTTGCCCGGCATGGCTGCGCGAGAAGCGTTTCCGCTTGGCAAAAGCATCGTGATTCCATCACGCGCGGAAGCATTTCCTTACATCGTGCTGGAGGCATTGGCTGCTGGAAAAGCTGTCATTGCGAGCAGTGTTGGCGGCATTCCGGAAATCTTCGGCCCCAACTCACCGGCTCTTGTTGAGCCCAACTACGAGCTGCTCGCAGCCAAGCTGCTCGTAGTTGCCAGCGCTGAGGCTGATTTCGTAAAATCGATGCCCGACAGAACACGCCTGCGCGAGCGGTTCAACCTTCAGGCAATGGCACATTCTATAGAATTGGTTTACCGTGAAGCACGTTCCTGAAAATCTTGCACCAGCTAGGACCATTTGATCAGCAAATCCTTAGGATTTGCAGTTAAATATAGTCCGGCACGTTGATTAGCAGGGGTAAAATTGTGCGGGATAATGATGTGTCTTCTCCAATCGATCCTGAGGCAAGTAATGCCAAAGGCACGAGTGGTTCCAAACCGAGCGAACAGAACGGGTTGAACGCAATGGCGCGCCAGATGGCCGCGCAATATGAGCGTAACACCCTGTCGCCAACCATGCTCAGCGGTGTGATACGGCTCGTTGAATTCGGCATCGTCCTCACGACTGGCATTCTGAGCTTTGCCTATTATGTCAGTTTCAACACCTCGCTCCTGATCTACTATCTGCTCATCATGCTCGCGGGCGGTGGCCTTTACGTTCTGATGATGGAAATAAACAACGGCTATCAGATCAATATTCTGCGCAGCCCCAGCCGCCACCTGAAACGCGTAATCATCAGCTGGGCAACTGTGCTGGGAGCCGTTGCCGTAGCAGGTTTTCTCTTCAAGGTTTCATCGGATTTTTCGCGCGCCTGGTTTCTGATCTGGGCTTTGAGCGGAATGATCGTACTCATCATCTGCCGCCTCTTTGTCTCGTGGAGAATCCGTCGTTGGGCACGGAATGGTATTATGGAGCGGCGCGCTGTCATCGTCGGCGGTGGACCCAATGCCGAAGCCCTGATCCGCACACTTGAACAGCAGCCGGATAACGACATTCGCATCTGCGGCATCTTCGATGACCGTGATGACAAGCGTTCGCCGCCCATCGTGGCAGGCTACCCCAAACTCGGAAACGTAAAGGAGCTGATCGAATTTGCGCGTATTGCGCATATCGATATGCTGATCGTTTCGCTCCCTATCAGTGCCGAAGAACGCATTCTGATGATCCTTAACAAGCTGTGGGTGCTGCCGGTCGATATCCGTCTGTCGGCACTTAACAACCACCTGCGTTTCCGCCCCCGCGCCTATTCCTATATCGGCAGCGTGCCGATGCTCGACATCTTCGACAAGCCAATCAACGACTGGGACTCAGTTGCCAAGCGTATTTTCGACATTGTGTTCAGTCTGCTTGGCATCGTCTTTCTTTCGCCCATCATGCTGGCAACCGCGATTGCCATTAAGCTCGACAGCAAAGGCCCGGTAATCTTCAAGCAAAAGCGGCATGGCTTTAACAACGAAGTCATCAATGTTTGGAAGTTCCGCTCGATGTATGCGGAGCAGAGCGACCCGACTGCACGCAACGCCGTCACAAAAAACGATCCCCGCGTGACCCGCGTCGGACGCTTCATCCGCAAGACATCCATCGACGAACTGCCGCAGTTCTTCAATTCGCTGACAGGTTCACTGTCGCTTGTGGGCCCTCGCCCCCATGCGGTGGCCGCGCACTCTCACAACGTGCTCTATAATGAAGTCGTTGATGGCTATTTCGCACGTCACCGCGTCAAGCCGGGCGTAACCGGCTGGGCGCAGATCAATGGCTGGCGCGGCGAAATCGACAATGAAGACAAGATCACCATGCGCACAGAATATGACCTGTTTTACATTGAAAACTGGTCGCTCTGGTTTGATCTCAAAATCCTGTTTCTGACCCCCGTCAGACTTCTCAACACGGAAAACGCTTATTGAGAACAGTCGCCAACGGTACCAGCAGTGTTTCGGCACCTTACCGCGTTTTACCTGCAACAGAGGTTGCAGGTAAGCGCGCTTTAAACAGGCTCATCGCTAACTTTGCTATTGGACTTGGTGTTTTTCTACTTGGGTTCGTGATGAGCGAACCCGCTCCATACGAACTTTATATGGTCGCGCTCATAGCAATCGCCATGCTTTTTGGGATGCGGTTGACACGAACCAGCCTGGTGTTGCTCGCTTTGCTGACCGTGTTCAACTTCGGCGGTATGATTTCCGTCATGCAAATGGCTGACACTAAGGATGCGCCATTATATATCGCTGTTTCGCTGTTCCTTGCCTTTACGGCTGTCTTTTATGCCGCAATCATCGAAGCAGACTATCGTCGCCTGAAAACGATATTCAACGCCTATCTTCTGGTCGGTATCCTATCGTCGCTGCTCGGCATTGCGGGATATCTAAACCTGTTTCCTGGCGCCGATGCCTTTACCCGTTATGGCCGTGCAATGGGTGGCTTTAAAGATCCGAATGTTTACGGGCCGTTTTCGGTGCTTCCCTTCACATGGAGCCTTTACCGCATCATGAAAGGCAATGGCCGAGATTTGCTCGTCTATATGCCGTTGTGCTGTGTACTGACACTCGGCATACTGGTTTCCTTCTCACGTGCTGCTTGGGCCATGGCGCCGCTCTCGTTCCTTTGTCTTTTTGCAGTGCTGCTGCTTCAGAGCCAGAGCAACAGGTTTCGCCTGCGCTTGATCACAATCGGCTTGCTTGCGGTCCTTGTCATTGCACTGGCTATTCTACTACTCCTGCAAATTCCCGACGTAAGAGCGCTCTTTTTAGAGCGCGCGCGCCTTGAACAAAGTTACGACAGTGCGCGTCTGGGCCGGTTTGCCCGGCACTGGCTCGGCATGGTGCTTGCGACCGAACATCCACTGGGAATTGGACCATTGGAATTTGGTCCCATGTTCGGCGAAGACACCCATAATGTCTGGCTGAAAGCAGTGCTTGATTATGGCTGGATCGGTTTCATCGCCTTCATGACTTTAACCTTCCTGACACTGGCCATCGGTTTCAAACTAATGTTCAGAAATCGACCATGGCAACCTTTTCTGCTTTGCGCTTATGCGACCTATCTTGGTCATGTACTCATCGGCAATGTGATTGACACTGATCACTGGCGGCATTTTTATCTGCTTTTTGGCCTCATATGGGGGTGTGCTGGGTTGGAGTATAAACACTACCGCAAAGCCGCTTCACACAACCAATTCCAAGGAAATTTGCTTTGCAATTCGTGATTTATGCCGCCGCAGCTATATTCGAAATAGCCGGATGCTTCTCGTTTTGGGCGTGGCTTAAACTGGACAAATCCCCCCTCTGGCTTGTTCCAGGTTTGGTTTGTCTCGCCCTTTTCGCCTATCTGTTGACACTGATTGAAAGCGATGCTGCGGGACGTGCCTATGCAGCCTATGGCGGGATTTATATTATTGTATCGATCGTATGGATATGGGCTGCAGAAGGCATGCGCCCAGATCGCTGGGACGTTATAGGCGCGACCGTAGCCTTTGTTGGCGCGTGCATTATTCTTTTCGTTCCACGCACTTAGTTCACATCCTGAAAAATGTGAAACGCTTCAGCTGATCTTACTGAACTCAATATAAAAATCGCGGATACCCGAGGCAAGAAACTGTACGGCCACACAGGTCAGCAAAAAGCCCATGATCTTTGTCACCGCCTGCATACCGTGTTCCCCGAGCACCTTCTCGATGAGCGATGCGGAGGACAGTGCAAGATAGGCGACACAGATCGTTATAGCGACTCCCAAAATAACAACCACATGGCCCACAACGGTATGCTCAGATGGTATCTGCGACGCAAAGCTCATAACAACCGCTATAGAACCCGGCCCTGCCAGGCTAGGCATTGCCAGTGGCGAGAAAGAGTAATCCAGTTCAGCCTTTTTGATATCGGCAGGTTCTGCATCCACTTCGGACGAAGAATCCTCACCAGAGAAAATCATCCGCAAGGCCAGGATCATGATAATCAGCCCGCCAGCCACACGAATACCGGGCATGGAGATACTAAACAACGAAATGATCCCATTTCCGAGCAGCAGAAAAGCCGTTAGGATCGAAAAGGCATATATGCAGGCTTTTCTTGCCTGAACGCGTTTGTTTTCCGCACTCATGCGTTTGGTCAGCGACATATATAACGGGATTGTCGTCAAAGGATTCATAATAGGCAAAAGACCGATCACAACGATCGACACATATTTTGCAAAATCAATAATCAAACTCATCCCAACAGCCTCAAACATCAAGCATCTCTGATAACAATAGCGCAGAAAAACTTGAAAGAACGCACTTTAATACCGGCAGATAACCTATTCGCTCACCAATTAAAATTTGGGAAGTCGATCAAGTGCCTAATCAATTTTGGCTATCATAACGCACATTAAATTATACCAAAAGGTCAAATTATTACACCGGGTAACTTTGCTATATAAAATAAACACCACATTCACTCCGTATCATCAAAATTATTGTGAGCGAACAAGTGTGATTGTTAAAATAAAAAATGCTCATTAGATTAAACCATACTATAACGATAAAAATTCTATATTCATACTTCATCAATAATCTAGATTAGTTATTTTACTAAACTTTATTAAATGAGGAGATCACGCCTTACCCCCGTACGTGATCTTTGCGAGTAGCACATAAGGTTAAGATTGCCCCGGCCCTCAGCCGGGGTATTTTTTTGACCGCAGAACTACAAATTTCTCTGGACGCACATAATCCCACGGGATTCACGGCATGCAAAATTGGATAGTTCATTTCTAAACTGCCAACCTTGCACATCATGCAGAAATAAATAGCGAATAACTACTTATGCAGCTTTGCGCCTTTAACCAGTTTGTCGACGATTTTCTTTTCTGCCCGAATGGCGATACCGACAACATTTGCAGATTCAGGTGCAAACTTTGAAAATACATCTCTATTCGCAACGTCATGCCCTGTGGAAAACATCTCTTCAATATAGAGAGAAGTTGTGATCCCTCTTTCCAGTGACTTTACGTGTATTTTGTGCATTTGAGCCGCATCCGCAGACATCACGACTACTGGCTGAATGGACAAAGCATTGTAAATGTTGCCGGCCCCATCCTGATAAGGCTCGCCGATGATATCCGGGTGTTGACTGACAATCCCGCTAGCGAGAAAAGCGGTGACATTCAGCTCCTGCCAAGGTGCCAAATCATCACGCAAAACAATTGTGAACTTTGTATCGAACATGCAAAAATGATCCCATTATATTCGTGCTAAGCGGATAATAGGGAACGCAATATTTTGAGTATTGAACGTTTGTGCAAATCTGAGCGAATTCTGCATGCTCCAACAAAACGGGGCATTGATCGCATTGATGCGAGATTCCATGGCGTTGGATTTAGCCCTCATCGTCATGATACCTATGCGCTCGGAATAACCTTAGCCGGTGTACAGACATTTCGCTATCGTGGAGCCTCCCGCGTTAGCGTTCCTGGGAATACGATTGTCATTCACCCCGACGAACTTCATGACGGTGCCGCCGGTTCTGAAAACATGCTGCATTACAGGATGTTCTATTTTCCGCCGGAACTATTGCTGGAAGCGTCAAGTCGCACGCACATCTTACCTTTTGTCAAAGAACCAATATTGTCTGACAAATCGCTGCATCAATTGCTGGTGGAGGTTCTTATAGATCTCAGCAACGAACCCGATGAACTGCTACTCGACGACGTTATAATGCGCTTGCAGTCCAATCTATGGAAGCATGCAGATAGAGAAATTACGCATCCAAAATTTATTGCGCGTGATGCGATCTTGAATATTCGTGAATATCTTAAGGAGAATATCGAAAGCACAGTATCATCTGTCGATCTTGAGAACATTTCCGGTCTCGACCGATATACATTGTCACGCCATTTCAGAGCACTTCATGGAACGAGCCCACACCGCTATCTAATTATGCGCAGGCTTGAAAAAGGTCGGCGCATGCTATCCGGCAGCAATATAAGTCTGGCTGAAACTGCACTAGCCTGTGGTTTCTCAGATCAGAGTCATTTCACGCGGCATTTCAAATCAGCCTTTGGAATGACACCCGGCCGCTGGTTACGGTTTACGCAACGACCGTAACTACCCATCGTGCAGTTCCAAGCTAATTGCAGCGACGGAAAGACTGAAAAATGTATGTGACTGCAGGTTGAACCGAAAGTGGTTCACCAGCATCGTCAATGCATTGTTCTCATTGGGGAAAAATGGTCGGAGCGGCGGGATTCGAACCCACGACCCCTTGACCCCCAGTTATGAAATTCTATCAAGAATGTCGTCTAACGTTGAAAAGTGTTACTGACAACCTATTGTTTTATAGCGATTTATTAGATAGCGTCAGCTAAGAGCTAACGTTATCGAATAGTATCGGTCGTTACCCGGTGGTTACTAGCTCTCATTTGTAAATGATAGCAAAGGGGCAAGTGATTAATGGCAAAGCTCACAAAAAAGGCCGTTGAAGCCGCCATTCCGGATGGAAAACCTTTCTTCTTGTGGGATGCTGGCGATGGAGCCGTAAAAGGATTTGGCGTCAAAATCAGCGCAACCGGGAAAAAGGTTTTTGTTGCCAAATTTAGAATTGGCGGAGGGAGGTCTGCTCCGACTAAGCGCGTTTCGATAGGAGAGTTTGGAACATGGACCGTAGAACAAGCTCGCGCACGAGCAGCTGAGCTTATCCGTGAAGGCCAAGCCGGTATAGATCGCAAAGCAACCGATGCTGCAATGCGCGAAGCCGCTCAAGCGGCACGCGCAAGTGCAGACAAAGAGCGCCGTTTAGCACGCAATCTGCGCATGGACCGCCTCGCGGCACGTTTTATGCGTGACCACGTTAGGGTTAGACGAAAAGCGGCAACGGACGACTTCTATCGCCACATCATTACCAAGTACATTTTCCCGGCTTTTAAACATCGTGATGCTCGAACCATAACACGGGGCGAAATAAACACGCTCCATGTATCGCTCGCGGACAAACCTGCTACGGCAAATCGCGTCGTGACGGTCATTTCTGCAATTTACGGTTTTGCCGAACAGATTGAACTATTACCCGATAATATTCGGCGTCCGACGTATCGAATTGAAAAATACAAGGAGCAATCGAAGGAAAGATTTCTCGACATAGCAGAGTTGCAGCGCTTAGGTGCAACCATTCGCGAAGCCGAAACAGTTGGCATCGCCTACGAAGTTGACGAGACTAAAGCAAACTCCAAGCACGCGCCAAAACCCGAGAACAGGTTTGTTAAAATTGACCATGAAGCTGCGTCTGCACTTCGGATGTTGATATTCACAGGCGCTCGCCTCAGAGAAATTTTAAACCTTACTTGGAAAGAGGTGGATTTAGAACGCGGGCTGTTGAGGTTGCGTGATAGTAAAACTGGCCCCAAAACGGTTCTTCTCAACGCTCCGGCTCGTGCGGTTCTGGTAAGCTTACTTGACTTGAAAAGAAGTGATTATGTCTTTCCAGGCGAAAACCGGGACGGCAAGCCACAGCCGCGAACAGACCTGAAAAGGCCGTGGCGTCTCGTCTGTAAAGCGGCAGGCTTAGAAGGCGTACGCATCCACGATCTTCGACATAGTTTTGCCTCCGCCGGCGCCAGTGACGGCCATGGTTTGCAAGTAATCGGAAAGCTGCCGGTCATGCCGATGTTGCAACAACACAGAGATATGCCCATCTTGCGACCGATGCAGTTCGACAAGCAAGCGACGAAATTGCCGCCAAAATTGCGCAAGCTATGGGAGAAGCCCCCGTATCTGATACGGCAACACTCTTGCCGTTCTCGAGACGGGAGGCATAATTAATTGAAATCGTCTGTGCCTCAGTCAATTACATTTTCGGATTGGATTTGCCGTTACGATTTAACAGCCGTCATGGCTCGCCTTGATCAACCCGGTTGGGAAATAGACAAACTTCTAGGTGGCATTTCTCCGAAGTTGGATACAGATGCTACAAAAGCGTGGCGTTCGGAATTAGCAATGGCGGCAATCGCTGCGCTGATTTCCGCACAGGACAGGTACCGCGAGCAAGAACGTCGCCGCGAGACGATAGACCTTTTGCGTGGGCTTGGCGGAAATTTATCGGAAATGCTGAAAGAGTTTTTGGCAACCCTCACCAAAAACCCTGACCCTGATTTCAAAAATCTTACTCTGCACGAGTTCGAGGCTCAAATACTTCCACCTAGCTTACGCGAAATCCTTCTCTCGTCGGCTATACAGCTTCGTGACGGTCTCGAACAATACCGAAGCAATGCATCCAAGGTGGCCCAGCCGACCCGTATCGACTGGCTCGGCATCCTATTTGCTCGTAACTTTGATCTAAAATGGCAAAGCTTGCAAAAATCAGTAAAAAGCACGCCGTCGAAATACACTGTTGCGTTAACGTTGTGGTGCGACATGGGATTTCCAACTGATATGGAGCGAAATGTCGATGGGAACGATCTCGAGTGGATGAGGAACAAATTCAGGGCAGCCGGTAAAATGGGTATCGAAATATAAAAAATTAGTTACCACGCCCTACGGGTGCGACACTTGCCATTGTCAGTCGATAGCAATCGACAAAGGGTAATAGCATGTCTCAGAAAAACATTGACGCTACAGATGTAGCCCACAGGAGAAGCGAACGACATTCGTGTGTCGCAAACTTCTCAAGATCGTTTTCATTTTATGATCGTTGGTTTCCAGCCACGCGCAAAGCCCATTGACATAGCAAGGCTCGCGTACTCGATTTCTTTGACGAGAAAATCACGGTCCTTGAGCAGCGCTTCTATTGCGGCCCGTACATCGCCCTTGTGATAGGCCAGCACCAATTCAATTTCTTCGTCGTATTCATTCTCTTGCACAACTGCATTCATTGTTCTGCTCCGTTAAAAGCAGACACACTCGCCGCCAGGCGTGTCTATTTGTTCCCTTATTGTTCCGCAGTTGGTGTAAGAGTCAATTCACGAAAAACGCTTGAGAACATAAAAAGAACCTCCGTGGCGATTCTCGTGGCGTTTTTTGTTCTGACGCGCCACGGAACTTACATCTGTGTTCAGTTTGTTCTTTTTTCTGATTTTAGGGGCTTGCGGTTTAACCCTATATAATCTAGGGCTTTCTCCGGCTCGGAGCGTAGCGCAGCCCGGTAGCGCACTTGACTGGGGGTCAAGGGGTCGTGGGTTCGAATCCCGCCGCTCCGACCATTTTTCCCCAATTAGAACAATAGATTAGAAGAGAGTGGTTGCTGTAAGCCCTCTCAGATTTATCTCAAATGTATCTCTGGTAACCACCCGGTAACCACGGGATTTTAATTTCGAGCTTTCGTTGGTTGCCAATTAGCGACGAAATCTTTCACAGCAAGTTGAGTGGCTCCCTCGATAAGGGCATCAATTGCAAGTTTTCCGAAGTTCGCTCGTTCAAGCTCATGGCGGCAGGCGTCGAGGACTGCAAGATCGACGTTGTTCTCTAGAAGCACGTCGGCCATTTGACGCGTGATTATCGCTTGCAGGCTGTAACGGGTGTGTCGCGGAGGATATGGGTCGATAATCATAAAACTGCTCTTTTTGGTTATGATAACTATTTTTATTGGTTTAGTCACCATATACGTCGAATTTGTTTGCGGTCAATAATATTTTAGGTATCGTACCTAAAAAAATATGGATGATACAAAATGGCGATTACAGGTAATCAGATAAGAGCAGCAAGATCATTGCTCGGATTAGAGCAAGTGGCGCTCGCAGAAAAAGCAGGTGTTAGCACCAATACGGTGCGCAACATGGAGGCGGCCGGGGCGGATCGCGTGCGTGTTCGCACAGATACACTAGATGCAGTCACGGACGCTCTCAAAGCAAATGGCGCTGTGTTTATCGACGAGGGAGAAACGTCGATTGGCGGCCCGGGAGTTCGTTTGCAAACACGCTGATCAAGAACAGTGTTTGTCTTCTTTTAAGACGGAATGCCAATTCACTGTGACCTTTGCGTCGTCCTCTTTCTGGCTTCGCTTTTTGGCTGGCAATAGGGCATCCGCCTTGAGAGGCGGCAGCCCACTGAGCCACTGCTCGTGATCTTCGCGAGCGTCCGCTTTTGCAAGCGAACTTACTAGTTTCAAAAGTCGTGGATCGATTGCCGCTTTATCTGTCATAACTAGCCTCCTATCGGAAATGGGCATAGCGGCGAGCCTCAAACGCTATTACGCATCACGGGCGAAGATATCATGAAATTACATGTACAGTTCATTACTACTCCGCAGGGGGAGGAAATGGCAGTCCTTCCCAAGGCCGACTATGACAAGCTGCTCGAAGCTTTTGAAGATCGCGAAGACATTGAAGCTGGTCGCAAGTTCCGCGCAAAACTGTCCGCTGGCGAAGAAGAATTGATCCCGGCCGAGTACGTCAACCGCATGATCGACGGCGAGAACAAAATCAAGGTTTGGCGTGACTTTCGCGGAATGAGCGCTAAGGCACTCGCCGACGCTGCCGGTATGAGCGCACCTTACCTCTCGCAGATTGAAAGCGGTGCCCGCGAAGGCTCGCTCGATGCTTTGAAGAAACTCGCGGAAGCGCTCAAGGTCAGGATCGATGAACTCATTAAATGATCGCGCATTGCTTTAGATTATCAGTAGGGGGACCGATATGTCTGTTAAAAATTTAGATGCCTTAAGCGAAAATACTAATCTTTATCGAATAATAAGATTAGATTATCTGGAGCAAATGTTTGAAGATCATAAAAATGTTTTGGTGCGCCCACGTTTATGGTCCGATAAATCAGATGGTAATATTTTAAAGGTCGGTTACGATAAACCAGATGGACTGACGTCGGGCTTGGATGAATTAGCTTATGCTCAGTGCTGGACGCTGGAAAAGTCATCTGCCTTGATGTGGCAGTCATATGCGCGAAGCAAATTTGATTACGTGAGAATTCAAACAACCATTCGAGCATTGGTGGAAAGTTTGCACTACCAAAGGGACCCGTACTACGATGAAGATAGGTATTACATAGGTAAAGTAAGATACATTGATAGAAATAAAGCGGCTAGACATAGAAAAGATATATTTAATAAGTACGCGGGTCTAGATATTCTAGCTAGAAGTTTTCTTGTTAAATCTCATTTTTTTAGCGGGGAAAATGAAGTTCGTTTAATTTCTCTCGTTATAGATGCGGATTATACATGCCTAGAAAAGAATAATATTCGATCTTATCCGTGCGATCCAAACAAGCTTATAAGTAAAATACGGCTGTCTCCGGAATTGTCGCAAGACGAATTTAAGAGAATGGAAAGAGTGGTCAGAAAGCTGACGGGGTTTGAAAAGGAGATAGCGAGATCGTCGATCTTTGACGAATGGGACTTGCCTCCAATATCAGTAGAGAGAAACATTCAATTCTTCTAGCTGCCTCGGGCCACATTTCAGTAACAACATTATGAGTTACAATGGGTGTTAATAGCTATCCTCTGCCTCCGTAAATGCCACATGGTGAAATTCGGCAACAGTGTGAAGGTATAAAAAGTTAACGCATTGCCGTTTACGCCAGAGCGTATAAGGGTATGTTAACCACACTGTGGTGTGTTGACGGAAAAGGAATACCTCTCATGAGCACCATCTACACAATCGGTTACGAAGGCACAGATATCGACAAGTTTGTGCGCACGCTTCAGGTCGTAGGTGTGCAAGTGCTCGCTGACGTCAGAGCGTTGCCGCTCTCACGTAAGAAGGGCTTTTCAAAAAATTCTCTTCGGGAACGGCTTGAACAAGCAGGTATAGAGTACCACTCCTATCAGCCGTTGGGCGACCCAAAGCCGGGCAGAGACGCTGCGCGTGCTGGTCGATTTGACGAGTTCCGCAAGATTTATACGGCACATATCGAAACCGATGCAGCTAAAGAAAAAGTTGCTGAACTCTCGCTTACGGCATCGGAAAAGATCACATGCATGTTGTGTTTCGAGCGCGACCCTAAAACCTGTCATCGAACGATCATTGCAGAGAAGCTTGTCGAGTTCGACATATCGTCATTCGACCTTTATGGCGATGATCCTAAAAAATACGAACGTAATTTGGCGATGCTGCCTACAATACGGTTAGAAGCTGCTGAATAAATCACGTGCAGGCTCTGTCTTCGGCGGATAGACGAGGCTTATTATCAGCCAGGTATCCGGGAAGCGGTGAATAGTTCCCATCAGAAACAATAATTCTTTATTCGGAAGTTCCGTTTCCAGCTTGTTTCGGAATGGGGCTTCCCAGTTGTCGCCATACTTATTGGCGCAGTGCCAATAAAGAGCGCCAGCCTCCCAATCAACAATTTTGTGTGTATGTTCGTAGTCGACGCCGTCCAATTCACAAATATAATTGTAGTAAAAATCGTAGGGCAGCTTTTTAAGTAGCTTTATGTCTTTCGGCTCGTCATCGAAAAGCCCCGCCTGTGTTTGATAACCAAGAAGTTTATCTAATTCTTCTTTTGTCCAATTCGGGTCTTTTACCTTTCGAATATCTAAGGACTTAATCTTTTTTGGCTTCAGGAATGCGAGTGTATGGCCGCTCGACTGGCGATTGCTTTCCAGTTCGGCGAAACTCGAAAACGTTATGGTATTCTGGATCGCTTCTCGTCGTGCCTGCCAGTTATTTTTCGTCGTGAGTGGCTCCCCAATGCATTCTATGGCATCAATAACGACCGCATGACTTTCGGGGCGATGATCTTTCTTGGCTTTTACGTAGTGAACCTTGCGGTTTCGCTATGGAGCATTCAACGGTTCTTGTTTCATTGCGAGTTTCCGAGGATGTTCAACGCCGCGTCGTAACAAAACGCTGGAACAATCGCACACCGGCAGACCGCGCCGCACTGCAAGAAAGGGGGGAGTGATGGGCGATCTTCCAACAATCACCACTTATCGCGGTCAGGTCATTCGCGACTTACCCAACGATGACCTGATTAACATCATCCTCGAAATGATTGTTGAGAATCACCGCACCCAAGAAATGCATCGCCTCGAAATTGAAGGCTGGAAAATGCTCGTTGAAGTTGGAGGGAGAGAATGAGCTTACTCACACCTGAACAAGCCGCAGAAGCGTTGAGCATTTCACATCGACACCTAATCCATTTGACAGATGACGGTGAGTTGCCTTTCATTAACATAGGCAGAGGCATGCGGAAAATCCGCCGGTACGAACCGGCAGATATTGAAGCATTTAAGAACCAACGAAAGACAACCGAATGCCAGTATACATCCGAAAAGACAGCAAGGACGGCACGTACTCCTACGAGTTCCGGCTACGCGGTCATCGATTTTCGGGAAACACTGGAAAAAAGACGGAGCGAGAGGCGCGCCAATTCGAAAAGGTAAAGCGAAAAGAAGCCGAGCTTGAAGCGCATAAGCAGGCTGATTTCAAGTCGGATGATTTAACGTTTGAAACCGCATCCAACAAATATTGGCACGAGGTCGGTCAGCATCATAAAAATTCAGACACTACGCTTTGGTCCCTCGACTGGTTGCAGGCATCGATCGGGCGCCGGACCAAGTTAAGCAAAGTGACAGACCGAACGATAGCTGAACTGGTCGCCAAACGTCGAAATGAATTAGTCCCGCAGAGCAAAGAGCCGCGGAAAATATCGCCTGCCACTGTGAACCGAACCATGACGCAGCCGCTACGCGAAATAATGCTGCGGGCTGCGAAGATATGGAAAGTTAAGGTCAACGATATTGACTGGTCGCAGCACCTGTTGCCGGAAAAGGGCGAACGGGTGCGCGAAGCCTCAACCGGCGAAGAAACCCAGATAATGAGCAAGTTGAAGCGCGGCTATGATGTGGCTGTGCGCTTTGCTTTTCTCTCAGGCTGTAGGCGAATGGAGATCCTTGGTCTTACATGGGCTCACGTGGATTTCTTCGGGAAGACGTTCACCGTGACCGGAAAAGGCAATAAGGTGCGAACAATCCCAATGTCACAGGCAATTTTCGACCTGCTTTGGGATGAGCGCAACAATCATGAAACGGCAGTATTTACGTTTGAAGCAATTCGAACAACGAAGATTCCGGAATATGTGCGTGGGACGCGATACCCGCTGAGAGAGAGCGGATTGAAAAGCGCGATGCGCCGAGCCGTGTCAGGTGCTGGTGTCGAGAACTTCCGATTTCACGATACCAGGCACACAGCCGCAACCCGGATTTTGCGCGCCAGCAATCTACGCGTAGCCCAGAAGTTACTCGGCCATACCGACATCAAAACTACCACGAAATATGCGCATGCGATGATGGAAGATGTGCGATCCGCTATGGATGCAATGAGCGGAAACAAAGATGAAATTGACGTTGAAGTGCCAAAGAGGAAAGCTGAATGAGCGTCTATAAGCGAGATGACACGCATTTCTACAGTTACGATTTCCGGATGGATGGGAAAAGGTACTCAGGGTCAACGCTTACGGTCGATCTTGAAGAAGCAAAGGAATTTGAACGAGCAGTAAAAGAAGATGCTCAAGGCATGAGCATAACCTGTCGATCGGTTTTGCGTAGAGCTGCAAAGTCCTCAAATATGATCCGCCAAACCAAGTATGGCTACGTTTACATGATCAAGAGCGGCTATTTCGTAAAAGTTGGACATTCTCACGATCCATCATCGCGATTTCGATCCATCAGGACCGCAACACCTGATGATTGCGAGATACTTTTCTACATGCCGGGATCGGTAAAGCTGGAGAAACGACTGCACCGCGAGTTCGCATCCTGCCACTATAAAAAGGAATGGTTTTTCCTGTGTGGGAAACTCAAAAAATTTGTTCAAGAATTCGAAGATAACGGCAAAACAAAAAACGCCACGAGAATTACTGTGAGCGACTTTTCAAATCAGGTAACCTGTTGATTAATTTGGGGGAATAGATTTCAGGGAACTTTTCCCCCAGTCAAGTGCGCTACCGGGCTGCGCTACGCTCCGAGCCGGAGAAAGCCCTAGAATATAACGACTTGTGGTGCAAGGTCTATTTTCTGAATTTGTGAAAATGGAGACGCCCGCACCACAAAGCTGTAAGAACTACGTGTTACGGATTTGGTAGGTTTCCGGGACGTAACGGTAGCCCTCGCCAGCACGCTGCAGATAAGCAAGCGAGGGAAATGGCATGTGATAGCCAATAAATGGCAAGCGATCCGTAGCCAGCATATCGAAGATTCGCTTTCTAGTCTCGGCAGCCATTTCCTTGTCTATATCGAACGAAACATGCCAGTCGGGACGCTGCAAGGTGATAACCGAATGATTAGCTGTGTCTGAAATCAGCATAAGCGACTTGCCATCCGATTCCACTCGGAATGCCAAATGCCCTGGTGTGTGGCCAAAGGCGCCTATGGCATGGATACCCGAAACCACTTCGTTGCCATCATCAATGAAGATGGTCTTTTCTGCGAACGGCTTCACGTTCTTTTCGACCATTTGTGCGACGGTCTTTGCAGGGCTTTCAAGGCGGGCTGGATCGGTCCAAAAGTCAAACTCTTTCTGTCCTGCGGCATAGCGTGCATTTGCAAAGGCGGGCTTACCCTCTTCCATCAAGCCGCCGATGTGATCGGGATGGAAATGACTCAGAACAACCAGAGAAATGTCATCCGCCTTGTAGCCGGAAGCCTCCAGTGCACTGATCAGTTTGCCCTGCCCGGCTTCACGAGCTCCTGCTCCCATACCCGTATCAAACAGAACGAGCTCTTTGCCGGTATTGATAAGAACAGGCGTGA
The DNA here is from genome assembly GCF_025846885.2 of Brucella sp. HL-2. Lineage (NCBI taxonomy): Bacteria > Pseudomonadati > Pseudomonadota > Alphaproteobacteria > Hyphomicrobiales > Brucellaceae > Brucella > Brucella sp. HL-2. The sequence goes on along the minus strand of NZ_JAOYTK010000019.1, from coordinate 29,981 downwards.
AGCTGTTCACAAAACGGTCGGCAGGAAGTAGGTTTTCTTCCAGCAAGGCCGCAACATCTTTTGGATCCTGATTGATCGCATATGTCTTCTCTGGCGCTTCACCCGCCCGACGTCCATCAGAAAGAGTCGTGATTTCGAAGTCACCAAACTGAAACCGATGAAAGCCGGGATTTTCCGCCTTCGACACAGGTGTTTGCGCTGAGGCTTGCGAAGCTTCAAATGGTGACAAAGCTACTCCACCACCCGCAGCAGAAGCTGCAACAATAAAATTTCGCCGGGAAATAGCCATTGATCAGTCTCCAGAATTGATTGTGGTAATTAAGGATAGCTTAAAAAGCTCTTTGATCCAGCGTGAAACAATTAACTTTTCGTAAGGATCGGCTTGTTCACGGACTTGCAGCTCGCGAAAAAATTCTCTATTTGAGGGCTGCGCGGGACGACCCGTGCCTGTGTTCGCATAGGGGACGGCCCCATTGGAGGGTGCTCCATGGCTGGGCCTATAGAACAATTTGCGATCCGACCCATCGTCGAGCTTGGCACAGTGGGTGGCCAGCAGATTGTTTTCACGAATTCCGCACTTTACATGCTGCTGACAGTGACAGTTGCTGCAGGCTTCCTTTTTCTCGCCTCGCGCCGAGGTAAGGTCGTACCAGGTCGCTGGCAATCATCAGCTGAAATGCTTTACGAGTTTGTATCAAAGACAGTGCGTGAAAATGCAGGTGAACACGGAATGAAATTCTTCCCGTTGGTGTTCTCGCTTTTCATGTTTATTCTTGTGGCCAACCTCATCGGCATGTTTCCTTATGCCTTCACGGTAACAAGCCATATAATCGTCACGTTCGCGCTGGCTATGCTCGTATTTCTAACCGTTACTATTTACGGACTGCTACGCCACGGTTTCAAGTTCTTCCGCTTGTTCATGCCGGCAGGCGTCCCGGTGATGCTCGCGCCGATTATCGTTCCGATCGAACTCATGTCTTATATCTCACGTCCGATCAGCCATTCAGTACGTCTGTTTGCAGTCATGCTCGCCGGTCACATCACGCTGAAGGTATTTGCTGGATTTGTGGTTGGACTGGGCAGTTTGGGTTCGCTGGGATTAATGTCGGCCATTATGCCTCTCGCCATGACTGTCGCATTGACGGCACTTGAATTGCTGATGGCAATAATTCAGGCATATGTCTTTACCATGCTGAGCTGCATGTATCTCAATGACGCTCTGCATCCTTCTCATTAGACCTATAGTATTGACGAAAGGACGGCCTTTCGTTCTCTTGAAAAATGGGACGGCCCATACCCAAGGAGCACTAAAATGGCATGGATTTATCTGGCACTCGCCGGTGGCCTCGAAATTATTTGGGCCTATTTCATGAAAAAGTCGGAAGGCTTTTCGCTTTTAACGCCCAGCGTCATCACGATTGTAACAATGATCGGCAGTTTCGCCCTGCTTTCGATTGCAATGCGTACCCTGCCGCTGGGGACAGCCTATGCCATTTGGACCGGCATTGGCGCGGTTGGCGCATTCGTCGTCGGAATATTCATTCTGGGTGAAGCGGCAACATTCTTCCGCGTCGCCAGCGTGACACTTATTCTGGCCGGCATTATTGGCCTGAAGCTATCGTCGACGTAGGCCAAAAAAGAAAGGGAGGCACTGCCTCCCTTTTTCATTTTATTATCTGAAAAACATGAACCCGTTTTTCAGCGAACCTGATCCAGCAGGCGCTTGCATTCAAGCAAGTCAAAAAGCGCTTCCTGAAGAAGCGAGCGATTATCCTTCGATGGGCGTTTCCCATCAGCACCAATAGGGCCTTCTTCCTCACCCTTCAGTAAGCCAAACAGCTTGCGTGCGGGTTGCGGTGCCTTGATGCCGCTTGGCAGCGCCATTTCATTATCGGCAGCGTTTTCCATCGCCTGCTTTTCAGCTGCAGCCTGCTTCTGGCGCGTGATGGCTTCGATGGCCTGAACATCGCCATTGCCAAGCGCGATAATGAATTGCGCATTGTTTTCGCGGAGAAGTCGCTGAACACCCTTGATGGTATAACCTTGATCATAAAGCAGGTGGCGAATGCCTTTGAGCAATTCAACATCAAGCGGACGATAATAGCGACGACCACCGCCTCGCTTCATCGGTTTTATCTGGGTAAAGCGTGTTTCCCAAAAACGCAGCACATGCTGCGGAAGATCGAGATCTTCTGCTACTTCGCTTATAGTCCTGAATGCATCAGGGCTTTTGTCCATCTGCTTGCCCTTTCCAGTGGTTTAGCCTCGCCGTGCAGCGAGTCCTGCCAGCCCAGATAGTTCAAATGGCAATCGACACGTCATTTTGTGCGAGCCATAATATCATGATAATCGAACGGCATTTAACATATAAATATCGAGCGAAAAGCCCCTACTTTTCGGCTTGTTATATTAGGGAACCGACTCGCTTTGTCCGTAGATTATATAATATCAGAACTTTATAAGCACCCCTTCATATATAACAGGAAGAAGCACAGATTTCAGGCTGCTGATGTCACTGGATATATAAGCAAGCAAAATACTTCGCCCCCGAGGGGGCGACGCAGTAAAATACAAAGAGATTAAAAACCTCTATCCATCTAAAAACTACGACTTGGCGCTTTTCGACCCGCGCTTCTGGTGTTCTTGAAGGATGCGTTGTTTGAGAACGTTAGACGCTTTGAACGTCATGACGCGACGTGGAAGAATTGGCACTTCCTCACCGGTCTTCGGGTTGCGGCCGATGCGCTCATTCTTGTCACGGACCTGAAATGTCGCGAATGACGACAATTTCACAGTTTCACCGTTTACGATAGCGTCACAGACTTCGTCGAGGATCATCTCGACCAGAGCCGCCGATTCTGTTCTGGACAGGCCTACCTTGCGGTAAACAGCCTCTGCCAGATCAGCGCGTGTGACCGTCTTACCTCCCATAACCGAACCTACCTGGTTAGCGTTTGAACAGATAATATCCTTAAGTGACAGGAGGTTACACAAATAAACGCGGTCCGGTCAAGCCGCGAGTTTCCTCGCGGCCCATCAATTTTCTAATTACCAGCGCAACAATACCGCGCCCCAGGTAAATCCGCCGCCCATCGCCTCCAAAAGCACGAGGTCGCCCTTCTTGATACGACCGTCTGCGGCGGCTGTTGCAAGCGCCAGCGGAACTGAGGCCGCTGACGTGTTGCCGTGTTTATCGACAGTGATAACCACCTTTTCCTCGGCAATATTCAGCTTTTTTGCTGAAGCGTCGATAATACGCTTGTTGGCCTGATGTGGCACGAACCAGTCGATATCGTCTGCAGTCAGACCTGTTTCGGCAAAAGAGGCTTCGATCACATCTGTGATCATGCCCACGGCATGTTTGAAGACTTCACGGCCTTCCATGCGCAAATGACCCACCGTTTGCGTGGTCGATGGGCCGCCATCCACAAAAAGCTTTTCCTTATGATTGCCGTCAGAACGAAGATTTGCAGCCAGAATACCACGATCCGACGTCAGGCCTTTGCCTTCGCCTGCTTCTAGTACCAGCGCGCCCGCACCGTCACCGAACAGCACGCAGGTCGTGCGATCATTCCAATCGAGAATACGCGAGAAGGTTTCCGCTCCGATGACCAGCACGCGCTGAGCCATGCCACCGCGAATATAAAGGTCCGCTGTTGTCAAGGCATAGATGAAGCCACTGCAAACCGCCTGTAGATCGAACGCAAAGCCTGATGTAATACCCAACTCGCGCTGGATTTCGACCGCGCTTGCTGGAAATGTGTGATTTGGCGTCGATGTTGCGACTAGAACCAGATCGATATCGGAAGCTTGAAGACCAGCATTTTCAAGCGCTGCACGCGCAGCCGCTGCACCGAGCGAAACAGTCGTCTCGGTTTCATCTGCGATGTGACGCTGGCGAATACCGGTGCGCTGAACGATCCATTCGTCAGAGGTTTCAATCACGCCTTCAAAATCGGCATTCTTCATGATCCGCTTAGGCAGCGCCGAACCAATACCTCTTACGACAGATCTTATCATCTTTTTTCCTGTCCTCGAGCGGCTTCTATTTTCCTGAACCGGAATAGCCACTCTATCTTTTTGTTTTATAGCAGTTTCGGATGAAAACCCGATTCCATGAAACTGCTCTAGCCTGACCACACCGGGTGCACGCCTGCCGATGAACATTCATACCCGGTTAAGAGGGTTAATTATCACTTGGCTGCTTCGCTGCCGTCATTGGATGCAGCATGCGGATGACTGTGGTGGAAATGAGCCAGATCGGCTTCAATCTTCTCAAGAAGCTTGTTACGCACCATGTCATAGCCAACTTCAATTGCCGAGCAGAAGCCTTCCGCAGTAGCACCGCCATGGCTTTTGATCACAACGCCGCTCATACCAAGCAACACGCCACCATTCACTTTGTTCGGATCCATCTTTTCGCGGACGCGGTCAAATGCGCCCTTTGCAAAAATATACCCGATCTTCGCGAGCCATGTACGGGTCATTGCCTGACGGAGCAGTGTGGCCATCTGACGTGCCGTACCTTCGGCAGTTTTCAGTGCGACATTGCCGGTGAAGCCTTCTGTCACGACGACATCGACGGTGCCCTTGCCAATATCGTTGCCTTCAACAAAACCGGTATATTGCAATCCCGCAAGTGGTGTATCGCGTAGAATTTGCGCGGCTTCCTTGATCTCGTCGAGGCCTTTGACCTCTTCCGTACCAACATTGAGGAGCCCCACCGTCGGCTTGCGTATCTCAAAAAGCGCGCGCGCCATACCGGCGCCCATCACTGCATAATCTACGAGCTGCCGCGCATCAGCACCGATTGTAGCGCCTACGTCCAACACAACGCTTTCACCGCGCAAAGTCGGCCAGATGGCAGCTATAGCCGGACGCTCAACATCAGACAGCATGCGCAGGCAGAATTTTGACATGGCCATCAGTGCGCCGGTATTTCCAGCCGAAACACAGACATCGGCATCGCCCGTCTTTACTGCTTCAATCGCTTGCCACATGGAAGATTTGCCGCGACCAGAGCGAAGCGCCTGGCTAGGTTTGTCATCCATTTTAACGGCGACCTGGCTGGCGCGAAATTCGGACGCTGCCTGCAGTTTCGGGTAACGTGCCAACACAGGCTCGACCTGACCGGCCAGCCCAAAAAAAATGAACCGGATATCAGGATGGCGTTCAAGTGCCTTCGCCGCGCCGGGGATGACCACTTCTGGGCCAAAATCACCGCCCATGGCGTCAATCGAAATTTTTATCACTATTGATTATTCCTGTGCGATCCCTTCCCCAATACTGCCTGTCTAAAAGCAGAGGGGTTTTCCGCGAAAATAGTGTTTTTCCGGTCGCGCACAACCAGATTCTCTCAAGCATCAGTTAAATCACGGCTTATTCTGCCATTCTGAAAGCTTGGCAAAAGGCGAATCAGGCTTTTCTTCCTCTTCCACGTCGCCGAAAACGGCTGGTTCCGCATCTGCGGGCAAGCCCGGCTTGCGTGGATATGGATCGAGTGCGAGTTCAAAAAATTCTTCGGCCACTGCACCGATGTCAATTTTATCGCCGACGAAAGTCTCCGGAATATCTGCGCCGTCAGCATCCAGCAGCAACTCGCCACTTTCATCGAGCTGAATTTTAGCGAGGCGCGAATTTTCCGGTACGAAAATCGTATCCACTTCTTCGGCAATCGTGGCATCGATCGGTTCCAGCGTCACAACGCAAGACTGCACGATTTCTGCATTAATGGTGCCTCGCAGGCGGATGCCGTTCTTTTTCCACGGCGTCAGCAGAAACTCAGCGGCAAAGGAGTTCACAGCCTGAAGGTCATGTTCAGCTGCCAATGCTGCTCTTTCCCTGTCATTGGTCCCAATCTTCACCGTCAAGCCCTTGTGGGGCAGATGAAGAACCGGAACAGGATAGGTCAGCGCCGGTTTATCAGTCATTCTCGTTTGCCTCTTTTGTACTATCGATTGACGCAAGCATCATTTCGTCTGCATCCATAAAGGATATGTCGCCTGCTGCCAAAGCACTGTCTTCAATGTTTGCCAACCGATCACGGCACGCAAATACATATTCACTCAGATAGTGAGCATGTGGCCAGAATTCGAGATCGGGTCGAATGTTTCGCGTCAAAGCGGTCGCCAGCGCTTTTTTATCATCGGCGTCCAGTGCCGTGCCATACGAGCTGACGCGCCCGTAAAACATGCGTGCAAGCTTCTTCATGCGCTTGGGAACGCCTTGATCGCCGATTCCCAATTCTCGCAATGAATGATCAACATCCTTGAAAAATTCGTCTGCAATGTCCTGCGCAAGCGGCATCAGCACCGAATTTTCACCCTTCATGCGATGAAGAGATATGAAAATATGAACCGAAAGCATCTCATAACGACCTAAAGGCGTATCAGGCACCTGAAATTGTGCATAAAATCGCTTCTGCCGCGCCGCCGCCACGATCGTCTCGTAAACGCGAAGCACAACTGTCTCATTAGCTTTTGATTTGCGGCGAAAAAGTCGAAGAATCATTCCTGTACGACCGTACTTGTTGCATCCAGAAGCAAGGTGGTTTACCGAAGTTCTCTCGACGGCGAAAGTGCCGCGCTGATATAGAATGTATGGAGAGGTCTTTGTTGCAGCGAATTTTCCCAAGCGCACGCAAACAGCGTGCCCTTCTCGCAGGCACAGCAATTCTCTTTTCGGCGGCTCTCGTCGGATGCAACACTGCATCCACGCTAAACCCGTCGGAAACGCTTACAGAGGGTTACGTGCTCGATCAGGAGGCGCTTGATTCGGTTCCGGTTGGCTCCAGCCGTGAACAGGTGCTTCTCGCACTCGGTACACCGTCCACCACGGCAACCTTCGACAATGAAGTGTTCTATTACATTTCGCAGAAGCGCTACCGTGCGGCACAGTTCATGAAGCCGAAGATCATCGACCGTCATATCCTTGCGGTTTACTTCGACAAGGAAGGCAAGGTCAGCAATATTGCCAATTATGGCCTGCAGGACGGTAAATTGTTCGATTTCGTATCGCGCACGACCCCAACGGGCGGCAAGGATCAGACCTTTATCGGTCAGATCATCCAGGGCGTTGGCAAGGCTCCGACATCGCTGCCGGGTGCAGCAGGCGGCGCAAACAACTGATCTGTTGCGAATCTCAAAAAAAGCCCGCCAACTGGCGGGCTTTTATTTTGCGACTTACAGCGGTTCCAGTTAATAGTGAACCGCTGTAACTATTTGTTTTTACGCATTTCCGAACGCAAAACCGGTTCCCACTTTTGCTGGAAATGCTTTAAATCAAACCATGTGGGCTAGTACCGCCAGCAACAAGAGTGCAACGATGTTGGTGATCTTGATTGCGGGGTTAACTGCCGGACCGGCCGTATCCTTGTAAGGATCGCCCACCGTATCGCCTGTTACAGAGGCTTTGTGCGCTTCCGACCCCTTCATGTGTTTCACACCATCGGCATCGGTAAAGCCGTCCTCGAAGCTCTTCTTGGCATTATCCCATGCACCACCACCCGACGTCATGGAAATAGCCACGAACAACCCGTTAATGATCACACCCAAGAGCGACGCACCCAGGGCCGCAAATGCTGCAGCTTTCGAACCCGAAATTAGCAGCACGCCGAAATAGACAACGAGTGGTGCCAGAACCGGCAGTAGCGACGGAATAATCATTTCGCGGATTGCTGCTTTGGTCAGAAGATCGACCGCTCGCGCGTAATCCGGGCGCTCCTGTCCTGTCATAATGCCGGGTTTTTCACGGAACTGACGCCGTACTTCTTGCACCACGGCACTCCCTGCCCGACCGACTGCCGTCATGGCCATGCCGCCGAAAAGATATGGAATGAGGCCACCGAAGATCAAACCGGCCACCACATATGGGTTAGACAGCTCAAAGGAAACCGGCCCCATATCTGCAAAATAAGGATAGGTTTGCCCATTCGCGGCAAAATAAGCCAAGTCGTTGGAGTAAGCTGCGAACAGCACCAAAGCGCCCAAACCCGCCGAACCAATTGCATAGCCCTTGGTGACGGCCTTGGTCGTGTTACCGACCGCATCGAGCGCATCGGTTGATTTGCGAACTTCCGGATCGAGCCCTGCCATTTCCGCAATACCACCGGCATTGTCGGTTACAGGGCCAAATGCATCGAGCGCCACAATCATACCGGCGATGCCCAGCATCGCCGTCACAGCGATTGCTGTGCCAAACAAGCCCGCCAACTGGTAGGTGCCGATAATGCCGCCAACGATGACAATTGCAGGCAAAGCGGTCGATTCCAGCGAAACGGCCAGCCCCTGAATGACATTTGTGCCATGGCCGGTAACGGAAGCCTGCGCGATGGAATTGACCGGACGCTTGTTGGTACCGGTGTAATATTCCGTAATCACCACGATCAAGCCCGTAACGACAAGACCAATCAAGCCACAGATAAAGAGATTGGTGCCTGTAATCGACATGCCTGCGACAGTGCCTATTTCACCCCAGCCAATTGTCAGCGTGTTGGCAACTGCCAAACCCACGATCGACAGAAGCCCGGTTGCAATGAGGCCTTTGTAAAGCGCACCCATGATGGAGCCGTTGACGCCTAGCTTGACAAAGAAGGTGCCTGCAATCGAGGTCAGCACGCATGCGCCGCAAATTGCCAGCGGATAGAGCATGACGCTCGAAAGCACATCGGAGCCGTTAAAGAAGATCGCACCCAGAACCATTGTCGCAACCACAGTGACTGCATAGGTCTCGAACAGATCCGCGGCCATGCCTGCACAGTCGCCGACATTATCACCCACATTATCGGCAATGGTTGCTGGATTACGTGGATCATCTTCGGGAATGCCGGCCTCGACCTTGCCAACCAGATCGCCACCGACGTCAGCGCCCTTGGTGAAGATGCCACCGCCCAGACGCGCAAAGATCGAAATCAGCGAAGCGCCAAAACCGAGCGCTACAAGCGCGTCGATCACGGTGCGGTCAGATGGCGAGTAGCCCATCCAGACCGTCAGAATAAAATAATAGACGGATACACCGAGCAGCGCGAGACCAGCGACAAGCATGCCGGTGATAGCACCAGATTTAAATGCGAGCTCCAGCCCGCCAGCAAGGCTGAGGGACGCGGCCTGCGCCGTCCGTACGTTTGCACGGACGGAAACATGCATGCCGATAAATCCGGTCAACCCGGAGAGAATAGCCCCTATGAGAAAGCCGATACCAGCAGTAATCGACAACAGATACCAGACTGCCAGAAAGACGACGACGCCAACAAGGGCGATCGTGGAATATTGTCGCGTGAGGTAGGCGGACGCGCCTTCACGGATAGCGCCGGCGATTTCCTGCATACGCGGCGTGCCCTGATCGGCCGCAAGCACTGAGCGGATCGCCCATGCGGCAAAAAGAACGGAAACGACACCGCAGGCAATGACGAGAAGAAGAACTCCAATTCCCATTTAGGCCAACTCCCATTGAGCTCGCGCCAGCCACAAGCAGATCGCTCGCAGTAGAGTAGCGATTACCTGCAAACATCGGCGCAAAGAGACCCGGAAACCCCTCCCCGGGCCAGGACTGGCGGCATGGAAGTGCCTGAAGCCGACTATTCACCGGGCTTCATCGGCTAGTTCTTACTTGTTTTTAGTTTTCGAAACATCTGCCTGAAATCAAATAATTGGCACAAGTTTCTGCATTTCAGCATTCTCAATGCCGCTGGCTCAACATGCGGAAGCAGTCTGCAAAGGTCAAGCCGTAGTTTGTTGGTCGACAAATGAAAAAGACTGCGGTTTCTCGCAGCCTTTTTCAATTTTATATAACTATTGATTATTACTTGCCACGCGGCTTTGTACCACGGCTTTCGCCGCGAAGTTCAAAAGCAAGACGATCCAGCACAGCGTTGACCAGTTTAGGTTCGTCTTCCGTGTAGAAAGCCTTGGCAATATCCACATATTCCGAAACGATCACAGCTGTTGGCACATCCTTGCGGGTCTTCAATTCCCATGCACCCGCACGCAGAATTGCGCGCAACGTGGAATCAAGGCGTGAAAGCGGCCAGTCTTCGGTCAGCGCGTTATGGATCAGCGGGTCCAGCGTAAGCTGATTATCGACAACACCGGCAACAATGCCGCGGAACCATTGAGGATCAGCATCGAGATATTGCGTGCCGTCCACTTCCTTGCCGAGCCGATGAGCCTCGTACTCGGCAACGACTTCCATAACGCCCGTACCGGCGACATCCATCTGGTAAAGCGCCTGTACGGCAGCCAGACGGGCAACGCCGCGCTTGTTTGCAGGTCGTGGGGCGTTCGGTGCGGAACGGCCTTCAGAAGAAGAAGTCATCGTCTCAGGCTCCGAATTTCTTGCGCAGATCAATCATGGTAAGCGCTGCGCGGGCAGCAAAGCCGCCCTTGTCCTTGTCTTCACGACGCGCACGCACCCAAGCTTGCTCGTCATTTTCTACCGTGAGAATACCATTGCCGATTGCGAGGCCTTCCTCAACCGAAAGATCGGTCAGAGCGCGGCAGGATTCGTTGGCAACAATATCGAAATGATAGGTTTCGCCGCGAATGACTGTGCCAAGTGCAACAAAGCCATCATACTCGGTGCCACCATTTTCTGCGCCATCAAGGGCAAAAGAGATAGTCGCAGGCACTTCAAGTGCGCCAGGAACTGTCACAACATCATAAGTTGCACCAGCTGCATCGAGAGCCGCCTTTGCGCCATCGAGAAGCGCATCGGACAAATCCTCATAGAAACGCGCTTCGACAATGAGCAGGTGCGGCGCATGCGCCTCGTGCTTGGACATGAGAAACTCCATGACAGAAATCGCGGACCGCAAATCTGCGGTCAACGCTAAATTCAGAAAATAGCTTAGGGTTGTTAGGCTCTAAGCTTATTTCTGATATTGCGCAAGCCTTGCTGCGTAACGAGCAAGCTGATCGATCTCGATATTGATCTTGTCACCTGTCTGACGATCACCCCAAGTGGTCACTTCCAGTGAATGGCGAATAAGCAGAACATCGAACTCATTTCCGTTCACGCCGTTGACCGTCAGCGATGTTCCATCAAGGGCGACGGAACCCTTCTGGGCAATAAACGGCGCAAGCTCTTCTGGAGCGCGCAGAGTGAAGCGGACTGCATCGCCCTCGTCCTTGCGCTCAACAATTTCTGCCTGTCCGTCGACATGACCAGACACCAGATGTCCACCCATCTCATCGCCAAGCTTGAGGGAACGCTCAAGATTAATCCGCGTGCCATTCTCCCATTTTGAGATCGTGGTTAGGCGAAGGGCTTCCTCCCATGCTTCGACTTCAAACCAACGCGCATTGGTGCCTTTTTCTGGCAAAGCCACAACGGTCAGACAAACACCGGAGCAGGAAATGGACGCTCCAAGTTCAATCGTCTCCGGATCGTAAACCGTTTCGATACGCAACAGAATGCCTTCATTAAGAGGCTTGATACGATCCACTTTGCCGATATCTGTAACAATCCCAGTAAACATCACGCTTTCCTTACATACTCGATACAGACATCGTCGCCGTACTGCGCATGGCGCAAAATTGTAAATTCATTATCGATATGGGATTGCAGATCCGCGACGGCAACCCCATTCGTTGCGCCAATTTCCACAGGCGAGTAAAACAGGACAAGCCGGTCAACCAGCTTCTCCTGCAGAAAACTCTTGGCAACACTTGCCCCGCCTTCAACGAGAACGGAAGAAATTCCCTGAGCGGCAAGATCGTCCATTAGCTCCGGCAAGGCGATGCGGCCCTCATCGCTTTCCGCAGCGATAATGCGGCATCCTGCAAGCTGCATTTCGTATCGCCGTTCGGGTGCCACATTTTCACAACAGGAAAGCCACAATGGAAGGGCTTCTGAACTGCGAACAAGCCGTGAATCGAGCGGTAACTTCAATCCACTGTCCAGTATAAGGCGAATTGGAGAGCGTTGTTCCAGTCCTGGAAGGCGGCAATTCAGGATGGGATCATCGGCAATTGCCGTATCAACCCCGATGAGGATCACATCGGTCTGTGAGCGCAAAATATGTGACTGCGCGCGCGCAATGGGACCAGTAATTGGAACCTGCCCCTCACCTTTTGTCCCGATGAAGCCATCGGCAGAAAGTGCAAGTTTTAGAATCACTTCCGGACGTTTTTTAGAAGATCGATTCAGATAGCCTGCCAGATCATCAGCCGCCATGTCCGACAAAACGCCTGGCACCACTTCAATGCCAGCCTCACGCAGAATGGCGAAGCCTTTTCCGCTCACTCTTTCATCGGGATCAGTCGCCGCAACGAATACCCGCGCAACACCTGCACGTACCAGTGCTTCCGCACAAGGCGGGGTGCGACCGTGATGGGCACAGGGTTCGAGCGACACGTAGGCTGTTGCGCCTTGCGCTGCTTCGCCGGCATCTGCCAAGGCTTGCGGCTCCGCATGAGGTCGTCCGCCAATCGCCGTTACGCCACGACCAACAATAACTCCGTCCTTGACGATTATTGTGCCAACAGAAGGATTTGTCCCCGTCAGGCCTTTGTTGCGGCGCGCATAACGGATGGTCGCTTCCATGAAACGGAGATCATCCGAAGTCACATTGGCATGCGGGAATTCCAAACGGTTCATATTATGCGTCCGAATCGCGTTCATTCTCGATCGTTGTCAGTTCATCGATGACATTGTGGAAATCAACAGCTTTGCTGAAATTGCGATAAACCGATGCGAAACGGATATAGGCAATATCGTCGACACCCTTGAGCGCATCCATTGCCAAGCGGCCAATTTCATCTGAGGTCACTTCCGCTTCGCCAGAGCTTTCAAGCTGTCGCACAATACCGGAGATGGCGCGTTCGATCCGCTCTTCATCAATCTCGCGCTTGCGCAGCGCCACATCGATGGAACGAGCAAGCTTTTCACGATCAAAAGGCACACGGCGACCGCTCTTTTTGACGACCATGAGGTCGCGGAGCTGCACGCGTTCAAACGTCGTAAACCGTCCACCACAAACCGAACAGACGCGACGCCTGCGAATAACCGCGCCGTCTTCCGCTGGACGAGAATCTTTCACTTGAGTGTCTTCAGATTGGCAATAGGGACAACGCATGGCACTCTCTCAACTTACTTTTACGCATGTCGTTGCCGCAAACCGCTTCACACTGAGGGCGCGAGACATGCCTTAGAGCGTTGAGCGCCCTCTTGGACGCAAAAAAGAACGCTCTAAATTATTGGATCTACGCATCGTGCTTTCTAAAAATCAAATCCGATTTTTGGGCCGGTACTGTAGACAGACTGATTCCTATTAATCATAGCGCATCCGAACAAAGCTGCATAATCGGGACCGAAACGAAAAAGCCCCGCTCAACAGGGTTGAGCGGGGCTTGAGAAATGCGTGAATAATTATCCCTGATAATCATACATTGGGAAACGACTGGTCAGCGAAATGACCTTGGTCTTTACCGCTTCTTCAACGGCTGCATTGCCTTCATCGGAATTTGCAACCTTGAGACCATCAAGCACTTCTGCGATCAGCGAGCCGATTTCCTTGAATTCGGCCTTACCGAAGCCGCGGGTCGTACCAGCAGGCGTGCCGAGACGAATACCCGAGGTTACAAATGGCTTTTCCGGGTCGAAAGGAATGCCGTTCTTGTTACAGGTCACATTTGCACGACCGAGAGCTGCTTCTGCGCGCTTGCCTGTTGCATTCTTCGGACGCAAGTCAACCAGCATGAGATGGTTGTCAGTGCCGCCAGAGACGATATCGAGGCCCTGCGACTTCAGTTCGTCCGAGAGTGCACGCGCATTATCGACGACGTTCTGAGCGTAGGTTTTGAATTCTGGCTTCAGCGCTTCTGCAAACGCAACGGCCTTACCAGCAATTACATGCATCAGTGGCCCGCCCTGCAGACCAGGGAAGACAGCTGAATTGAACTTCTTCGCCAGATCGGGGTCGTTGGTGAGAATCATGCCGCCGCGAGGGCCGCGAAGCGACTTGTGAGTCGTCGTGGTGCAGACATGGGCATGTGGAACAGGCGATGGGTGCACACCACCGGCAACCAGACCAGCAATATGCGCCATGTCGACCATGAGATATGCGCCGACTTCATCAGCGATTTCGCGGAAGCGCTTCCAGTCCCAGATACGGGAATAGGCCGTACCACCAGCCAGAATCAGCTTTGGCTTGTTTTCACGTGCAAGACGGGCAACTTCATCCATGTCGAGAAGATGATCATCTTCGCGCACGCCGTAAGAAACTACGTTGAACCACTTGCCCGACATGTTGACAGGAGAGCCGTGCGTCAGATGGCCACCTGAATTAAGGTCAAGGCCCATGAAAGTGTCACCCGGCTGCAGAAGCGCAAGGAATACAGCCTGATTCATCTGGCTGCCCGAGTTAGGCTGTACGTTGGCGAACTCTGCGCCAAACAGTTTCTTGGCGCGTTCGATTGCCAGTTCTTCAACAACGTCAACATACTGGCAACCGCCGTAATAGCGCTTGCCCGGATAACCTTCGGCATATTTGTTGGTAAGGATGGAGCCTTGAGCTTCAAGTACCGCACGGGAAACGATGTTTTCCGAGGCGATCAGCTCGATTTCATGACGCTGACGTCCGAGTTCGTTACGGATCGCACCGAAAATATCGGCATCGATTTCTTCAAGAGTTGCATTGAAAAAAGCGGTATTGGCTTGCGACATGTTTCACACCCTCCGGTTTAGCCGGTCAAAGCTATATGAGATGAGGCGCATTATCACACTTCGATTGGCAAGGCCAATGGCGCTTAAGCGAAAAGCATGTTCCAAAATGCGGCATGACGTAGCCATAGCGCCTATCGTGATTGAACCACACGTAATCGCTCACTCTGTTTTCATTTTTAAGCATGTCTTTCAAGGAAAACCGGTTCCCACTTTTCCGCGACATGCTTCAAACAAAAAAGCCGCCCGAAAAAGGATCGGACGGCTTTTTTGCAAGTGAATTCAAATCAGGTATCGGTGCCCAGCGCCAACGCGGTCGCACCATCCATCTTGTAGATATCATCGCGGAACTGCACAACACCATCGCCTGTCGACCATGCGGTGATGTAAACGAAATGCAGCGGCACAGGATCGGCCACCTGAATCGGCGTATTCACACCGGAAGCAATAGTGCCCTCAATATTCCGGCGATCCCAACCAGCGGTGTTCTTTAACAGCCAGACGTCAAGATCGCGAACATTCTGCACGCGAACACAACCCGACGAATCGAAACGCATGAGCTTGTTGAAGTAACTCTTCTGCGGCGTGTCGTGCATATAAACGGCGTGCTGATTGTGGAAGTTGATCTTCGTCGAGGACATGGCGTTGATCTTGCCTGGGTCCTGACGGAACATCAGCTTCACAGCGTCATCCGTATTCCAGTCAACGCTTTCCGGCGGAACTTCCTGACCCTGCGCATTGTAAAGGCGGATCTTGTTGTTTGCCAAATATTGCGGGTTTTTCCGCATCAGCGGAATAATATCCTTCTGGATGATCGACTTCGGCGCAGTCCAGTAAGGATTGAGAATGACTTCGTGAATCTTGGATTCCAGAATAGGCGTCTGACGATCGATCTTACCGACAACAGCCGTATGACGCTGCGCGACGTTGCCGCCTTCTACAGCCTCAATACGGGCAGCCGGAATGTTGACCATTACAAAACGCTGCTCCGACTGGCTTGCAGCAGCCATGCCAGAAAGTCGCTGAAGGTTGGTTTGCAGCTGCCCAAGACGCGTATTGGCGTCCACATTCATGGCCGCATACGTAAACTGGCCCATAACACCGTCAGCTGGAAGACCATGACGTGACTGGAAGCGCTTAACGGCTGCATCGACGTAGGTGTCGAACGCGCCAGAAACACCGGCTTCGCGTGGGAGGTCACCGGAAACGATAAGGCGCTGACGAAGAGCCTGTACTGTCGGTGCGTTCGCGCCAAGCTGCAGTTTCGCATTTCCGGGCACCTGTGGCCAGCCACCGCGACCTGCAATATCGGTATACTGAGCAATCGCGGACTGAAGATTACCAACC
The DNA here is from genome assembly GCF_025846885.2 of Brucella sp. HL-2. Taxonomy (NCBI): domain Bacteria; kingdom Pseudomonadati; phylum Pseudomonadota; class Alphaproteobacteria; order Hyphomicrobiales; family Brucellaceae; genus Brucella; species Brucella sp. HL-2. Next base: position 13,976 of record NZ_JAOYTK010000019.1, on the reverse strand, counting down.
GTCTGCTGGCTTAGAACCGGCTGATTGGTAGCAACTTTCTGACCACCAGTCGCACGGGCATCGAACTGGTCATCCCAGTTACCACGGCGTGGTGCAGCAAGAATGTCGTTCAAAGCTTGCTGCTGAGCAAAAGCTGCAGGAACCATTGCCGAGGCGGCGGCCGTAAGACCGGCAGTTGCTGCGCCACGCAGGAAGCTGCGACGACCTACATTGAAAGCTTGCGTCTTCTTGTCGGTTTTGGTCATAGATTTGGTCCCAAAGGCTAACCGGTTGCGCCCAGATGCATCGCATCTGCAGATAGCTCTAAATTATGCGCTGTATATATTCGCTTATGTCGATTTTTATGGCTTATTCATGTCGCGGAGCCCGGATTTCAAGCCGGGCCATGCTGAAATAGCTCGCAATCATGAAGTTCGGCGCACAAAGCATACCAATTGTGACCGTTCTGCAACAAACCTGTAGGTTGCTAAAGCGCGCCGAATTTTATTCCATGCATACGGTACGCTTCATTTTCTGTTTTCAAGCATGGTTTTATCCCAAAACCGGATCCACTTTTGGGAGACGTACTTTACAGCCTGTAAGCGATGCTGTCGTTCCAGAAACGATCAAGACGCTGAAGCGAACGGTTCATTGCAGTGAACTCTTCCACCTGAATACCACCAACCTGCTCAATAGAAGCAATATGGCGCTGATACAGAGCCTGCACCTGATCAGCAATCTCATTGCCCTTGTCGGTCAGGCTCACACGGACCGAACGGCGGTCGGTGTTGGAGCGCTCATGATGGATAAAGCCCATCTCAACAAGCTTCTTGAGATTATAAGAGACGTTCGAGCCAAGGTAATAGCCACGCGAGCGCAACTCACCAGCTGTCAGTTCGGAATTGCCGATATTGAACAGGAGCAGCGCCTGCGTCGCGTTGATGTCGCTGCGGCCATTACGGTCGAATTCGTCCTTGATAACGTCGAGCAGTCGACGATGCAGGCGCTCAACCAGTTGCAAAGCTTCGAGATAAAGCGTGCGCAGGGCGGCTTCGGGATTCAAAAGCGGAGCAGATGCATCCATTCTGTGCTGTGCATTGATCATTTCTTTTGCCTCTCTGTCGGAGCAGCCTTTCATGAGGCCGCTCTCTTTGTCCTGTTTCATGCGGTGTATTTTCTCACCGTTCATGAGAGGACTTTAGGCGAGATGCATAAAATTCGAATTAAAAGTCAGCCTTAACAGTAGCTTACCAAGGGAAATGCAGTTTCAGGCTTAATGTTCTATTACTCGTGGATTGAATTTAACGTTTTAACCCCGGCCGAAATACAAGCTGTCTCCGATGTCAAATTCGAAAAATCCACTAGATTCATAAGCTTGCTAGTGGTCATTGAGATTCCGGCATTTTCTAAACACCTGTAATTAGTGATGCAAATGTCGGAATCAGGCCACTACAGCATAATTCCTTCAACTTGAATCAGTTTAAGGTAAAATTATGCTGTAAATATAGAGTGTTAGAGCGACCTTTGTGCGCCCAAGAGGGCGCACGGCGCTCTAGGCTATAATTTCAGCTGGGAATCCCCATGCGCGGTCCCATACGCGACTGCCGTCTTTTCTCAATGAAAAGCACCACGCGGAAAACGATATAGATGATGATGCAGACCGCATTAAACCCGACGGTAAACGGCTTATATTCAAAGTGGCGTGCAAAGACAGAATAGATGGCGATTTCGCCAATTGCCGCAACAAACCACAACACAGCCCCCCATGGCGCGCGCATCCAGAGGCCGGTCGCTGCAACGGGCATGAGAAGAGCGAGCGCAACCGATGCAGTCTGCCACTGCCACGGCATGAGATCAAAGCGCCACAGCAACCCCGGCTGAATACCGATCAATTTTATCCAGTAAAAAACGCCACTGGCGAGAGCCGCCAATGCGATCAGCCGCATGAACCAGACGAACGACCATTCGGCTCCACTTGGCTGTATATGCTGGTGCAGTTCATCCTGACGCATCAAAAGCTCAGTTCCCTCTCGCCAAGATTGGCAAAATACGCATTCACCATTTCCGGCTTCACATCTTCGATTGAAGCAGGATTCCAAGCGGGCGCACCATCCTTATCAATCAGGACAGCCCGCACGCCTTCGTAAAAATCATGTGCCTCAAGCATACGCGATGCGACGCGATATTCCATCCGCATGCAATCATCCAGATCAAGCGCTCGGCCATCGGCGATCTGGCGGAACGTAACCGCGACACTTGTCGGCGAACGCGTTGCAAGAACGGTCAGAATATCATTGGCAGGCTTGCTGCCATCAGTAGCCGACTTTTCCAGTGCTGCAGTACATTCGGCAAGTGTTGCATGGGCAAAACTTGCTTCAATCAACTGACGCGTTTCCACAGGCGTTTCATAATCCGGATACTGACAGCGCGCCAGCGCGGTATCGACATCTGCCGTAGCGATAAGATCGTCACGCAAATCGTCAAGGTCATTTACAGCAATGGCATGCGTGGCAATTCCACTTTGCAGACAATCACCCCAGCGAATGCGGTTGCCGGTGAGTGCAAGATAGTAGCCGAAATTATCATGGAGATGAGGCAGGAAGGCACTTCCCCCGACATCCGGAAAGAAGCCAATGCCAGTTTCAGGCATTGCGAAAAGTGTGTTCTCAGTCACGATACGGTGTGAGCCATGTACAGAAATGCCTGCACCGCCGCCCATAACAATACCATTCAACAACGAAATATATGGTTTGGGGAAACGTCCGATACGCGCATTGAGGCGATATTCGTCCTGGAAAAAATCATACGCGGGCGTGCCATCCTGCCCCGCCTTATACGCTGCAACGACATCGCCACCAGCACAAAAGGCACGGCCCTCACCCTCAAGAATCACACAGGCGACGTCTGGATCGGTTTCCCATGCTTGAAGCGCGCGGTCGAGTGCAAGAATCATCTTATGCGTCAGCGCATTGAGCGCAGATGTACGCGTTAGCTTGACGAGCCCTGCCTTGCCCTTGCGTTCGAAGCCGATTTCACTGCCGCCACCGAAGTCAATCTGCATGTCATCTCTCCCGTTTGATTAGAGCGGTTTCAGTTAAGACTGAATCGTTGGAACCGCTCTAATCATTCTTTCTTGCGCATTATCCTGCACAAAACCGCTTCGCACTTTTACTGGAAATGCTTTAAATGGGTAGAAATTGCGAAGCCCCGCGTCAATCCTGCGCAGGCCATTGTGCTTGGATTAGCCACTTTTCCCGTGATAAACCGTGCTCATCTGATAACAAGCTTCCGAACCGTTAGATTCCCAAGCTTTCTTCTCTCGGGAACATTTATATGACTGATCGTTTGTCCAACATTTCTTCTGCCAACATTTCAGGCCATGTCGATGACGTGACCGGAGGTCGTCGTCTGCGCCGAATGCGCAAGGCCGACTGGTCGCGCAGACTGGTTCAGGAAACACATCTCACGGTGGACGATCTTATCCTGCCATTCTTCCTTACCTATGGAACAGGCGTCAGCGAACCCGTGGAGGCTATGCCCGGCGTGGAGCGCTGTTCCGTGGATATGGCCGTACGCATGGCCGAGAAAGCTGCGAAGCTTGGTATTCCGGCGATTGCGCCCTTCCCGCGCGAAAAGGCCGAAGTGAAGACCGAAGATGGTTCTTTTGTTGCAAGCCCAGACAATCTGATCAACCGCGCGGTCCGTGCCATTAAGAAAGAAGTGCCAGAGATCGGCATCATCACCGATGCCGCACTCGATCCATTCACGACCCATGGTCATGATGGCATTTTACGCAACGGCGAAATCATCAATGATGAATCCGTCGCCATGGTGGTTCGTGGGGCACTTGCTCAGGCTGAAGCGGGTGCGGATGTTATCGCGCCTTCCGACATGATGGATGGCCGCATTGGTGCAATCCGTCAGGCCCTGGATGCACATGGTTTCAACCATGTGCCTATCATGTCTTATGCGACGAAGTTTGCTTCCGCCTTCTATGGTCCTTATCGCGATGCGATCGGCACTGCTGGTTTGCTGAAGGGCGACAAGAAGACATATTACATCGACCCTGCAAACCCGGATGAAGCGGTGCGCGAAGCCGAACAGGACGTGGCCGAAGGTGCTGACATGCTGATGGTCAAGCCCGGCATGCCTTATCTCGACATCATCCATCGTCTGAAGAGCACTTTCCGGCTGCCAACCTTCGCCTATCAGGTGTCGGGCGAATATTCGATGATCAAAGCCGCAGGCATGAATGGCTGGATCGACGAAGAAAAGGTGATGATGGAAAGCCTACTGGCTTTCAAGCGTGCTGGTTGTGACGGCATTCTGACTTATTTTGCAATGGAAGTGGCTGAAAAGCTTAAAAACCACGGCTGAGGGTTCAGAACCACTATTTCCTTGAAATAGTCTCTTTCATTCACCATTTTGGTAACTGTTCTGCACAATGCGGAGCAGCGGACGGCTTTATTTTTCCGTACGTTTCTCTTTTAAACGACTGGAAGGGACAATGTCCGACCATATTCTGCACGGCGAAATCATGGGGCCGCGTTACGAAAGCCGCGCATTTTTTGAAGGCGTCCGAACGCGCCGCATCATGGCTTTTCTTATCGATTACATGATTGTCTTTTTTCTCTGCATTCCAGTGGCAGTCGTGATTTTCATTCTGGGTATTATCACGCTCTCTTTGGGATGGGCGCTTTACGCGATCATGTTTCCAGTTGTGGCGTTGTTTTACGTCTCACGCACGTTGGGAGGCCCTCAGCAGGCCACCAAGGGCATGCAGATGATGAATATCAAGCTTGTGCGCCTTGAAGGCGGAACTGTCGATCCGATGCTGGCAATCGTGCACTCAGTTCTTTTCTGGGGCTTGAACGTCGTGCTTACGCCGCTGATCCTGCTGGCCACTCTGGTGACCGATCGCAAGCGTGCGGCTCATGATCTTTTGCTCGGAACTGCAGTGATCCGTTCGGATCGATAAACCAATCATCAAAAAAATTCAGGGTCGGCTGTGCAGAATGTCTATTGACGTTTTGTGCAGCCGGCTCAATCTTTAGGCTCAGGATATATCGTGATGGTTCCGGTATTGCCGTTTTGTGGATATTGAATGACCCATCAACCGCAACAGTCTCCGCAGTTCTTTCTAACAGCTCCCTCGCCCTGCCCTTATCTTGAGGGCCAGCTGGAGCGGAAAGTTTTCACGCATCTCGTTGGCGACAAAGCCAGCGAGATCAATGACCTGCTAACGCAGGGCGGTTTTCGTCGTTCCCAGAACATTGCCTATCGGCCAGCATGCGAGCTATGCCGTGCATGTGTTTCAGTCCGAATTCTGACCGGTGAATTTGAACTGAACCGGAGCATGCGGCGGGTGTCGCACCAAAATCGTGATTTGATTGGTCGCCAGCACAAGGCACAGCCAAGCACCGAACAATATGCACTCTTTCGCGATTATCTCGATGCTCGTCACCATTCCGGCGGCATGTCCGACATGACCGTTCTCGATTATGCGATGATGGTGGAAGATACGCACGTCAACACGCAGATTATCGAATATCGCAGACGTGGGCCAGATAGCTTCATCAGCGCAAAAGGCGATGGTGAACTTGTCGCGGTAGCATTGACCGACGTGATGGCCGATGGCCTATCGATGGTCTATTCGTTTTTCTCGCCCCATATGCATGAACGCTCGCTGGGTACGTTCATGATACTCGACCATATTCAACGCGCTCGCGCTGCTGGCCTGCCCCATGTCTATCTCGGCTATTGGGTCGAAGGCTCGCGGAAGATGCAGTACAAGGTCCGTTTCAAGCCGCAAGAGCATCTTGGTCCACGCGGCTGGCAACGGTTTGAAGGCTACAGCATAATTCCTTAAACTTGAATCAGTTTAAGGTAAAATTATGCTGTAAATATAGAGTGTTAGAGCGACCTTTGTGCGCCCAAGAGGGCGCACGGCGCTCTAGTGGTCTGATTCCGACATTTTCCTCCCTCAGTTACAAACGTCGAACAATTCAGCCATAATCAAAACCGCGCTCAGTTCACCAACCGCTTTTCCATAGGATAAGATAACTGGCCAGCGCGCCAAAGCTTCGGCTCTCCAATCTGCACGTATCCCATACTCTGATAAAAGCGGCGCGCAGTGCCAGTGCTCACCAGTTGGGCAACAGCCACGCCAGTTTTGCGCAAATGTTCTTCCATAGCCAGCATCACTGCCTTGCTGACACCACGAAAGCGAAAATCGGGAGACACGTAATTGAGCAGAATTTTCCCATCGCTGGAGACTTGTCCCACCCCCGCAATATTGCCGTCAATCTCCACCACTACCGTTAGCTGAAGCGGCGCCGTGATCCAGTGGCGAATATTTTCTGGTGTCTTATTGGCAAGCCACGCTGAGAGAATATCATTCCGCTCTTTGTGGTCCTCGACGCACAGCTCGGCAATCGATCGTCTTATCGCATCGCAGATAGGGTCGACATCCTCGGCTCGTGCTGATCTGATCTGCAAGCGTAGGCTCTCCTGCGTCACAACAGATATCCAGAAGAATAAGGCCTAACGCTGTCAGTATCGACCCCAATTTTAGAGCACCGATCCGACTGAATCAGACCGGCGCTCTAATCATTTGTTTTTACACATTACCCGGCACACAGCTGCTCCGTGCAGTTGCTGGAAATGCTTCAAAACTTACCCGAACGCGGGAAGCCTTTTGGCACAACTCGCCCTGCGGACGCGCGGGCCGCGATCCACTCGACCAGCTCTTCCTTGCTGCGATTGAAGGTGCGATCAGCCGAATCCTGCCATGACAGCCCCTCGGCAATTGCAAAGGTACGGACATCAGACACGCCGCCGTCCTTGTACTTCTGCAGACGTACGCCCTTGCCACGCGTCATTTCCGGGATTTCGGAAAGCGGGAAGACAACCATCTTGCGGTTCTCACCGACGACGGCAATGTGATCACCCGAGATGCGCTGACAGAGCTTTGTCTCGTCCGGCACCTTCACATTCATCACCTGCTTACCCTTACGGGTATTGGCGACTGCTTCATTTTCAGGAACGATGAAGCCATTGCCCTCATGAGAAACCAACAGCAGCTTGGCTGACGGGTCATGCACGAAAGCCGTAAGAATATCCTGATCGTTTTCCATATCGACAAGAATACGGATCGGCTCGCCATGACCGCGACCACCCGGTAGCGTATTTGCACCAATCGTAAAGAACTTACCGCCCGTTGTGACCAGCAGAATTTTGTCTGTCGTTTCCGCATGGAAAGCGAGTTTGAGCTTGTCGCCTTCCTTGAAAGCCAGCGTGGAGAAGTCGGCCAGATGCCCCTTCATTGCACGAAGCCAACCTTTTTCAGACACGACAATGGTCACTGGCTCGCGTTCAATCATCGCCTGATGAATGTCTTCCAGATCATGGGTCGGCGCTTCGGCAAAGGTGCTGCGACGCTTGCCCAGTTTGGTAGCAGGGCCAAATTTCTCGCGCACTGCCTTGATCTCGGTGCTGATCTTCTTCCACTGGCGAGTGCCAGAGGCGAGCAGCCCCTCAATATCGGTCTTCTCAGATGTCAGACCATCGAATTCCTTGCGGATTTCAAACTCTTCAAGCTTGCGCAACGAACGCAGGCGCATATTGAGAATGGCTTCGGCTTGATTATCCGTCAAATCGAAGAACCGCATCAATTCCTGCTTCGGCTCGTCTTCCTCGCGAATGATCCGGATGACTTCGTCGAGATTAAGATAGGCCTTCAGGAAACCACCAAGGATTTCAAGGCGCTTCTCAATCTCGGCCAAGCGGAATTCGGAGCGGCGAACCAGCACTTCCTTGCGGTGCTCCAGCCATTCCCGCAGCACACCGCCAAGCGACAGAACGTTCGGCACCTTGCCGTGCGAGAGCACGTTCATGTTGAGCGAAACGCGGTTTTCAAGCTCGGTCAGCTTGAACAGCGATTCCATCAGCAGTTCAGGATCGACTGTACGGTTCTTGGGTTCGAGAACGACGCGAATATCTTCCGCAGATTCGTCACGGATATCGTCGAGCAACGGCAGCTTCTTTGCCAGAAGCAGTTCCGCGATCTTCTCGATCAAGCGCGATTTCTGCACCTGATAAGGGATCTCGGTGACGACGATAACCCAAGTACCGCGATTGCCTTCTTCCTTGTGCCAGCGTGCACGCGCGCGGAACGAACCTCGCCCGGTGCGATAGGCTTCAACGATGTTGGCATGATCCTCAACCAGAATGCCGCCAGTCGGGAAATCCGGTCCGCGCACCTTACATTTCAGAAATGCAGCCGGATCGTTTTCCGCTTCCTTTTTCAATTCTTCCCATTGTTCAGGCGAAGTGATGAGTTCTTCAACGCTCGCCTCTGGGTGATTGATAAGATAAAGCGCCGACGAGCAAAGCTCCGCCACATTATGCGGCGGAATATTGGTGGCCATGCCGACCGCAATACCTGCCGAGCCATTGGCGAGAAGATTCGGGAAAGCACCCGGAAGAACAATCGGTTCTTCGTCTTCTTCGTTATAGGTCGGGCGGAAGTCGATGGCGTTTTCGGTGATGCCTTCAAGCAGCAGCGTTGCCACTTCAGTCATGCGCGCTTCGGTATAACGCATCGCGGCGGCATTATCGCCATCGATATTGCCGAAGTTGCCCTGCCCGTCCACAAGCGGATAGCGCACGGCAAAATCCTGCGCGAGACGCACCAGTGCATCATAGATCGAAGCATCGCCATGCGGATGGAACTTACCCATCACATCACCGACAATACGCGCACATTTTGCATAAGCCTGATCGGGATTGAGCCGCAACAAGCGCATGGCGTGCATGATGCGCCGATGCACCGGCTTCAGACCGTCGCGCACGTCCGGCAGCGCACGATGCATGATCGTGGACAGCGCATAAGCGAGGTAGCGCTCCTCGAGGGCTGACTTGAGATCGACCCGTTCGATGTGTTCTTCGCCGTCGCCCGGCGGAATCAGACTTTTACCCATACTTCTCAGTACCAATTGCGCGATTCGTCAGCAAGTAGCGATGAGAACCAATCCAGTACATTCGTCGCAATGTTGCCGTCATTCAGCATCTATAGAGGAATTGTAGATGTTTTCTCCACAGCAATCATGGCGCGAACGAAACGGGCTGTATTTTCATTCGTAAAGGCTTATGAAGGCTGTCTAAATTTACTAAATGATCAGGAGCCAATAAATGAAGGTTTTCGTTGTTAGCAAGCAGGCCGCGCGCGTCTTCGCAGCAAGCACGGCACTCTCGCTTGTTCTTGGCAGTGCAGCAATGGCTGCAGATGCAAATGCAGTCGCAGAGCGCGTCAAGGCCCTCTATACAAAGCAGGGCGGAGAGCTGAACTTCGCCGAAGTTCAGGCTGACGGCGACAACATTTTGCTCAAAGGCACAACAATCAAGCTGCCTACCGTTTCTGACAGCGCGACGCCTGTAGGCGACATAACGCTCGAAAACGTGCAGGACACGCCAGAAGGCGGCTATAGCATCGAAAAAGTTTCGGTTGCAGATTTGGACTTCGCTCCTGAAGGCGCGGACAAGAACGATAAAGCCACGATCAAAGGCATTTCGATGGAGAACGTTATTCTTCCATCCGAGAAAGCCGAAGGCCCGCTCGCAAAGATGGTCTTCTACGACAAGATGAAGATCGACGAATTTTCGGTTGGCACTCCGGGCAAAGATGGCGCTCAGATTAAGGGCGTGGAAGTGACGCTGAATTCGGCCAACAAGGCCGAAAAGATCGACTACACTTTGACCATTGCCGATATTGATGCGGTTTTCGAGAAGGACGGCAAAAACCCGCTGGCACCGCTCGACATGAACGCACTCAAAGGCTCAGTCAATTCAAAGGGCACATGGCAGCCAAAGTCTGGCAACGCGACATTGGATCAGTTTGAAATCGACGCCAAGGACCTTGGCAAGATCAACCTGACGGGCGCCATCGACGGCTATGATCTGTCTTTTGTCGAAGCATTGCAGAAGACCCAGGAAAACATGGCTAAGGCCGATGCGGAAAAAGATGCCGCTGGTCTCGCACTTCTGGGCCTTGCAGAACAGCTGAGCCTTAAGAACCTGTCGATCCGCTTCGATAACGAAACACTGACGCAGAAGCTGCTCGACTACTATGGCAAGCAGCAGGGCGCTGATGGCAAGCAGCTTGGCGAACAGCTGAAGATGATGGTTCCGCTGATGGCAACACAGCTCAAGAACCCGGAATTTGCTCAGCAGCTCAAGGCCGCAGCTGAAAAGTACTTCGACGATCCAAAGTCGCTGACTATTTCCGCTTCGCCGGACCAGTCGGTTAGCTTCGCATCCATCGTTGCAACCGCGTCGCTCGACCCAACGAAGATTATCCAGCTTTTGAAAGTTGGCGTCGAAGCCAACAACTAATCAGATTCATGCTGATGAAACGGAGCCCGGTGAGTTCTGCTCACCGGGTTTTCTTTGTGCTCTTTCATTCCATCAAAGAAAAAGCCCGGTCTCGCGACCGGGCTTTTTTGTTGTCAATTCTTAGACGAATTAGCTCTTCTGGGTTGGTGCCAGACGAATGTGCAGATCACGCAGCTGCGCTGGTGTTACATCCGAAGGTGCATTCATCAGAAGATCAAGCGCCTGCTGGTTCATCGGGAAGAGCGAGATTTCACGCAGGTTCTTTGCACCGACGAGTAGCATGATCACGCGGTCAACACCGGCAGCCATGCCACCATGTGGAGGCGCGCCGTACTGGAACGCACGGTAGAGGCCGCCGAAGCGCTCTTCGACATCCTGCTGGCTGAGGCCAACCTTTTCAAACGCCTTGACCATGACATCTGGCAGCTGGTTACGGATCGAACCGGAAGCGATTTCGAAGCCGTTACAAACCAGATCATACTGGTAAGCCTTAAGCGTAAGCGGGTCCTGCGTTTCCAGCGCTTCCATACCACCCTGTGGCATCGAGAAGGGGTTGTGCGCGAAGTCGAGTTTCTTGTTGTCTTCGTCCCATTCGTAGAACGGGAAGTCGATGATCCAAGCGAGTTCAAAACGTTCGCGATCAACAAGGTTCAGTTCTTCACCGGCGCGCGTTCGTGCATCACCTGCAAATTTATAGAACTTCGATGGCTGACCAGCTACGAAGAAGCAGGCATCGCCATCGCCGAGACCAAGCTGGTTGCGGAGGGCTTCGGTGCGTTCTTCACCAATGTTCTTGGCAATCGGGCCCGCGCCTTCGAGCTTGTCACCTTCCTTGCGCCAGAAGATGTAACCCAGACCGGGCTGACCTTCACCCTGTGCCCATGAGTTCATACGATCACAGAATGCGCGGCTGCCGCCCGTCTTGGCCGGGATTGCCCAGACTTCAACCTTGGGATCGTTGGCGATCATGTTCGCGAAGACCTTGAAGCCCGAACCAGCAAAATGCTCGGTCACCGCCTGCATTTCAATCGGGTTGCGCAGGTCCGGCTTGTCCGAACCATAGGTGCGGATCGCGTCATCATAAGCGATGCGGCGGAAATTCTGCGTGACCGGCTTACCTTCAGCAAATTCTTCGAAAATGCCGCGCATGACCGGTTCCATCGTTTCCCAGATTTCTTCCTGGGTTACGAAGCTCATTTCAAGATCGAGCTGATAGAATTCACCCGGCAGACGGTCTGCACGCGGATCTTCATCGCGGAAGCAAGGTGCGATCTGGAAGTAGCGGTCGAAACCAGCAACCATCAGAAGCTGCTTATACTGCTGTGGAGCCTGCGGTAGCGCGTAGAACTTACCTTCATGAATTCGGCTTGGCACGAGAAAGTCGCGCGCGCCTTCTGGCGAAGAAGCCGTCAGGATTGGCGTCGAGAACTCGTTGAAGCCGATTTCGGTCATGCGGCGACGCATCGCTGCAATGATCTTGGTGCGGCTCATGATGTTTTTGTGCAGCGTTTCACGACGCAGGTCGAGGAAACGATACTTCAGACGAATGTCTTCCGGATAATCCGGCTCACCAAAAACTGGCAGCGGTAATTCCTTGGCAGCAGCGAGAACTTCGATCTCGGTTGCGAAGATTTCGACTTCGCCGGTCGGCAGATTTGCGTTCACCGCTTCGTCTGCACGCGCTTTCACTTCACCGTCGACGCGAATAACCCACTCGCCGCGAACCGTTTCAGCAATCTTGAACGCGGGCGAATCAGGATCAGCCACGACTTGCGTCAGACCGTAATGATCACGAATATCGATGAAGAGAATGCCGCCATGGTCACGGACGCGATGAACCCAGCCAGACAGACGGACTTTGGAACCAACATCCGATTTGCGAAGGGCTGCGCAGGTGTGGCTGCGATAACGGTGCATGATTTCTGCCTTTTGGAACTCAGTAATCTTGTGCAGGCAAAGCGCTGCAAATTCGGGCGGAAAAGCGCATTTTGCTCACGCTTTGTCAAGCCGACACTGTCTGTGTTAGACCAGCTTGACAGAATATGTCGACAAAAATCACTATTTCCGTGTTATTCCCTCGCAATATCATTCTTGCGGCGCGGCAAGCGGGCCGCCTTTTAATATTCTGTTTAAACGCGCATCTTTTCCGAAAACCGCTTCACACTTTTCGGGATGCGCTCTAAAAGAAAAATATGCAGCTCATCACGACCACAGAGGCCCTTGAAGAGGCCGTATCCGCCCTCGCCAAATCCGACTTCGTCACAGTCGATACCGAATTTATTCGGGAAACGACGTTCTGGCCGGAGCTCTGCCTCATTCAGATGGCTTCTCCTGACCACACTGCATTGGTGGATGCACTGGCTCCCGGCCTTGATCTGGCACCTTTCTTTCGGCTGATGGCCGATGAAAAAGTGGTCAAGGTTTTCCATGCCGCGCGTCAGGATATTGAAATTGTATTCCATCTTGGAGACCTCATCCCTGCCCCAATTTTCGACAGCCAGGTGGCTGCGATGGTTTGTGGGTTTGGCGATGCGATTTCCTATGATGCGCTGGTTCAAAAAGTAACAGGCAAACAGCTCGACAAGTCGTCCCGTTTTACCGACTGGCGTCGTCGTCCGCTTTCTGAAAAACAGCTCGATTATGCTTTGGCAGACGTAACTTATCTGCGCGACATCTATCTCTATCTCAAAGCAGAGCTGGAGAAAGAAGGTCGCAGCGAGTGGGTCAGCGAAGAAATGGCAGTACTCAGCGCACGCGAAACCTATGATCTGCATCCAGACGATGCTTGGAAACGGGTTAAAACCCGCATGCGCAAGCCTATTGAACTCGCAATCGTTCAGTCCGTTGCAGCATGGCGTGAACGTGAAGCACGCGAGCGTAATGTTCCACGTGGCCGCGTCATCAAGGACGACACAATAGCCGAAATTGCACAGCAGCAGCCCAAAGATGCAGAAGCACTGGGGCGCCTGCGTTCTATTCCTAAAGGCTGGGAACGTTCCGCTCAGGCATCCGGACTGATTGCGGCTATCCAGTCGGCGCTGGCTATTCCAAAAGAAGATCTGCCGCGCCTACCCAAGCAATCGCATTCGCCCGAGGGTAGCGCAGCGGCAGCCGATATTCTCAAGGTTCTGCTCAAGCTTGTGACCGAAGAACACGGCGTTGCGGCAAAGATTGTCGCCAATTCGGATGATATCGACAAGATCGCAGCTGAAGGCGAAAATGCCAATGTGCCCGCACTGCACGGCTGGCGACGGGAAGTCTTCGGCCAAAAGGCACTAGACCTTATCGCTGGCAAAATTGGTATCAAATTTGAAAACCGTCGTATCCAGGCGGTGGAACTGAACTAACGCAGCAATGGAAACAATGAAAAGGCCGATTCGAAGAAATATCGGATCGGCCTTTTTTTGTTTGTTGGAAGCGCTGTAATTATTTGTTTTTACACATTATCCGACGCAAAACCGCTTCGCACTTTTGCTGGAAATGCTTTAGGGTCCAGACTCAATTGAGCCACCATGTGACGATGGCAGCGATATAGCATGTGGCTGTAAAGTTCAGCATGAGCTTGTCATATCGTGTCGCGACCCTCCTCCAGTCCTTGAGGCGGC